>JALHOS010000005.1 GCA_022842905.1 Myxococcaceae bacterium | reverse complement strand
GGTACCGGCACTCCGTCGTCAGCCCGTTGACGCCGTACTTCAACGTCACGTGCTGGTTTCCCCCATTCCCCTGCACCACCTCCATGTCCTTCGGCACCTTGAAGCGCAGCGCCGCCCCCACCCGCACCGTCCCGTCCTCGTACCTCGTCGGCCCGTAGTGCTTCGTCGCCCGCAACGTCAGCCACGGACACCGGTGGTGCCCGTGACTCTCGTGCTCGTCCCCGCCCCCCTCGCACTCCCACTCGTCCTCGTCGTCGTCCCCCGCGGAGCTGTGTGCCTGCGTTTTCTTCTCCACGCCGCCCGCACTCGCCCCGCGCCCGCCGCTGCCCCACTCACACGCCGCGACGAGGCTCAGCCCCGCCAACACCAGGACTCCCTGCGCCACCCGCTTCATCGCTTCGCCTCCCCCAGCTTGGCGATCCGCTCTTCAAACCGCTTCACCTCGGCGGTGCTGACGGTCCGCTGCTCGAAGCTCGCCTGCGCGTCGCGCCGAGCCTGCGCCAACAGCCGCCCCTTCACGTCTTCGAAGGCCGGCTTCACCACGTTGAGCCCCTTGAGCGCCTTGAGCACGTGCAGCCCGAACGACGTCTCGACGGGCTTGGACACTTCCCCTTCTTTGAGCGCGGCCGCGGCGGCGAACAGCTCGGAGCTGACCTGCCCTTCGCGCACGACACCCAGCGCCCCGCCGTGATCCTTCGTGGCCTGGTCCTGCGACAGCTCCTTGGCCACCACCGCGAAGTCGTCCCCGCCGATCAGCCGTGCCCACGCGGCCGTCGCCTGGCTCATCACCCGCTCGCGCTGCGCGGATCCCGGCGCCGCTTCCCCCCACGAAAAGAAGATGTGCGCGACGTCCACCTCGCGGACCTGCAGCTGCTCCTGCGTCTTCCGGTACAGCTCGAGCGCGGCCTTCTCGTCGACCGCCGCCAGCTCGACGTCGAGCAGCGCCTGCACCAGCGCTTCCCGCTCCGCCGCGCGGATCCGCGCGCGCACCGCCGGCTGCTGATCGAGCCCTCGGGCGACGGCGGCGGCCGCCAACGCTTCGCGAGCGATCAACGCGTCGACCGCGTCCTTGGGCGGCCTGGGTCCGCGCTGCGTGGCGTCGTAGGCGACGTCACCCTCCGTCACGCGCCGAGGCCCGACCTTCGCCAGCACGTCTGGCGGAGTGCAGGCGGTAGAGCACAGCAACAAGACGACGAGCGCGGGGCGCGTCATGGCAGCACCAAGTTGGGGGCGGTGAAGGAGCTGGTCGCGTCGACGTTCGTCACGTCGTTCACGAAGGTGTCGTTCGGCGTGCGCACGTGCGCGCCGTTGATGACGGTGAGGCTGTCGACCTGCAGCTGGCCGGTGCCGGTGAGCGGGATCGTCGTGGGAGGCACGGTGGCCGTCGTCGGGACGGTGCGCGTGTCGAAGCGCAGCCGGGTGTACGGCGCGAAGAAGCTCGTCTGCGCGATGAACACGCTGCCAGGCCCGCCGCCGTTGACCTGCCGACTGGCGCTCACGTTCGAGAAGTCGAACCCCCAGTCCGTCTCGTAGCTCAGCGCCACGCGCCCGCCGCCACCGCCCTCGGCGCCGCCCAGCGCTTCCACCGTGCCCGCGCCTTCGAGCCCGCCGACGACGACGCTGATCGACCCGCCCGCGCCGCCGAAGAAGCCCGGCTCGCCGTTCGCGCGCAGCGTGCCGAAGAGCACGAGCCGGTCGTACGCGTAGAGGGTCAACAAGCCGCCGCCGTTGCCGCCAGGCACCGTGCCGGCTGGATCGGCCGAGCCGCCGGAGCCTGCCGTGTCCGCCGCGGAGAAGTCGCCGTACTCGAGTGGGCTGAGCGTGAACGGGCCGCCGGTGATCGCGTAGCTCCACCGCGCCGGATCGGGTCCCCTGCTGCCGAGGCAGACGTCCGCCGTGCCGGTCGCGCTCGCGGTGCACGTGCAGGGCGCGCACAGGCCTTCGCTGTCGCAGGTGCACACGCCGGTGACGTCGATCATCGGCGTCCCTGTGCCCTCACAGCTCGAGAAGGTGTACGTCTGGCCGGCCTGGAGTTCGACGGTGCGTACCTGGTGGCAGGAGTCCTCACCCGTCGCGCTGCCGATGATTCGAGTCGGCGCGCCTCCGGCAGGGCCGCCGTGCGTGCCGCCCCGGCTCCAGTCGCCGCCTGGCCCTTCACCCGGGATCCAGCCGTCTCCGCGCACGAGCCCGCCCAGGCCGCCCATGCCGGACACGTCGATGAGCGAGGTCCCGTCGACCTCCGTGAACGTCGTGTAGAGCTGCAGCGTGAGGTCGGAGGCGGTCGGCTCGCCGCGGGGTTTGACCAGCCGAATCGTCGAGGCATTGGCCAGGTGGAGGGTCGCGAGGGGCCAACTCATCGGCTCGAGTTCGAGCAGCGTGTCGTCGAGGAAGAGGTCCGCCGTGACGGAGCTCTGGATCGGGGTCGCGAGGCGTACGCGCGCGCCGGTGAAGGTGAGTGGCGCGACGCTGGTGGTCAGCTCGCCGTCGAACTCGACCTCGGAGCGCAGCGGGTGCGCGTCGTTGGTCACGAAGAGCTCGTGGGTGACCGAAAGCGGCTCGACGAAGCGCGCCCGCGCGCCGCCCCGGATCGCGAGTTCCTGAAGCTCGGGGAGGGTCTCGGTGATGGTCGTCGGCGGGACCGACGTCGCCGCCGTGCCCACGTTGTCGAGCGTGAGGGTGCGATAGAAGACGCCTTGATCGTCGCGCTCGACGTAGATGGTGCCCGCGCCACCGCCGAGCTCGCCGCCCTTGGCGGACAGGTGGAGGGTGTGCGGGGTGGTGCCTTGGTAGCGCAGGGCGATCGCGCCGCCGCCGGAGCCTTCTTGGCCGTCGGCGCGGATCGAGCCGGTGCCGACCAGCTCGGTGGCTTGGACCTGAATCGAGCCGGCCCCGCCCGCGACGCCAACGCTCGCGGACTGCGACGAGACGTTCAACGTGCCGTCGAGTTCCAGGCGCCCAGCGGTGAGGGACAAGTGTTGCCCGGCCGCCAACTGGTAGCAGTTCGTCCAGCCTTCCGGCACGACCTCACAGCGGTTGCCCGGCTCACCCACGCGGGTCGGTGCGACCACATCAAGGACGGGCGCAGACGCCGTGGAATCAAGCCCGTGACCCGCGGCACCGTGCCCGTTCCATGTTCCAAGCTCAGAGCCGTAATACTCGTAGCCGAGCGCGGCGACATCTCCGAACGAGATGCGAGCTAGCCCGGTAACGTTGACGTCAAGCGAGGACGCGCTCGAACGCAGCGCAGGCCAATAGGCCTGCTTGCCCTCGACGTAGACCAACTCGATCGTCAACGCCGACAGGTCGAGCACGCTCGTGCTGGACAGCGCAAGCGACGCCGAGGTCAGCCGCAGCGCCGCGCCGGCTGGCAAGCTGAGCGAATCGGCCGAGACGTACCCGTGCGAGATCGTCAGGTCCGGTTGGGCGGTGAGAACACTCCACGCATGGAAGTAGCCCTCGTCGATCTGCAGCGTGAGCACGTCGATCGAACCAGTGCGTGAGGCGGCCTTTCCACCGACCGCGACGGCCCCGTACTGACCATCCGGGATCGGTGTCTGCCAACCGGACGGCGGCAGCCCCGCGTTGTCGATCCGCACGTTGCCGCGCGCCGCGCCACCGACGCGCACGAACACCGTACCGGCCGACCCGCCGACCGCCTCGAGCCGCGTGAGATCGAACCCGTCGTTCGTCGTCACGTCGACCGACACGCGACCACCGCCGGCGCCGAAGCCGCCGTCACGCCTAGCGCCGTTCGCCTGGACGCGCCCACCACCGCTGAGCGTCCCCACCGTGACCCAGACGGACCCGCCTGCGCCCGGCCACGCCGTCACGGCCGCTTCACCGTCAGCGCGCAGCTCGCCGTCGAGCTGCAGCACGCCCGCCTGCAGCCGGAGCACACCGCCGCCGTTCCCGCCTGGCAGCGCCGTCGCCGACCCGCCACCGCCGGGCTGTTCCGGGGCCTCGAGCGAGCCGTAGACCTCATTCACCGGCCACTGCCCGAACTCCCCGTACCCCGCGTGACTTCCCGCCGCGGAGTCTCCACCCAGGACGTTCCCCAGTGTGCGCCCGGCTTGCACGCCGTTATCCAGCCGCATGCCGCCGAGGTAACCCTTCCCGCTGACGTCGATGCGGCTCGTCCCGTCGATGGTGACGATGCCCGCTCCGAGCAGCAGCTTCGCCTCGACGCTCGCCGTCGTGTACGGCGTCGTCCACACCGCATCGTTCACGAGCGTCACCGCCGAGAACGCCGTCAGCGCCGTCGTGCGGGCGGTGAGGCTGCTGCCGTCCAGCGTGAGCGCCTGGCCCGCCGGAGGCGCCCACGGCTGCCGCAACGTCACCTGCGCGCCGACGAAGCTCAGCGAAGGCTGCGTCGCCGACAGCGCCTGCTCGAACGTCGCCGCGGCACCGGTGATGTGGAGGTCCGCCGTGGTGAGCGCGCTCGTGAGCACAAGGTTCGCTTCCTGAGTCACCTCGAGTCGACCAACCGTCGCGGGCGCGGTGACCCGCGTCAGGCCCTGCCGACTCGCACCGAGATCGTTCCGCACGCGCAGGAGCCCCTGCGGCCGGCTCGGCGTGACGAGCCAGATCGTCCCGGCGCCGCCGTCCCCAAAGCCGAACGCCTCCAAGCGGCTCCAGTCGAAGTCGTCGCTGCCGGCGCTCACCCGCACCCGCCCGCCGCCGCCGCCGTTGGCGCCGTTCGCGTGGATGGCACCACCGCCAGACAACGCCCCGGCGACGACCAGCGAGATGGAGCCACCTGCCCCACCTTGCGCGACTCCGGCGAGGCCGTCCGCGGCGATGACGCCGTCAATGACCGCGCTGGCCGCGGTGAGCCGCAGCACACCGCCACCGTTGCCCCCCGGCGACTGGGGATCACCCGCCAGGCCCGCGCCGCCGCCGCCCGCCTCCGCCGGATCCGTCAGCACACCATGCGCGACGTTCGCACCGTCTTGGCCCGCGCCCTGGCCGCCGTGCGTGCCGGCGCCATCGACCGTGCTCTGCGCCTGCCCGACGGTGCGCCCGCGCGCGTCTGTATTCGCCCCCTGCCAGCCGCCCAGGTAGCCCCTGCCGCTCGCGTCGATCCGCCCGCCCTGCGCCACGCGCAGCTCGCCGGTGATCGTCAAGGTCTGCGTCACGAGCCCGACCGTCGTCTGCTCGCCATGGGTGACGACGCCGCCGTCACCCACCGTGAGCGAGAGGAACCGGTGCGTCCCTTCGATGGTGACCGTGCGGCCTTCGACGACGAGGTCGGTGTCGTCCAGCGAGAAGTCGTCCGCGGCGATGAAGCCGTACCGGGCCTGCGTCACGACGTCGACCGTGCGCGACACCGTGCGGGTGGCGCCCTGGCTGTCGGCGGCGGTGGCCTCGATCTGCAGCGGCCCGAGCACGCTCGCGGGAATGCTGGCGGTGAACTCCTGGCCATTCGCCGGCGCGTCGTGGCGCGCGATGAGGACGCCGCCTGCGCGCAGCTCGAGGAAGGAGACCTGCCGCTCGTCCGTCGCCGACACCCGCACGGCAATGCTGCCGCCCAGCGGAGCCTGAGGCGGCGCCACCAGCGCGATCACCGGCGCCAGGTTCTGAGCCACGTCCAGGCTGTCGGTCGCGACCGTCGCCTTGCCGAGCCCGTCCGTTGCGGTGGCCTCGAAGGTGAGCGTGCCGGCGGCGTCGAGCAGGCGGGTCGTGCACAAGCGCAGGCAGTTGATCCCGCAGCTCACCGCTGGCCCTGGGAGCGCCACGCCGGCGACCGCGCCGACCAACGTGCCGATGCCGCCGGTCGTGTCCCGCGACTCGGCGCACCAGGTGACGGTCTCGCCGGTGAGCGGCGAGGGGATCGTCCGAGTGAAGGTGACGGCCGGTGCAGGGTTCGGCAGCAACGTCACCGTGCGCACCGCCGTCGCGGTCCCACCTTGGCTCGTGGCGATGAAGGTGACGTCGACGGTCGGACCGACGGCGCTGATGAGCGGGAGCGTCCCGCTGTAGCCGCCGGCGTAGCTGTGGGTCATGGGCGGCGACGCGACGTCCAGCACGCTCACGGTCCCGACCAAGACCTGAACTCGGCGGAGGTTTCCATCGACGTCCAACACGTTCACCGAGCCGAGGGACCCTGTCGCCCCCTCGAGCAGCGGCGAAGTGGCGTGCGCTGTGATGATCGTCGGCGTGGAGCTCGGACGGAGCGCGAACACCTGTACGGCGGAGTGGCTGCGACCGCGTCGATCGATGCCCCGCGCTTCGATGGTGACCGAGGACTGCTGCGCCAGGAGCGGGAAGGTGTAGTCGGTGGCCGGCGCCGAAAGCGATGACGTGCTCGGGCTCGTCGCCGAGGCGAGAACGACCCCATCGGCAAGAAGTTCGACGCGCGTCAGATCCGCGTCCGCGTCGTTCGCGCTCGCCGTGATGCGGACCGTACGGCCTTCAGCCACTGGGCTGCTAAGACCGCCGAAGATGCTGAGCACCGCCACCGGCGCCACGCCGTCCGGCTGCACCACGTACGACTGGCTCGCCTCGCGCGTCCGCCCCGCGCCGTCCGTCGCCAGCGCGCGCAGCACGACCGTCTGCCCGACCTTCGAGGCCGGAATCAGCAGCGGGAGGTTGCTGAACGAGGCCGAACCGAAGTTCACAAGACCGGTCGACGCCACGAGCGCGCCGTCGAGGAACAGCTCGAGCTGCACCACGCCATCGTCGCTGGTGCTGACAGACACAAAGTTCACGAACGGCTCGGCCTTCAGCACGCTCGGGAGCGGCGTCGGGACGGTCGGCGGCTGGCTGTCGCCAGACACGGTGCACAAGACGGTTCGAGTCGCCGTGCGGCCCACGGCGTCGGTCAAGGTCGCGCGGAAGGTCATCACGGTCGTGGTGCTCACGATCGGCAGACGCCCGTGCAGCGTCACCCTGCGGTTGGGCCACGAATCGACGCTCGGGATCTGCGCGACGACGTGCCCGTCGAGGTCGATCGTCAGCGTCGCCGGCGCCATCGTGACGGAGGTGGCCGATGCGCTCAGCTCGAACGCGTCACCCGCGCGGGCGAAGGTCGGGGCGCCAAATTCGGCGAAAGCCGGCGCGGAGGTCGTCGTCGGCGTCACGCGTACCCGGCGCACGGCCGACGTACCCACGCGCTCACCCGCGAACGCCCGCACCGTCAGCCCAACGACCTGGCCCGCATGGAGCTGGGCCGGGATTCGCACCTGGCCCCGCCCATCCGCGGACAGGCGCCCGACCACGGCACCGTCCATGAGCACCTCGACGACGTCGGCCTTGGGTCCACGCACGTCCACGGCGATCGGCAGGGCGGCGCCTTGCTCGGCCGTGACGTCGTCCACCGGCGCGCTCCAGACGACGGAGGGTGTGACCGGACCAACCGGGGCGAAGACCTTCACCCCGTAGATGGAGTCCGCCACGACTGGGTAGCCGTCGAGCAGCTTCGCGTCCTCGGCGCGCTGGGCGGCGTAGTGCGCACGCAGCGCAGGCGCGCCCAGATCCGCGACGTCGAACGTCTCCACCCCGCTCGTCCCTTCGCTCGCGAGCAGTAGCCGGCCGCCGAAGCGCAGCTTGCGCACCGTGTCCCGCGTCGTGAACGTGGCGCGCGCCTGCGGCGCCAGCGGATCCGTGACGTCGTACAGCCGCACCGTCGTCCCGGAGCCCACCGCCAGCACCGTGCCGTCGAGCGCCACTACCTGGGCCGGTACGGCGATCGTCGACGCGACGTCGAGCGTGCCCGTCGGGCTCCGCCGAACGACCGCGACGCCGGTGCCCTGCGCGACCGCGGCCACAGAGTCCTCCGCTGCCAGATCGACCGTCCCGCCGCCCAAGAGCACCTGCTCGAGCACGTTGAAGTCCGGCGCCCTCACCGCCCGCAGCGTCGGCCCCGACAGCGCCCAGATGCGGCTCCCCGAGGTCGCGAGGCGTTCGACGTTGCCGAGGATCGACAGCGGCGCCCGGTTCACGCTGCTCGTCGGGGGGATGTCCTGCGCGTACTCGACCGTCGCCGCGTTCAGGTACACCACCCGCTCGCCGAGCCGCTCGATCGCCCGCAGGTTGCCCGTCAAGCGCGGCGTCGGCTGCCCAAGGAGCGGAGGCGTCAGCCAGTCGGCGCGCACCAGCCCCTGCAGCGACGCGGCGATGTCCAGCACGCCGCGACCAGAAGCCACGCCCAGCGCCGAGTCCGCCGTCGCGTAGCTCGCGACGAGCTGCTCGTCATCGACGCCCTGCTCCGGCAACGGCATGAGCTTGAGCTCGGACTGGGTCAGACCGACCAGCGCTCCTGGAACGACCGCCACGTACGGGGCGAAGCCTGGAACGGTCGCGACCAAGTTCGGACGCGTGCGATCGCGCGCGTCGTAGACCGCCAGCGCGCCGGATTGGGTGGACAGGAAGGCTCGCAAGCCGAGCACCCGCAGCGAAGCGGAAGGTTCACTGAGAGAGATCGTCGTGGGGGACGTCGAGAAGGAGCCGGGCACCCCCGAGAAAGCGAGACTGGTGGCGTTGGAAGAGACCAACCCGGACGGCAGCCCCGCGACCGCCGTCACCGGGTTCACCGACGCAGCCGACGACTCGGCGCTGATGCCGTCGATTCCGTACGCGGAGGCGAAGCCCACAGTGCCGACCTGCACCCGGCCGGCGCTGCCCGCGATCGCCTGAACCGAGCCACTACCTGCGCTGCTGAACCGCAGCGACGCCCCATCCACCTCGATGCGGTAGGCACCAACGCTCAGCCACGAATTGCTCTGTTCGTTCACCGCCGCGAACGGCGCACCTCCGCTGATCACTCCCCAGCGTCCATGCGGGTAGCGGTGCACCCGCCGCGGGGCCGACGGCTGCGACACGTCGACCACGTCAAAGCCGCCCTGCTCCCGGCTGACCATCAACAGACCGGCGTTGAGGCCGACCGCCCGAGGCGCTTCACCGAGCGGATAGGACCCGACGAAGCTGAGGCCCACGCCCGGCTCCACCCGGTACAGGCCAACGTCCGTCGGCCGACCGACGGCGATCAACATGCCGTCCGCGGCGATACCGGCGTCCAGCAGGAAGCTGCCCGTCGCGGCCACCGTCACCGCGGTCGACACCGCCTGACCCACCACCAGCCGGGTCGTCGACGCCGCCGCCGGGTTGCCATCGACGTCCACGGCGCGAGCGGTGATCGCCAGCACGCTCCCCGCTGCCATCGCCTGCGGAACCGCGAACACGAGCGACGCGCCGCCCGTCGCGAGCACCCCGCCGTCGAGCGTCAGCTCCGTGGTGATCGACGCTAGGTTGACGTCCGTTGCCGTAGCCGTCGCGAAGAGCCCGCTGCCCGCCGCCACCGTCGTGGCGTTCGGCTGGACCTGCAGCGAGACCACCGGCGCGACGAGATCGTCCACCACCGTGACCGCCACGCCGCTGACCGGGCCCACCGAACCGTCCTCGTCGACGGCGTAGGCCTCGAGCTGCACCGCCTGTGTCCCCGACACCTCCGGCAGCACGATCGGCGCCTCGAAGTCCGGCGCGACGCCCACCGCGACCTCCACGCCGGCCACCAGGTAGTGCACACGCGTGCCCGCTGTCGCCGACGGCAGCGCGATCGCCCGCACCAACTGCTGGGTGTGCTCGAAGTACGGCCCGGCACCGACCACGGCCGGAGTCACCGTCGGCGCACCGTTCACCGCCGCGCGCACCCACACCATCGCCACGCTCTGTGGACCGCGCCGCCCCTGCGCGTCGATCCCGACGGCGCGCACGGCGATCTCCGCGTCCAGCGTCACGCTCGGCGCCACCAGCGTCAGACGACTGGCCGGCGCCGTGAGCACCACCGGCGCGCCGCCCTCGACCGTCACCTCGACGCTGGCCACCCGCGCCAACTCCGCCGAATCGAGCTCAACGTCGAAGCGCGCGGCGCTGCGAACCTCCGCCGGGGCGAGCAGCGACACGGCAGGACCCGCGACCGCAGCGTCCACCGTGATGCTCGCGCTCGCCGACGCACGGCGACCCGCGAGATCCACCACGGCCACGTCGAGCGCCGTCGTCCCCACGGGCAACCCGCGCAGCGCGACGGGCAGCTCGGAGTCGAAGCGCTCCAGCACCTGGCCCTCGCGCCGCAGCACGGCGGTGAAGGCGTTGAGCGGCTCCACTTCGTCATCGACGCTCGCCGTCAACGCGATCCGCGCGCCCTCGAGCACCGTCGCCGGCGCGGACAACGACACCTGCGGCGCCACCGGCCCGCGGAGCAGCGACACCTGCCGCAGCCGCGCGTCGACGAAGGTGAGCAGCCCGTCCGCCGCGTGCACACGCCCGCCGCCCCGGTACACGCCCACCCAGCGCGGGCCCTCGCTCACCTCGTACAGCCAGCTCTCCTGCGAACCGCCGACCACCACCCAGGGACCGATCGCCGCCAGGGACTGCGCCCCGACCGGCGCCGGCACGCTCGCCCGCAGGACCAGGCTCGCGTCGAAGCAGTGCAGCTGCCCGCCGGCCACCGCGCACGCGCCCGCCGGTCGACCTGTGGCCACGAGCGCTCCGACGCCGGTCAGCGACACTGCCGCGTCCGCCCGCAGTCGCCCGGAGTCATCGAGCGCGAGCTGCCGCAGCGCGCTCGCCGTCGCGGCGATGAGGATCCCGCGCCGCGACGTGAGGTGCTGCACGGCGCCGAGCGGCAGTCGATCGGCCAGGCGGCCTTGCTCGTCGCGCACCTCCAAGCCCTCGAGCGTGCCCACCACGAGCCAGCCCGCCCGCGCCGTCAGCGCCGTCGGCCGCCGCGGCAGCGCCACGACGCCAGCCGGAGTGAGCCCCGGCCCGGCGAGCTTCGCCAGCTGATCGCCCTGGGCCCGGCGCACCGCGACCCACGTACCGCCTGCGTACTCGACGGCCCCCACCGCGCTCCCCAGCACCTGCGCCGACGCCACGAGGCCTCCGTCGGCGGCGACGAGCGATACCCGCGACGCCGTCGCGCCGCTCTCGACGAGCAGCCGACCGGCCTCGTGACTGGTGATGAAGGCGACGCTCCCCGCATCGATCGACACGAGCTGCGGCGCGTTCCCGAAGACGCGGAGCACCGCGTCCACTCCTGCCGTGACGACGTTGCCGTTCGACACCTGCACGTCCGCCTGCGCGCGCAGCACGGCGCCCTCCGGCCCGGTGGGCAGCGTGAAGGTGCCGTCGACCTGGCGCGCCACCGCGGCGCCGTTCACGAGCACCACCGGGGTGACGGGCCCCGCGTCGGTGATGACGCTCGCGGCGAACTGAGTGCCGCCGGCCACGACGCCGCCGTCCGGGCGGGTGCGGAGCTCCACCACCGAGTCTGGCGTCGTCGACGCGACGACGCGCAGCGAGCGCTCGAGCTGAGCGGTCGTCCCATCAACCCGGCGTACGGTGACGCGCAGCAACACGGTCTCCGAGTAGGACGACACCGGCGCGAAGAAGTCCGCGGGCGGCGTGACCCCCGGCGCGGGCACCGTCGTGCTGACGGTGCGGTCGAGCCCGGGCCGCAGGGTTCGCAGCGCTGGCCCGAGCGCGACGTCGATGGACTCGATGTCCTCCGGTCGAATGAGCCGGAGGACCACGCTGACCGGCAGGCCTTCATTCGTGAGGGTGCCAGCGGTTGGGTTGTCGATGATCGCCCCCGCCAGCTCGGCCGTCGGCCGCACCGCCACCTGCACCGTCGACGTCCCCGTGTTCCCTCGGGTGTCCGTGGCCTCGACCACCACATTCACCAGGGTCTGTGAAGCGGGCGACGGCGCCGTCCACCGGGCCTCGAACGGAGGCGCGGTCTTCGTCGCGAAGGCGACCCCGTCGGCCAAGAAGCGCATTTGCCGGATCGACCCCTCGTCCTGCGCCCGCGCCGACACATAGACCGAGCTGCCCGCGCCGACGGAAGAGCCCGGCGCTGGAGCGAGGATCGACACGACTGGCGGCGTCACGTCGGGCGTGACGGTCACGGTGATGGGATCGCTCACCGTGCGCGCGCCGCGGCTGTCCACCGCCTCCGCGACGAGCGTGTGCGTCGCCGCCGTCGAGCCAGGCAGCTCGAAGGCCAGCGTGTCGGTGAGCGTCGCGGTGGCGAGCGTGGTGGTGATCGTCTTCCAGCCGACGCCGTCGACGGTGAGCCGCAGCGTGGCCAGCCCGTTGTTGTCCGAAGCGAGCACGGTGACGGCCAGCGTCGTCCCTTCGACGATCGTCACCGGGCCCGTCGGCGCGGTGAAGTTCACGACCGGCGGGGTGTCATCGGTGATCACCAGGCGCGCCGTGACCGTGGTCGCGTTGCCCGAGGGGTCGCGCACGGTGGCGCTGATGAGCGGCGTCGTGCCCAGCGCCGCGAGCGGCCAGGTGTAGACCGCTTCGGGCTGGTCGAAGGTGTTGGTGGATACGGGCACCTCGACGCCGTCCACGCTGAAGGTCGAAGCGCCAAAGCTCGCGCCGCTGTCGTCGGCCCGGATCAGCCGGAAGCGCCAGGCCACCTGCGCAGCCAGCTGGAGGCCGTCGGTGACCGTGCGGCCGTCGGCCACGAGGAGGATCGACAGCGTAGGCGCAACGGTGTCTCGCACGCGGAAGTCCTCGAACCCCCACCCGCCGATCGCGTTCCCAGCCAGGTCCGCCACCGCTTGGTAGTTGAGGCGGTAGTTGGTGGTCGACGGCAGCGGGCTGAGCGGCGCCACGGTGAAGCTCCGCCCGTCCACGCCCAGCGCGACGATCGCCGGCTCAGTGAGCCCGGTGCTCACCCGCACCAGCGTCACGCCCGCCAGGCTTGCGGGCGCAAGGGGTTCGTCAAACTGCAACGAGAGCACGGCATCGCCCGGCACGTTCTGCTGGCCGACGGTGTTCACCGGCTCGAAGCGCAGCTTCTCGGGCGCGCGCAGATCGACGCGCCGCACGGCGTCCGCAAGCAGCAGCGACGCGGTCCCGGCCTGACGCAGCTCCAGGACGACAGGCCCCACCGGGCCCGCGCCGACGGGCACGCGGATTTGCGTGCTCGACTGCATGACGGGGAGCGTCCGCACACCGTCCACCCACACTTCGACGCCGCGGGTGATGCCCAGGCCGGTGATCGTCACCTGGCCTCCGGCTTCGGGGATCGTCGCCGGGCTCACCTGCGTCACCGCCAACGGCTGCACGTACGCGAAGCCGCCCTCGACGGGGACTCGGGCCGCGCCGTCGATCACCGCGACCTCCGCGGGGCCTGCCGCGCTGCTGGGCGGCGTGCGCACCTGCAGCTGCGTCGACGTCCACGCTTCGACCACCGCCACCGCGCCGCCGACCTCCACGCGCGTGCTGGCCGTGAAGCCCGAGCCTTCGACCGTCACCGCGGTCCCTCCAGCGGTCGAGCCGAAGGTGGGCGTCAGCGAGGTCGCCGTGAGCGTCGTGACGGGCGCCGCGACGCGCACGTCGTAGCGCCAGGGGGCCAGCACCGTCCCGCCGACTGCCGGGTACGGAGCGAACACCACCACCCCCTCGTACGAGCCTTCGGCCAGCGACGAGGCCGGCGCGAAGCGCAGCGTGGCGCCGGAGCGGTTCGACACGCCCGGCACCGACACGCCGCCCGCGTTCAGGCTCAGGCTCGACCCACTGAGCGTCTGGAGCGGCAGCGACTGCGCCAGGCTGACGGTCAGCACATCATCCGGCGCGGCGGGCTTGCCGGGCAGCGGCGAGCGCGTGTCCACCGTCGGGTACGGCACGTCGAACACCTGCAGCCGGCTCTGCGCGGCGACGAAGAGCGCCCCGCCCACCAGATCCACGAACGGCGCACCGGAGCCGACGGTCGGACTCGCGTATGTGCGCGCCACCAACCCCTGCGTGGTGTCCAACAGCCAAGCGCGGGCGCCCGTCATCGCCGCCACCCACGGCCCGCGCAGCGCGACGCCCGTCACTGCTGCGCCGGCGCCAGCAAACCGCGACACCTCGACCGGCACGGCGGGCGTGGCCACGTTCAGCAGCCGCACGCCGTCGCCGACACCGACCGCCAGCCGCGTGCCCTCCAGGCTCAAGCTCAGCACCTCGCGATCGATCGGCAGCGAGCCGAGCAGACTCAGCGAGCCGTTCGCCAAGCTCCGCGCCTCGACCCGCCCGGTCCCGCCGCCGCTCGAGCCGACGGCGACCCACAACACGTCTTCACCCATGGCCAGCGCGCGGACCACGCCGCTGCCCACCAAGCTCGCGCCGATCACCTGGTACTCCCCGCCGACGCGCCCGAGCAGCACGATCTCGTTGCTCTGCGACATGGCCACGTACGCCGCGCCCGGCCGAGCCGCGACCGCGACGGGCCCGTTCGAGTCGGCGATGCTCAGCGCGATCCGCTGCACTTCCTGGGGCAGACACAGCGCGCCCGGCGCGGTACCGCAGCCGCCCAAGTCGTACCGCACCACTTCCCGGCGCCCCACCAAGAAGGCCTCACGGCCCGTCACCGTCAACGCCGCCGCGTTGTCGACGCCCGGCACCTCGGGGCCTGCGATCGGCCCGAGCGGGTTGGAGACGTCGAACGCCATCAGCGTGCCGCCGCCGAAGGGAAGGGCCTTGGCGACCAAGAGCGCCGTGCCCGTGCGCGCCGCTGCCCGCGTGCCGACCGCCAGGTCCTGCGCCTGCGGGAGCGTGAAGGTGAAGCCCTGTGGCAGCGCCGCCTGAACGGGGCCCGCGGCCGACGGCGTCGCCACGACGATGTCCGCGCCGCCCACCACGCCGTCGGGCACCTCGACGAGGAGCGACGTCTCGGACTCGGCGACGACGGCCCGCGGGGGCAGCCCGGCGAAGCTCACCGCGATGCCAGGGAAGAAGCCCTGCCCCGCCAGCCGCACCTGCGCGCGGCTCTGGTAGGCCGCGAAGCTCGGGGTCACCGACGTCAAGGTCGGGGTCTGCACGTAGCGCAGCGAGCCGAAGCGCTGCCGGCCCAGGCCGCTGGGGTTGACCACCTCGACCGCGGCGGGCCCGCGAACGCCCGGCGGAGTCCGCACGGTGACGCTCCGCCCGTCTTCCGCCAGCGCCAACGTCTGCGCCACGGCGCCGCCGATCTCCACCCGCACCCCGCTGGCGAAGTCGATGCCGCTCAACGTCACCGCGTCCCCGCCGGCCTCGAGCACGTAGGCGGGCGAGACGCTGGCGACCGAAGGAACCTCGGGCGCCGCGGTGACCGCCGTGCGGAAGCGTACGGCCAACGTCGCCCCGTACGCCGCGCCGGACAGGCCGGTGAGGCTCGGCTGCGCGCGAAGCACGTAGCTCGTCGCTGGGGTGAGCGGTGCCTGGGGCTGCACGCGAACCTGCGCGCCGCCCACCACCGACGCCTGCGAGCGCACCACGGAGACCGGCTGCCCCGCCGCGGTCTCGAGCGTCACGGTGGACAGCGAGCCCGATTCGACCAGCTCACTGACACGCAGCTCCGGCGCGGTGCCGAGCGCTACGGTGTCGGCCTCGGCCGGGATCACATCGCTGACGAGCAGCGAGTCGAGCGCGATCGTCGACACACTCCCCGTCACCGTCGCACCGGCTGCCTCCTGCGCGTTCGCCAGCGGCAGCTCGGTGAAGCTGCCGTTCAGCTTCATGAGCAGCATGCCCGCGAAGAGGCTCCGTCCCACGCTCGCCAGCGCGCGCACCTCACCCAGCACGGGCACGGTGTCGATCAACTCCGGAGGCGACCCCCGCGGGAAGCGGAAGCGCTGCACGTCACCCCCGCCAGCGGCCACCAACACGACGTCGCCCACCGGGTACACCCGGTCCGCCGACACGAGCCCCGCGCCCAGCTCGTCATTGAGCTGCGCGACCCCAGCCACCGCCGGCGCGGTCGGCTCCGTCACGTCCACCGCGACCAGCTGCCGCGCACGGCCCAGCGCCGCGAACACCCGCTCGCCGGACACGCTCAGGTGCTTGGCCACGCCGCCGAGCGCGACCTCTCCGCGCTTCGTCCAGGCCGCGTTGCGAATGTCGTAGACGTGGAACGCGGGGCTCGCGGTGCTGGCCGTTCCGACGAAGAGCAGCCCGCCGCGCCGTGCCAGCGACGCGGCGCCCTGGGGAATGGCGATGCGGCCTTCCGCGCGGAAGCGCTCGAGGTCCACCACCAGCACCCCCGCGGCGTCTGCCACGAAGGCCAGCCCGTCGACGAGGAGGACGTCGTTTGCTTCGCCGCTGGTCGCCAGCAGGCCGGTCTGGGTGGCCTCCGCCGGCTGCGCCACGTTGAAGCGCAGGAGGCCCGTGGCGGCGGCCGCGTACAGCGTGCTGGCCTGCTTGGCCACGCGCCGCACCGTGCCCAGCGGCAGCAGCTTGAGCACCCGCACGTTCGCAGGCTCGGAAAGGTCCAGCACGGCGACGCCCTTCGTCGGGCTGCCGAACTCGGAAGTGCCCACGGTCGACCCGTCGCGCAGGAAGATCGGCGTCGTCCCGCCCAGCCCCAAGTACCCCACGCCCTCGTCGACCAGCAGATCGCTGACGACGCCCGTCTCGAGCTGGGCGACCGCGCCGCTGCCGTACAGGAAGCTCGCCGGCAGCGTGAAGGTCTGCCCGCTCACCCGCACCACCACATCGACCCGGCCCTGCGCGTGCGGCGGCGCCCAGACGACGGCCTCGGTCGACGAAGTGACCAGCACCACGAAGGCCGCCGTCCCGCCGAACTCCACGCTCAGCCCGGGGACGAACCCACGCCCGACCAGCCGCACGCCTTCCTGGCCGCGCTGCGGGGCGAAGTCTGGCGACACCGAGAGCAGCGCCAGCCGCTCGCGGTAGACGAAGCCGCCCCCGCGCGACGTGTGCACCCCGCTCGGGTCCGTCACCACCACGGTCGCAGCCCCGGCGGTGAAGTTCTCAGCCGGCGGGACGAGCACGGTCAGCGCGGTCGGTGTCACGGCCTGAACGATCGCGGCGCGCCCCCCCACCGTCACGGTGACGCCGTCGCGGAAGCCCGAGCCGTGGAGCGTGACGGTCGTGCTCTCGTCGACCAGGCCCGACGACGGCTCGAGCCCGCTGATCACCGGCTGCAGCGCGCCCGCGGCGGCGACCGTGTACGTGCCTTCGAACGGACTCCCCATGGGCCGTGGCTCGAAGTCGGTGAGCCCATCGGCCCGCACGCGCACCACTGCGCCCGGGGGAATCGGCGCGTCTGGCGTGAAGACGAGGCGCGCGGCCTGGGTGGTGAACTCCGTCGTGCGTGTGCCCGGCACGTCCACGCCGCCGACGGAGACCGAGAAGGTCGAAGGTGACACCGAGTCCGGCGCGACGGCCAGCGACAGCTCCAGCACGATCGGCGCCTCTCCGGGGGCGAGGCTCCCGGGGCGAGGGCTCATGCCCACCACGAGCAGCTGGCTGGCCGGCACGGCCTGTGCGCTGCGCGGGCTGTTGTCGCCGAGGCCGACCCAGGCGGTGCCTCCCACCATGGTGACGCCGGTGCCCGACGGGGGCGGAAGCTGCCCGAAGCTCACGTCGGCGGTGCGCACCAGCGCGGGCGTCGCCGTCGACACGTCGTACACGAGCAGGCGGTTGCCCAGGCTCACCGACGCCCGGCCGTGGCGCACCGACAGCCGGCTCGAGACGCGGTCCTCGTACGTCGACTCGTTCGCGTCGACGACCGTGCGGGACAGCTGGGCGCCGCTGGCGTCGTAGCTGCGCAGCTCGAGCGCCCCCGCGGTGGTGCCCCGGACGTCGCTCATCAACACGTAGAGCGTGCCGTCGGCCACGTCGAAGGACAGCGGGTCGGCGTCGAGCAGCCTCAGCCCCAGCGACGGCAGGCCGGGCTGCGTGGCCTGGTAGCGCCGCAGGAAGCCAGCCGCCGCGCCCGGTTCCGTCACCGTCGCCCACAGCTCGTCACCCACCACCTGCACGTCCGTCACGAGGCCAGAAGAGATGAGTCGGCTCAGGCGGTACGGCGCGCTGCGCTGCGCCACGTTGACCACCGCCACGCCGAAGCTCTCGACCGCCAGGTAGGCCACGTCACCGTCGACGTCGACGCCGCGCACCGGGGCTTCGAAGGCGACCGTGCCGACCCGGAAGGGCCGCTCGAGGAGCGACACGTCGAACACGTCGAACGTCCCGCCAGACCCGCCGGAGGTGTCGCCGCCCTTCGCCCCCGCATACAGCGTGCCGCCGACCAGCTCGAACTCCGTCAGCTTCTTGAGCGGGTAGCCGGGCAGATCCAACGTCTCCGCGACGGGCACGTCGTACGAGAAGAGGCCGATCGGCACCGGCGCGCGGCCGGGCAGCGCGACGGTGACCTGGACGAGGCCGGAGTCGTCGGCCACGGGCACCGTGAAGCTCAGCGCCCCGCCCGTCTCGACGTCGATCTCATCAGCGAGCCGGCCACCGACGAAGACCTGCGCGCCGGCCGTCAAGGGCAGCGAGCCGGGGAAGGCCACGTGCACTCGGGTCCCGCCCTCCGCGGGGCCGTGGTTCGGCTCGAACTGCGCGCTCGCCGGGAAGGGGTCGATGAACTGGAGCCCCATGGCCAGCTGCCCTTCGAGGCCCGAAGGATGCACCGCGACGACGTCGACGTAGCCGGCGTCCGAGCGGGTCGGGATCGCCACGGTGAGCTCCGTCGCACTGCGGGTCAGCGGGGTCAGCGCCACGTCGCCCACGCGCACGGTGGAGACGGCCCCGAGCCCGCTGCCGGTGATCGTCAGCGTGCCGGCGTCGGCGAGGTCCGCGAAGCGCGGGTTGACCGCGTCGATCAGCGGCTGCTGCGCTCCGGCCCCGGCGGTGCGGAAGGTGCTGTGGTGCGCCAACAGGAGCCCAGTGCCCCGCTGGTCGGCCACAGCCCTCGTCGCGACGACGGTGTACTCGGTGTCCGGCGCGAGCGGCGCTTCGGGGATCATGCGCACTTCGAAGCGCTTGGTCGCAAAGTCGTTGTGCACCTCACGCGTGACCAACACGGCGCCGGCGGGCCCCAGCAGCTGCACCGACGCCTCGTTGATCGAGTCTTCGGACACGGGCTTGCTCGAGAAGAGCGAGACCTTCGGCGTCGACGGCGGCACCGCCGCGTACGGCTTGGGCTCGACGTCGCGGATGAAGCTGAAGGCCGTCTCGAGCTCGGTGAGGCCGTCGGGGCCGCCAGCGACGTACAGCCGCTCGTGGGCGACGACCATGTCGAAGGCGCGCTCCGTGTTGCCGGCGCTCACCGCGACCGGCGCGTGCGGGTTGCTGACGTCGAGGATCGCCACGCCGCCCTCGAGCGCCGCGACGAAGAGCGTGGTGCCGTAGAGCTTGAGGCGCGCGGGCGCGCCGGGGACGTTGCTGAAGTCCGAGTCGAAGGGCACACGCGCGACCTCGATCGGCGCAGCCGGGTTGGACAGATCGAACACGAGAACGCCGGCTTTGGACGCAGCGGCGATCGCGAAGTTCCCGAGCAGGACGACGTCGGGCAGCGGTGAAGGCACGCTGACCGCGCCCAGGAGCGGCGCGTCGGGGCCGACGCCGGCGTAGATCGAGAGCGTGCTGGTCGGATCCGCGGGGAGCGTGCCGCCCTCCTGGAGGACGAGCGGGAAGAAGGTCCGCCGAACCCTCTCGACGCTGGCCTTGGGCGGCAGGCTGGGCGGGCAATAGAACCAGCCGCCTTGGTGGTGCGTCGTGGTGGTGACGAGCCGCCCTCCGTTCAGCGCCTGGCCCGCGACGTTGCCGGCGCGCTCGCCCACCATGAACGGGTCGCCAGGCACGCGGGTGTCGAGGAAGACGGCGCGCCCCGTGCTCGAGACCGACGCCACTGGGCAGCCGCTCTGAGGCGGGACAGGAACCATGGTGGCCGCCCCCACCCACACGCCCGCCCCAGCCGGCTGGACGCGCGTCGCCTGCTCCGAGCCTTCCCCACCCCGCCGCCGCAGCAGCTGTCGGCCGGTCGTCGGCATGAAGAGCGACGTGCCGCCGTCCTGGGCCGCGCCCAAGATCGACAGTCCGCTCTGCCCGTTGGCGATGAAGAACTGAGTGCCGATCTGCGCGACGTCCAGCGAGTCAGGCGCCACCTCCGCCGTCTCGGGCAAGTTCATGCGGTTCTGCTTGCGGCGCTCGAACTCGATGCGATCCGCCATGCCCTGGGGCGGAATGACGGGGAAGCCACCCTGCAGCCGCGGCCGCCCTGCCTGCACCACGTCCCAGCTGAGCATGCGGTACGTCTGCTCCACGGTGCCGCTGCCGGTGAGCGGACCGACGTAGGGCTGTTGGAAGGACGCCTGGTGCGCCTTCCCTCCGCCCGCCGAGTGCAACAGCCCCGGGAGCGTCGCGTCTTCGATCAGCGACACCGGCGCGATTGTCTCCGCCGATTCCTTCGCGACGAAGGGCAGCCCGTACACCGCGCGCCGCTCCACGTTGACCAGCTCGCTGCCGTCGGGGCTGACGATCTGTACGACGGCTTCGCCGAAGCTGTTCGCCGGCGCGATCGCCACCGCCTTCGTGGTGCTCGACACGGAGATCGGCGCCTCGAGGCCGCCGATGCGCGCCCGCAGCGCGCCCGAGGGCTCCAGCCACGTCGGCAGGAACCCCGTCCCCACCACCGTCACCGTGCTCCCACCCCGCGGGTTCAAGAAGCGAGGGCTCGCGCTGCTGATGGTGAAGGGCGGGCGGTACAGGAAGCCGCCGCTCCGGCGCGCGTGCAGCCCCGAGACACTCCGCACGACGACGTCGACGAGCCCCGGCGCCCCGGGCGGAGTCAGCACGCGCAGCCGCGTCGCGCTGCTGGCCGTCACCTGCGCCGGCACGCCGCCGATGAGGACCGTGTCGTCACTGGCGAAGCCCTCGCCCAGCACGTCGATCTGCTCGCCGCCGGACAGCCGCCCGACACGAGGGACGACCTGACTGATGCTCGGGATCACCCCGGCTGCACCCGCCGCCAGGAAGCGCACGTCGACCGGGCGCAGCAGCGCGTGCCCGTCGAAGCGCCGCAGGGACGTCGCGACCTGCAGCCGCAGCGCGGCGCCGGGAGGCAGGGGCGCCGAGGGCCGGAACACCATCGTCGACAGCGCGTGCTGCGCGTCGCCCGCTTCCAACGTTCCCGCGATCGCTGCGCCGTTCGCCGTGAAGCTGAAGGCACCAGCAGCGGTCGTCGGATCGAACGCGCTCGAGAAGCCGATCGTCACGCTCGGGAGGTTGACCGGCACCAGCTGCCCGGGGCGCACCGAGACGGCGATGGCGACCAGCTCGACCGGAGGCCCGAACTCGAGGCGGCTGTTCGTCCCGTCGAGGCGCCCGGACACGACGCGCCCATTGCCGATGCCCACCGCCGTCGCAGAGCCTCCGCCGAGCGTGTGCAGCCGGACCGGCGAGGTGGGCTCGGTGATGTCCACGAGCACCACGCCGACCCCTTCGACCGCCACGTGCGCCAGGGCGCCGAGCAGCCGAACGTCGAACGCGAACCCACCGAGGGCGAGGCTGGAGATCTCGACGGGCTGCGCGCCGGCCAGGTCCACCAGCACCAGCCCGCGGGACCCGGCCGCGATCACGCCGAGCGTCCCTTGGATGCGAACGCGCTGCACGTCCAGCGCGAGCGAGCCGGTCTCGACGAGGCCCGCCTCCGTCGTGAAGCGCACCAGGCGCCCGTCGGAGACCTTCGCCGTCTTCGGATCGCGATAGCCCAGCGCGGTGACGCCGAAGCCGTCGCCCATGGCGAGCGCCTGACCGCCGTCGAGCTGCGGGAGTTCGTTGAGCTGGAAGGGCTGCTGCGTGGCGTCGTAGCGGCGCAGCCCCGTCGAGTAGAAGGCGCCGATCAGCGACTCGTGGCTGCGTGCCACGCCGAAGGCGCCGTTGAGCTCGGGCAGCACGGCGACGCCACCCGGGGCGTCGGTCACGGTGACGTCGTCGCGCGTGCCCACGTTGACGAAGCTGACGTCGACGGCTCGGACGCCGTTGCCGCTGAACCGCCAGTGGCCGCCGGCCAACGGAGGGCACCTGCTGTCGTCGCAGAAGCGAGCCGCGGCCAACCAGAGTCGACTCCCACCTTCGGGGCGTTGCTCAACGGCCCAGACCGGTGGCGAGAGCGACGTGGCCAGCAGCCGATCGTCCTGCTCGTCGTCGTCTCGATCGATCAGGTTCATTCGCTCGCTGGGCGGAATGAGCTGCCCCGCGTTTGGGCCGAAGCGTTCGACACCGGACAGGTCGACGACCGACAACCCAGAGCTCGTCCCCACGTACGCGGTGTTGTCCAGCACCAGCACGTCGTTCACCCGCCCCGTCAGCCTGAGCGAAGCATTCGGAGGCTCCTCGTACGTGAACGCGTCGGGCAGCGTGGCCTGCTCGCCGTCGGGGTTGATGACGGTGACGTCCACCGCGCCGAGCCGGCCGTCCGGCACGCCTGCCTCGAGCCGGCCAAGCCCCAGCACCCGCACGAAGAGCGCCGGGTTCGATCCGAACCGAACCTGCACGGCCCCTTGCGTCGCGAAGCCGCGTCCTTCGATCGTCACGGTGGCGCCGCCCGACGTCAGGCCGGTGTTCGGGCTCAATGAGACGAGCTGCAGCGCCTCGACGTACACATAGGCACCAAAGCGCCGCAGGACCGGCCCGGCCGGCGAGAAGATCTCGAGCGCCGAGAGGCCCGCGGCCCCAGCCGGCGTCGTGAAGGTGAGCGACGTCCCGTCCGGAGAGACGTTCGTCACCGCGGCGAGGGCCCCCGCAAGCCGCACCTCACTGCCTGGCACGAAGCCGGTCCCCGTGACCGTCACGCTCGTTCCACCGGCCGTGGGCCCTTGCCGAGGCGACATCGACGTGAAGGTCATCGCTCGGGCCCCGGCGCTCGACGCCGTCGTGAAGCGGCTCGAGAAGGCACCGGGCATGACCGCGCCGTTGAGCTGCGCCAGCCCGTCCACTTCGATTCGGTACGTGGTCGACGTCTGCAAGGGCTGCGTCGGCACGAGCGAGACCGTCGGCCCCACCATCGCGACGCTCACCTCGACGTCGACGCCAGCCTGGCTCCCGTCTTCACGAACCAGCCGCACCACGCCCGCGTCGGGCCGCATCACGTCGCGGTTGAACGTGAGCTGGAGCGGAGTGGAGAGCGGAACGGCGGTGGCTTCGACCTCCGGCTGGACGCGGGTGACCGCGGGGAACGGCATTTGAATGAAGAACACACCGTCCTGAATGGGCGGCAGCACGCTGAACTCGGCCTGCAGCATTCCCACGGCGAAGAGGTCGTCCCGCAGAGCAATGTCGGACGTCGACAGCACCCTCCGAAGCGCGACGGCATCGACGGTCCGTGGCAGCGCAGGCGGGCTCCGGAGCATCACCTGGAAGGCAGCCTGCCGGCTCGCAGAGGCCCCTTCGAGGTAGGGCCCACCTGCCGTGGCCCCAAAACGCGCGCCGGAGATGAGCGGAGGAATCCCCGCGACGGGGCGGATCCGCGAGATGGGCTCCGCGGCGATCGTCATGAGGTTGCCACCCGACGGCGCGATCCCCTGCCCGCCGAGCAGCGTCGGCAGCTGGGTCGTCAGCGTCGCCAGCGAGGCCGGCGTAGGTCGGCGCAGGTCGAGCACAACCGACGCCCGCACGAGGTCAGACAGCTCCACGACGAGCACGCCACCAGACGCCCGAACGCCGCTCACCGTGCCGGCGACGTTCGCGCCAGAGACGTTGAATTCACGATGCGAGCCGATCAGCACCGGACTCCGCGGCGTGGCGACGGAGAACAACGTCAGCCCTTCGGCCTGGTTCGCCACCGCCAGCACGTCGTCGAACAGCGCGATGGAGCCGGCGCGCGCGCGCAGCGGCACGCTCGACAGCAACACCGGCGCGGTCGCGTTCGTCACGTCGAAGACGTGGAGGTTCCCGGTGCCCTCACCCACGAGCGACAGCCCGTCGATCGACGCGCCGTTGCTGCTGACGTACGCGGTGTCACCGCGCACCGCGAGCCCAACCGGCAAGTACGGCGGCGGCAGGTTCGCTCCACCGGTGACGACCGGCGCGGCTGGGTTGCTCGTGTCGACGACGGCCAGCGCCCCGAGCACCGTCAGGCCGTTGCTCGTCCCGTCGGTGAGTTCTGAAACGAACGACGCGCTGCCGGGCATTGCGCCGTCCTGAAGCACGTACAGCCGAGTCCCCTCGAACTGCAGCGCGCCGACGTCACCCCGACTCAGCTTGCCGAGCGGTCGAATCGGGCCGTCGAAGAAGGGCGTGTATTTGGCGACTGACGACGTCACCGAGAGATCCGAGTACAGGTACGCGGCCTCACGCACAGCACGCCGTCCGTCGACCTTCAGCACTTCGACGTCGGCCGGACCGAACACGCCGGGCGGCGTCGTCAACGACAACCGACCCGGCGACTGCACGACGACCTCCGTCGCCTCGACACCGTCGAAGAACACGCGAATTCCGCGCTCGAAGCCGCTCCCCACGACCTCCACTGGCTGCCCGCCGGCGATGAGGCCGGATCCGGGCGCCACGAGCGTGACGTCGAGCGCTGGCACGTAGAGGTAGCCACCGACCAACGAGGCCTCCAGGCCGTCCGCGTTGACGACCAACACTCGCGCGGGCCCTTCGACGTGCGCCGGGGTCCGCGCGGTGAGCGACAGCCCGTCGGCCGCGACGGACACCGCGGTGGCCTGGAAGCCGCCGAAGAAGACGCTCGCCCCCGGCCGGAAGTTCACGCCGCTCACCGTGACCAGCGTGTTGCCTTCGACGGGACCGGACGCTGGGCTCACCGCACGCACGATCGGCGCAGGCGCGGCGCTCGCGGCGGTTCGGAACGCGAGCGTGAAAGGAGACCGCAGGGTCAGCCCCGACACCGAACGCACCCCTGTCCCGAGACGGAGGAATACGGACGCGCTCAAGGGCAGCGGTGCCGACGGGGTGATGGTGAGGATCGGGCCGTTGACCGAGAACGCCGCCGCGACGGGAGGGCCGACGACGCCGTCTTGGAGCCGGAGCGACACCGCTCCCGCGAGGCTCGTGTCGTCGATCGGCGAGTTGAACTCGACGCGCAGCGGGGCGGCTGGAGGAGCCTGCGCTTCGCCTTCCCGCGGGGTCGCGCCGATCACGGCGAGCTGAGGAACGACGAACCGGCCTTCGATCGACGCAATGCCGTTGAAAAAGAGTGCCGCGACGGGTTCGCCCTGAAGGAGCGTCACCCGGGGCGGTCCGCCGACCTCGTGCCTGAGATCCCCGTTCTCGTCGACGAATTCCCGACCGATCTGGACGGCAGCGAGCGCCAACGGCGTGTGCTGGCCCGACGAGTCGACGAGCGACGCGCGAAGGAGCGCCTTCTGCTGCCAGCCGTCGCCATCGAGCTGCGGCGCAGTACTGACCACCAACGCGCCCTGCGCGTCGACGAACTGCGTCTGCGTCGCGAAGAGGTCTCTGCGCCGCCCGCTCCCTTCAGTGAGAGAGAGCAGCGTGAGCGATTCGGGCGAGCGGACGTCCACCGTCGCCAGCGGACCGTTCGTGGACTCACACCCGACGAACGCCAGCCCGTTTGCCACGGCGATCGCCCGTGCGTTGCCCGGAAGCGCGATGAAGCCCACCTCGCGCAACAACGGCGAGTCCAGTTCGAGCGCCCGGAGCCCACCCGACTCCGCCGCGACCAGCAGGGTGTCCTGCCACAGCGCGACCCCGCGGGCCGGGGAGACCAGCGGCCGGGTCAGCGCCCGCTGCGGCGACGACGGATCGGTCAGGTCGATGACCGCCACGCCATCTTCGCCATTCGCCACGAACGCGAGCCGTCCCCGCGCCGTCACGTCGTAGGCATTCGGCCCTGGGAGTTCGACGGTCCCGAGCAGCCGTGGCACGGCGAGGTTCGCGACATCGACCACGAGGAGCTTCGGCACCGGTCCCACGCCCGTGAAGTCCAAGGCGGTGACCAAAAGCAGATTTGCGTGGCTCGCAGGCCCACCGGGCTCCGCCTCCACGAACGCCGCTGCCGTCGCCCTGAAGTTCGTCACGCGAAGCTCGCCTGCGCCGACCAGCCCGGTCGCGGTCCGCCGCCGCAGCAGCACTCGCAGCCCCAACGCGCCCTCGACCTCAGCGAACAGACCGTCGCCTCGCGAGACCAACCGCGGATCGCCGGGCGTCAACCATGACTCCGCCGCCCGCATCCCGATCTCCACCTCGACCGGCCGCGCCACCCCGGCATTCCCCGCGGGGTCCTTCGCCGTCGCCCCCATCATCACCCGCCGCCCGGCACCATTCGGCACGAGCCAATCAACGCCATACAGCGGCCGGTTCGCCACGCTGACGGTCGGCGTCGCCGTAACCCCCACGGTCACGCCGTCGGCGAACAACTCCACGGAGGCGATGCTGGCGTTGTCCGCCGCCGCGGCGCTCAAGGACACCGTCTCGCCTTCGGTGACGACGTCGAACTCCGCGGGCTCCACCATCTGCACGTCGGGCGGCACCGTGTCCGCGACGGCCCCCACGGTCACCGGCGCGCTGGTCGCTTCCTGCCCCGCCGAGTCCACCGCCACCGCAGTCACCTGGAACGTGCGGTTGCCGCTCCCCACCGGAGGCACCCACACTCCAATGAAGCGCGTCGCCGCGCCCGCGATGCCCGCAGGCTCCAGCGCCACGTCCACGCGGACACCGTCGACCAGGAACACCACCTGCCGCACGGGCCCCTGCGCGTCCGCGGCGTCTGCCTCCAGGCGCAGCGGGCGCCCTTCGAACACGAACGCCCCAGGCCGCGGCCGGACGAGGGCGACGGTCGGCGGAGGATCCGACGTCACCTGAATGCTGACCGGCGCCGACAGGCCCGAACGCCCGGCGGTGTCGAACGCCCGCGCCCGCGCCACCAAGGTCGTCCCCACGCCGTTCGCCGGGAGATCGAACGGCTGCAGGTACGGCAACACGTACCTCGTGCCGACGGGCCGCAGCGTGTCGACGCTCTCGCCCACCTCGAACTCCACGCGCGCGACGCCGACGTCGTCCGACGCGGTCGCCACCAGGTTCACGGGCTGCCCAGCCACCCCGCTCGGCGGCGCGGCCAGAGACACCGTCGGCGGCTGATCGCCGATGACCCGCACCTGCGTCTGCACCGTCGACACGTTGCCCGACGTGTCCGTTGCGCGAGCCTCGAGGAGCAACGTCGTCCCGACCTGCGCCTGCGTCACCGGCATCGAGAACCGGTACGGCGGCCGCCCCATCGTCGTCAGCAACGCGCCGTTTTGCAGCAGCGCGACGGACGCGACGGCCACGTCGTCGTCCGCGAGAATGTCGATCGGCAGCGAGAGCCCCGCGACGATCTGCGCGTCATTCACCGGCGCGCGGAACGACACCGACGGGGGCACCGTGTCGGGTACGACGGTGACCGTCACCACCTGCGCATCGACCGCGACGCCGCGGGTGTCCGTCGCCCGCGCTCGAACGGTGAGCGTCCGCCCCGCCGAGCCATAGGGCAGCGGCATCTCCAGGGAATACGGTGCCGTCAGCCGGGTCGCCCGAACCGTGCCCTGCACCCCACCCTCGACGGTCAAGTCGACGCGGGTGATGCCCAGGTCGTCAGCGGCCGCGGCAATGGCGGTGAAGAACCGCCCTTCGACGACGGAGTTGCCCTGCACCGGCCTGGTGATGGCCACCGTCGGCGCCTGATCGGCCCGAACGGGCAGCAGGACCACCTGACTGAACACCTCGTGGCCGAACGAGTCGACGCCCCGCGCCTGCAGCGACAGCTGGTTCGCGGTCGCGCCGACCGGCACGCGGAACGCGAACGGCGGGAAATGACGAATGACGGGCTGCACCACGCCGTCGGCCAGCAGGGCCACGCTCGTCACCCCGACGTCGTCCGTGGCGAGCACCATCACGTCGACGAAGTGGCTCTGCGTGACGAACGTGCCGTCCGCTGGAGAGATGATCTGCACGGCCGGCTCGACGTCACGCACGATGTCGATGGCGCGGACGAACGGCTCGCTCCAGTTCCCCGACAAGTCCCTCGCGCGAACCTGCACGAAGTACGGCACCCCGGCGTCCGGGTCGGTCACGCCGAGGTCGGCGCGCAGCGGCAGGATCTTCTCGATCGACAGCGGCGGTGCGTACACGTCGAAGTCGGAGCCGACCGCCGCGTTGACGTGGGGGAACCCGCTGGCCGTGTGCACCACCGCCAGGCTCTGCAGCGACGGGCCCATGGCCACTTCGATCGACTCGACGAAGACGTTGTCCCGCGCCTGTGCGTCGATCCGCAGCAGCGTCCCCTCCGGCACGTTCTGGCTGAGCGTCGGCCGGCTGATGTTGACGACGGGCAGCGTCGTGTCCGGCACGATCTCGTAGCGACGCTCGACGGAAGCCTGGTGCCCTTCCCGGTCCGTCGCCTGGGCGCGCACCGTCACGTACGACGGGCCCGTGCCGCTGCGTTGAATGAGCCCCGCTGGCACCGCGATTCGGCCGCGGTAGCGCCGCAGCCGCGTCACGTCATTGAAGGGCGACGGCAACGTCGCCGCCGCGGCGCGAATGTCGGGATCGGCGGCATACGGGAACCCGTCGTCGTCGTAGTCGGACACGGCGATGCCAGGCGCTTGGTCCGCGCCCACCTGCAGCGCCGGCTGGCCGTTCACGAAGAAGTCCACGTACGACATGCCGATGTCGTCGCCCGCGATCGCCTCGAAGACGAGCTGAATGGAGCCTTCCGGGACCGGTTGCCCTTCCTGCGGCAGGACCAAGGCGACCCGCGGGGCCTGCGGCGACCGCCCTTCCACGACGAGCCGCCGCGTCGCCTCCCGCCCGCCGTCGTCGAACGCCCGGACGATGACGACGCCCGCGCCAGCGCCCACGGTCGGACGGATCGGCGCGGTGCGCTGCACCGTCCGCTGCGTACCGGCGTAGGTCTGGTCGACGACCGTCTGGCCTTCGTACTCGACGACCAGCCGGCGCACGGCGACGTCGTCGGTCGCAGCGATCGACAGCTGTGAGGTCACGCCTTCCAACAGCGCCACGTAGCCCGTGGCGAGCTCGGCCTGCGTCGCCGTCGCCAGCACGCCCGTGCCGCTCGAGGCCGGGGTGAGCAGGCTCTCCAGCCGCACGGCCGGACCGACGTCGTCCAGCACCGTCACGTACACGGGGGGAGACACGCTCACGTTCCCGGCGCGGTCCGTCGCCCGAGCCGTGACCACCAACGGGGTCGCGCGCGAGACGAGGGGCGCAGGGACGACGAACCTCTCCCCGGTCGTGCCGAAGCGCGCCAAGCCGGTCACGACCAGGCCGTCGATCAACAGGTCGACGCGATCCACCGCCACGTCGTCCGCGACGACCGTGGCAAAGCTCATCGGCTGTCCCACGACGACGGTCGCGGGCCAATCGCCGACCCGAGCCGTCGGCGACGTCGTGTCGGGCACGACCCGCACGGAGGTCGCAAAGGACCGGCACTGGTCGCCCGTGTCACAGCCGACCCCGGTGAGGTTGAGCGGGCCAACCCACCCGGCGGGCACGATAAACGCGGCGGAGCCGACGGAGCGATTTGCGCGGCCGTAGTTCTCGGAGGTCCCGATGGACCCCAAGGCCAGCCGCTTCGACCCCCACGCCACGTTGACTTGCGCAGTCGCCGCAAACGCGGCCTCGTGCGGAACGCTCAGCACCAGCGGCGTGGCCTCCCCCGGCGTGGTGACCTCCACGCGCAGCTCGACGGCCTGAAATCCAGAGGGCAAGTCGAAGTTGAGCTCCTGCCCAGCGCTCGCGCTGACCTGCTTGGTCCCCCCAGGGAACGCCGCATTGAAGGCGGTGAGCTGCGCCGGTGTCGCCCCGAATGGTAGGGCCACGTAGGTCGCGCGTACGGTGGCCGCGCGATCGACAGTCACGCGGGCCGTCGACCCGCGGACTCCCTCCAGAGGACCGGTCGCCCTCGCCGCCAGCCGAGCGCCGTCCAGCCGGACCCAATGGTCAGTCGGTCGGCCCGCGAAGCCGACGCTCAGCTTCACCGCGATCGGCACGGCCGAGCTCGCGGAAATCGAAACGCCGGCGTCCGCCTCCAGCCGCACGGGCTCGCTCGACAGCACGCGCTGCAGCAGCGGCACGCCGACATCGTCAGTCACTGCGACGTCGATCACCTCGCCCTTGCGCTCAGTGAGCGCCGCGCCCGAGAGCGGCTTGGTGAGCGCGACCGTCGGCGCTTCGTCCGGCACCAGCGTGCACGTCAACGTCGCGCGCCCCGTCTTGCCCGAAGCGTCCGTCGCGCCGCCCTTGAACACCACCACCCCGTCGGCGTCGCCGGCGAGCCGCGGCATCTGGAACCGGAAGGTCTGGGTCAAGACGGGCCCGTCATCGAGGGATGCAAAGCGAATTGGGGTCGCCCCGCTGTCGTCGGTCGCGGTCAACACGAGCGTGACCCAGCTCCCCTCGACGCAGCTGTCCGGACCCGGCGTACCGGACAGCTCCAAGCTCACCTGCGGCGCCTCGCGATCCACGAAGGCGCGCACGTTGATCGACACGGAGTTGCTGTCCGTCGCGTTCCCCGCGTAGTCCCGCGCGCGGACCGCCAGCGTGTGCACACCCGCATCCAGCCGGCTGAGCAGGAGCACGCCGGTGTACGGAGCCAGATAGCGCTCCCGCGTGATGATGGTGCCCGGCACCAACTCGTTCGGCGCCTGCCACCGCACCAGGCCGGCGTCCACGCTCTGGAAGGGCCGGTGCAACACGCCGGCGTCAGCGCGCACCTCGACGCCGTCGAGCAGCAGGGCGGCCGAGTCGACGTACGTGTCGTCCTCCGTCTCGGCCCGCAACCCCAGGTAGCCCGTGTTGAGCACTTCGATCGGCGTCGCCTGTGGCACGGGCAGCGTGAGCACCGCCGTCGGCGCCTCCGTGTCGCGCAGGATCTCGAGCTCGACCTCCTCGATCGTCACCTGCCCCGACGTGTCCATCGCCGCCTGGCCCACGGTGGGCGGTTCCCCCTGCCCGACCCTCGGCGCCCGCACCGTCCGGTTGACGCGCGCGCTCAAGTCCAGCAGCGCACCCGCGTCGAGCGGCGTGAAGAACTGGCCCCCCGACCTGCCCACGACGGCCACCACCCCGTCGTCGTCGCTGATCGACGCCGCGACGACGACCTCTTGCCCTTCGCGGTAGGTCTCGGTCGGCCCCGGAGAGGACAGCTGCACGCGCGGGGGCGTGTCGGCGCGCACGGTGACGTTGACCGTTCGCGTGGTCTCATTCCCAGCGGAGTCTCGCCCCACGGCTTCCAGCGTGAGGCCCGGCCCGACCCACGCCGCCTGAACCGGGACAGCGAAGCGGTACACGCGGTACAGGCCGTCGAGCACGAAGCCCTGGCCGCTGACCGCCTGCCCCGCCGCCCGAAGCTGCAGGCTGGCCAGGCCGACGTCGTCGACCGCCGTCACCTCCACCTGGAGCGTCCGCCCCACCAGCACCGTCGAGCCGGCCAGCGGGCTGCGGAAGGCGAGCAGCGGCGCCTGGGTGTCCGGCAACAGCGTGAGCGCGCGACTCGCGGTCGCTTCCTGCCCTGCCGAGTCCGTCGCCCGCAGCGTGATCGTCACGCCCCGCGGCGCCCCGCTCGTCGGCACCGCGAACGAGAACGGAGGCAGCTGCCGCGAAGCCACCTGCACCCCGTCAACCAGCAGATCGACGCGCGCCACCGCCACGTCGTCGGTCGCCACGCCCACCACGCGCAGCTCGGTGCCCACCACGATCTGCGCGCCATCGGCCGGAGCGCTGAACCCGACCGTCGGCGCCACGTCGGGCGACACCTGCACGCTCACGTCCGCGGCCGCGCCCACGTTCCCCGCCGCGTCGTACGCCCGCGCGCCGAGCCGCCGCACCGACGCCCCGCGCAGCTGGGTGTGCGACACCACCAGGTGCGACATGACCGCGCCGCCAGCAGAGGCGACCGCAGACGGCGCCTCGTCGACGCCGATCACGTTTCCGTCCAGCAGGAACTCGATGCGCCGCACCCCGACGTCGTCGAACGCGCTGACGCTCAGCGTGACGTCCTGCGTCTCCGCGAGCTGGCGCCCTTCCGGAGGGGCCAGCACGTTGACCGTCGGCCGCCGCGTGTCCGGCGCGACGGAGATCAGCACCGTCGCCTCGCCCTGCAGCCCATCGCTGTCAGTGGCGATCGCGCGAATCCCCAGGGTCGTGCCGATCGCCGAAGGAGGCACGAGGTAGCCAGCGGTGAACGGTGACGCCTCCGAGCGCCCCACCGCCACGCCGTTCACTTCCCACTGCACGTCCCGCACGCGCTCCGCCTCGTCCAAGGTGGCGGCGGTGAGCGACACCATCGTCCCGCCGACGATCGTCGCCTCATTCGCGGGCGTGAGGATCGTCACCTGCGGCGGGAAGTTCGGCGCGGTGAAGACCCCGAAGACCTGCCGCGTCGACTGGCCCGACGAGTCGGTGGCGATGACGTCCACTCGGCGCTGCCGGCCGACGTCCGACGCGCCTGGCGTCCAGCTCAAGGTGAACGGACCACTCCCGGAGATCGATCGCTGCACCGCCGTCTCCACGCTGCCGGACGGCGGGGGCCGCGCGATGACGGTCGTCTGCGCCACCGCGGCGCCGTCGACGAGGAGCACCAGCTGCACACCGAGTGTCGCCGTGTCGTCGGCGACCGAGCCCTTGAACTGGATCGGCAGGTTGACGGTCGCCGTCGGCAAGCTGGTCAGCGGCGCGGTGAAGGCGAGCGAGGGGCCCGTATCCGTCGCCAGCATGATCGGCACTGGCGCGACAGGCACCAACAGGCCGTAGCGGTCCGTCGCCTCGGCACGCAGCACCGCCGAGCTCCCAGCGCGGTTCGTCGGCGACGTCCAGGTGACCTCCCACAGCGGAACGAGCGCTCGCTTGAGGGCCTGCCCACACTTGTACTCCCGCAGCTCGAGCCGAGCCTGCGTCGCCACGCCCACCGGCCCGTCGTCGACCGTGAAGCGCACGGCCTGGAAGTCCAGGTTGGTCAGCGTCGGCTCAGGACAGCCGCGCCACTCGCCGGAGGTGACGCGGAGGACCAGCGGGCTGCCAGCGGGGATCACCGAGCCTGGCGTCGGCACTTCCCACACCGTCCGGAACGAGCTGGGCTGCGTGCCGACGGTGACCGCCAGGCTGCGCCGCGCGACCGCGCTCTGCTGGCCCGCGTAGTCGACCGCGACGAACGCCACGTCGAGCGAGCCGCCCGCATACGGTGGAGCGCGCACGTTGAAGGTGAACGGCGCGCTCGAGTCGCTGGCCGCCGGCACGCCGTTGACGAGCAGGTCGACACGGGCGACGGCGATGTCGTCCTGCGCGTCGGCGATCAACGTCACACTCTCGCCGGCCACCACCGACGTGGGCCCCGACACCGTGACCGTCGGCAGGCCGTCGCGCACCGTCACCAGCGCCACGCCCGACAGGCTCCGCGCGGTCGCCCGAACGTTCGTGCTCCCGGGGCGAAGCCCGACGATGGCGCCCGTGGCGCTGACCGACACCACGGTCGGATCGTCGGCCACCCAGCTCGTGCCCAGCACCGGCGACGAGACATCCACGCTGCCCCCCGTGTCGAGCGCCCCCATCGCCCGCAAGGTCGCGCGGCCGCCAACCTTCGGCAGCTCGAGCTGCGCGGGCTGCACGCTCACCGACACCAGCTGCGCGTTCGAGTCGACGACCACGGGGACCCGGGTGGTCTGCCCGGCGTAGGAGACTTCGAGCTCCGTCGTCCCGTTGGACCGCGCCAGCACGACCCCGTCATCGCCGACCGCCGCGACCGCCTCGTCGAGGGATCGAAAGGTGAGCCCAGGCGTCCCCACCGCCAGCGGCTGCTCCCCCGCGAGGGTCAACTGCGCCGTCACCGTGAGCTGCTGCGCGCTGCCGAACCCGCCCGCGAGCAGCACGGCCGAAGGTGAGACGGCCAGGCCTGTCACCGTGTCCAGCGCGTCGGAGGCGAGGTGCACGACGGAGCGGTGGCTGCGCCGCCCGAACGCGTCCTCGAGCGTGACGTCGGCGATGACGACGCCGTCGAAGGGCACGTCCTTCGTCGTCGACACCGTCCAGTGAAACTGCCCGTCGGTCAGCCGAGGGATGGCGCGCAGCCGCGTGGCCGACGCGAACGCCTGCGCCCCGACGTCCTTGAGGTTGCCGTTGACCGCCCGCAGCGCCTGGGCCGAAGCGCCCAGCAGTGTCAGCTCTGCGTAGGCCGCCGTCCCGCTCCACGGCGCGGACACGGCGATGGCGCCGGAGGCCGCAGACACCGCCGGCTCTTCAGGGAGCGTCGCGGGCTCAGCCACCGAGAAGCTGCGGTTGCGCGACGGTCCTTCAGTCCCGTCGGCGGCGATCGGCGTCGCGGTGACGACGAGCACGCCGTCTTCCGGGAACGCCTGCCCCAGCGGCGCCACCAGGCGAAAGCCCACCGCGCCCGACGCGTCCTTCGGCACGAGCACGTCCACCAGGTCGACGAACGCCCCGCCGGCGGACTGCCCGACCAAGGACGCGCGGACCTGCTGGACGGAGCCTTCGGCGGCGAAGGCGAGCTCGACGGACGTCGCTCCCGGCTGCAGCGGCCGCAAGGGGTAAACGGCGACGAGCGCGGGCTGCGCCGCAGCGACTCCCGCCCACGCGAGACTGACCACCACCATCGCCTGCACTGCGAACCGGCTCATGAGGAGCCCCCTTGGCTTCGCTGCGGCCTTACGGCTTGAAGCTCACCTGCGCCTGCGCCTTGAGCTGGCTGACGAGCGCATCGAACGCCTTGCGCTGCCGCACCGGCCCGAGCCGCCCTTCGACCTGTCCGCGCACCTCGGCGAGCGTGGCGTCCTTCGCTTCGACCCGCTCGAGGCACGTCAGCACCGACAGCGCGCCGTCCTTCGCGACGACGGGGCTGACTTCGCCCACCTTCGACAGCGCCAGCGCCGCGCGGGTCTCGTCGTCCGTCGCCTCCGTCACCCAACCCACGACGCCGCCCACGTCCTTCTCGGGCCCGTCCCCCGCGGCCGCGACCTTGTCGAGCGGCTCGCGCTTGAGCAGCCGGGCGCGGAGCGCGGCGATGCGCGCCTTGGCCTTGGCGTCGCTGCCGTGCACGAGGACCCGGCCGATGCGCACCTTCGTCGGCTGGCGGAACTCGGCCTGGTGCTGCTCGAAGTACGCCTTCAGCTCGTCGTCGGTGACCTGCGGCAGCGCGCGTTCGTTCGCGGCGAGCAGGGCCTGCACCGCCAGACGCTCCTCGAGCTCTTGGACCTGCCGCCGCACGTCCTCCGAGCGATCGAGGCCGCGCCGCCGCGCCTCTTGCGCCAGCAGCCGCTTCGAGACGACCGAGTGCAGCAGCTCACGTTGCCCGTTCTCGGTGAGGAACTGATCGCGCAGGGCCACCGGCAGCCGCTGTGCTTCCTGGCGTACCTCCACCGCGGTCACCGCCCCGCCGTCCCACCAGGCGATCGCGTCCACGGGCGGGGGTGGCGGAGCTTGGCTCGCAGGTGTGCGCCCCTGCCCGCACCCGAGTGCGATCAGTACGGACAACCCCCATGGCCAACGGTGTCGCAGGGCACCCCTCACAAGGCGCCGAGCGTGTGCCGCCGACCCTGCCCCGACAAGCTGGGTCTTTTCAGACTCTGGGGCCTCCGCGCACACCGTGCTACGTGGCCGCCATATGCGTACGTTGACTTGGGCGGGAGTCATCGGGATCACGGCGGCGGCCGGCCTGCGCTGCAGCAAGCCGAGCGTGGAGCGGGTCGACGCGCTGGTGACGGTGGGGCAGACGACGCTGACGCGGGCCCAGCTCGAGGGCCAGCTGCGGGCACAGCCCGACTTCGTGCGGGCGCGCTACAGCACGCCGGAGCGCAAGCAGGGGTTCCTGGACACGGTCATTCGCAACCAGCTGCTGATCGACGAGGCGAAGCGCCGCGGGTTGGAGAAGGACGCTGAAGTGCAGGCGGGGATCGACCGGCTGTTGGTGCAGCAGCTGCTGGCGCAGGAGAGCCGCGTGGGCGCGCCGACCGAAGCCGACGCGAAGGCGTACTACGACGCGCACCCGCAAGAGTTCTCGCGGCCGGAGCGCGCGCGGGTGGCGTTGATCTGGCGACCGAAGGCGAGCTCGCCAGACGGCGCCGAGCTCAAGGCGATCGCGGGGAAGCTGTCCAAGCTCGCGCCCGCAGATCGCGCCACCGCCTTCGCCGAGGGCGTGCGCGGCTTGTCCATGCACGAAGGCTCGAAGGGCCAGGACGGCGACCTGGGCCCGCGGAGCCACGAGGAGCTGCTGCAGCAGTTCGGTGAAGCGGTGGCCACCGCGGTGGGAGCGCTGGCCGAGCCCGGCGCGCTGAGCCCCGTCGTCGAGGCGCCCGAAGGGTGGGCGCTGCTGCGGCTGCTCGGCCGGCAGCCCGGCGAGACGCGGCCGTTCGACGTCGAGAAGGGGCCGCTGTTGGCGCGGCTGACGTCGGAGCACCGGACGAAGCAGGTCGACGCGCTGGTGCGCTCACTCAAGGAGCGCACGCCGGTGACGATCGCCCCGGGCGCGGTGGACAAGCTCGACTTCGGTGCACCGTCAGGGCCGCTGCTGCCCTGACCCTTCACCGCCCCAAGTACGCGAGCTTCGCCTCCGCCCCCAGCCGGTACATGTGCCGCAGCTCACCCAAGAACACGTCGAGCCGCCCCGGCCGCAGCTGCTTGAGCAACCGCCCGCAGTACCGCTGCGCCAGCCGGTTCGCCTCGCCGTAGCGCCAGACCTCCGCCGGGCCGAGGTGCTCCCGCAGCCGCACCCGCGCGAACAGCCGCTCGCTGACCGCCGCCGCCCACGCCTTCACCTCGCTTCCCCAGCGCAGCACCGTGCACAGCGCGAACTTGTCCACCTCTGCCTGCGCCTCGAGCTCGAGCAGCGACACCTTCCGCTCCAGCGCCGCGCTCCGCAGCAGGTACATGAAGTGCGACACCCCTTCGGCCAGCTCGCAGAACGACTTGAGCTCGAAGTCCAGCGCCCCGTCCGGCTCGCCGACGAACGGCTGCAGCCGGCTGAGCACCGAAGGCGAAATGTAGAGCGCGACGTCCAGCTCCTCGTCGCTGGGCTGGTGCACCAGCAGCTCTTCCGGCGCCTGCCCGCTGGCCCCCAGCGCCTGCGCGACCTCACCGTCGACCACCAAGAAGTCCCGCGCCTGGTGCTCACACCGCACGCCGTAGATCGCCTCGAGCAACGCCTGCACCCGCTCGAGCATGGCGCTGTTCAAGGGCGCGCTCACGACGGCAAGAGCCCTCGCTTGGGCAGCACACCCACGTCCGCCAGCACCTGCTCCACTGTGGGGTCCTTCGTCCGCGCCCAGTCGTCGAGCAGCTGCACCTGCCCTTTGGGTCCGCTGGCCGCCAAGCCCCGCGCGGCGATTTCCGAGAGCACCTGCACCAGCGCCGAGAACTTCGCGTGGAGCTCATGGTACGCGGCCGCGAACGCCGACGCCCCAGACATGTCCGCGATCGCCCCGTACGCGTTGGACCCCATCTGCACGTAGTACCCAGGCCCCACCGCCGTGTCCTCGAGCGCCCGCCCGAAGAACCCCGCCGTGTACAGGCTCACGTCCCCCAGCCGGCGCAGCGTCTTGAGCTTCTCGTCCCGGTCCTGCTGGAGCGCCCGGTGGTACAGCAGCGCGAGCGGCTCGGCTTCCCGCTTCCCGTCCGCCGTCGGCGTGAACAGCTTCTCGGCGAACGCGTACTCCGAGAGCAGGTTGACCACGTAGTACTCGGTGATCTCCTGCAAGCTCACCTTCTGCCGGTTGACCACCTCACCCACCAACATGCGGAAGAACTCCTTCAAACTCCCGCCAAGGACCAGCTGACTCATGCGACGGACCTCCGTGAACGGCCTGCTCGTCATGGTAGTCGACACGCCACCCCCTTCCCACTAACGGGCCCTGGAAGATCAGTGGGTTGCCTTGGCGCTCGGCCATGTGCGCTGCCAACGGGGCGAACGGGCGGACTTGGCACTCACCACCCCTGAGTGCCAGGCCGGCCCTTGACGCTGAAGGGGCGGTGGTTATATCCGCGCCGCGTCACACGCTGGCACTCAGACAGTGCGAGTGCCAATTCCCACACTCGAAACGGAGACACACACCATGAAGATTCGTCCCCTGCAGGATCGGCTCATCGTCAAGCGCGTCAGCGAGGAGAGCAAGACCAAGGGCGGGATCATCATCCCCGACTCGGCCAAGGAGAAGCCGCTGGAAGGCAAGGTCCTGGCGGTCGGCAACGGCAAGATCCTCGAGGACGGCAAGGTTCGCCCCATGGACATCAAGGTGGGCGACACCATTCTGTTCTCCAAGTACGCCGGCACCGAGATCAAGATCGACGGCGAAGAGCACCTGATCCTCCGTGAAGAGGACGTGGTCGGCGTGGTCGAGAAGTAAGTCCCCCTTCACTCCAACTTTCCCCTTTCCACTGTTCAAACAGGAACGAGCACACACATGGCAGCCAAAGACATCATCTTCGACACCCGCGCGCGCGACGCGATCTTGCGCGGCGTGAACACGCTGGCGGACGCGGTCAAGGTCACGCTGGGGCCCAAGGGCCGCAACGTCGTCATCGAGAAGTCCTTCGGGTCTCCGACGATCACCAAGGACGGCGTCACCGTCGCCAAGGAGATCGAGCTGGAGAACAAGTTCGAGAACATGGGCGCGCAGATGGTGAAGGAAGTCGCGTCGAAGACGTCGGACGTGGCCGGCGACGGCACCACCACCGCGACGGTCCTCGCGCAGGCGATCTTCCGTGAAGGCGCCAAGCTGGTCGCCGCGGGGCACAACCCCATGGAGATCAAGCGCGGCATCGACAAGGCGGTCACCGCGATCGTCGCCGAGCTCAAGAAGATGAAGAAGGACACCCAGGGCAAGAAGGACATCGCCCAGGTCGGCACGATCTCCGCCAACGGCGACACGACGATCGGCAACATCATCGCCGAGGCCATGGAGAAGGTCGGCAAGGAAGGCGTGATCACCGTCGAAGAGGCGAAGGGCCTCGAGACGACGCTGGACGTGGTCGAGGGCATGCAGTTCGACCGCGGTTACCTGTCGCCGTACTTCGTGACGAACCCGGACCGCATGGAGGTCGAGCTGCAGGACCCCGTGATCCTGATCTACGAGAAGAAGATCTCGTCGATGAAGGACATGCTGCCCCTGCTCGAGCAGGTCGCGCGCGCCGGCAAGCCGCTCGTGATCGTCGCCGAAGAGGTCGAAGGTGAGGCCCTGGCCACGCTGGTGGTGAACAAGATCCGCGGCGTGCTCAACGTCTGCGCGGTCAAGGCGCCGGGCTTCGGCGACCGCCGCAAGGCCATGCTCGAGGACATCGCGATCCTCACCGGCGGCAAGCTGATCGCCGAGGACCTCGGCCTGAAGCTCGAGAACATCACCCTCAACGATCTCGGCAAGGCCAAGCGCGTGAAGGTGGACAAGGACAACACCACCATCATCGACGGCGCGGGTGTGCAGAAGGACATCGAGGCGCGCGTCAAGCAGATCCGCGCCCAGGTCGAAGAGACGACCAGCGACTACGACAAGGAGAAGCTCCAGGAGCGGCTGGCCAAGCTCGTGGGCGGCGTGGCGGTGATCAACGTCGGCGCGGCGACCGAGACGGAGATGAAGGAGAAGAAGGCTCGCGTCGAGGACGCGCTCAACGCGACCCGCGCCGCGGTGGAAGAGGGCATCGTCCCGGGCGGCGGCGTGGCGTTCATTCGCGCGCTCAAGGCGCTCGACGGCGTCACCGTCAACGCTGAAGAGAAGTTCGGCGTCGACATCATCCGCCGGTCGCTCGAGGAGCCCCTGCGCCAGATCGCCGCCAACGGCGGGCTGGAGGGCTCGGTGATCGTCAACAAGGTCAAGGAGTCGACCGGCTCCATGGGCTTCAACGCGGCCACCGGCGCGTTCGAAGACCTGCTGGCCGCGGGCGTCATCGACCCGGCCAAGGTGTCGCGCTGCGCGCTGCAGAACGCGGCGTCCGTCGCGTCGCTGATGCTCACCACCGAGGCGATGGTGGCCGAGAAGCCGAAGGACGACGACAAGCCGTCCATGGGCGGCGGCGGCGGCGGCGGCATGCCCGGCATGGGCATGTGATTCCGCAGGGCTGAAGGACAGCCTGTCGGAACACGGACCCCAGGGTGCCACAGCGGCCCCTGGGGTCTTCGTTTGTCGTGTTGGTCCTTCGGGCAGGCAGGGCGGTCGAGGGCTGGCAGCCGGCGCCCAGGCGGCATACCCTCGCCAGCGAGTGCCGGCCCGCTCATGGGACCTCCCGACACAAGATCCGTGGTCGTCCAACGTCGTGGTCCGACGTGGCGCCCGGGGGCGTGATCGACGCGAGGCTCGCTGAACGGGCCGGCACTCACTTTCTCAACCCACTGGGAAAACTCGTTCCAAGGCGCGGGCTGGATTTGTAAGGTCCGCGCCCCATGCCTGAGACCACCGAAGCGGTACCGATTCCGAGTGAAGCGCTGCAGCGCGTCCCCGTTCGCGAGTGGATGGTGGAAGTGCTGGTCGGCCCCGACAAGGGCAAGCGCTTCTCGACGCTGGAGAGCCTGGTCCGCATCGGCTCGGATCCGAGCAACGACCTGGTGCTGACGGACAACACGGTCAGCCGCCGCCACGCGGAGATCGAGCGCACGGCCAAGGGCCTGGTGCTGCGCGACCTGTCCAGCCGCAACGGCTCCTTCATCGAGACGCGGCGGGTGATCCAGACGTACGTTGAGCCCGGCGACAAGGTCCTGCTCGGCAAGACGAAGATCGTCATCAAGCAGAAGTCGAAGGACACCGAGATCGAGCTCATCGAAGGCGAGCAGTTCGGCGAGCTGGTCGGCACCAGCGAGGCCATGCGGATCCTCTTCGCGGAGCTGCGCCGCGTGTCCCTCGAAGAGGTGACGGCACTGATTGAAGGCGAGACTGGCACGGGCAAGGAGCTGGCGGCGCGCGCCATTCACGCGCACTCGGCGCGGCGCTTCGGCCCCTTCCGGGTGCTCGACTGTGCGCTGATCAACGAGCAGAACGCCGAGCGCGAGCTGTTCGGGCCCGACGGCGCGTTCCTCGCGGCCGAAGGTGGCACGCTGTTCTTCGACGAGGTCAGCGAGCTGCCGGCCGCCGTGCAGCCCAAGCTCTTGCGCGTGCTCGACACCAAGGAGCTGCCCGGCCGCGGCGGCAAGGTGAACGTGCGCGTGCTGGCGTCGACCAGCAAGAACCTGCAGGAAGAAGTCGAGCAGGGCGCGTTCCGCAAAGATCTGTTCTTCCGCCTGGCCGTCGCCAAGCTGCGCATTCCGCCGCTGCGCACGCGCAAGTCGGACATTCCCCTGCTCGCCCGGCACCTGGTCAAAGGCCTGTCCGCGCCGCTGGAGCTGTCCGGGCAGATGCTGAGCCTGCTCGAAGGGTACGAGTGGCCGGGCAACGTGCGCGAGCTGCGCAACGTGCTCGAGCGCGGCGCCTTGCAGCAGGCGACGGGGAACTCGAGCTGGCTCGATCTGCTCGTGCCCAGCGAGAAGAAGAAGGGGCAGCGGGCGACGTCGCTGCTCGACGCGGTGGTGGCCCTGCCGTACCACGAGGCCAAAGACCGCATGGTCGGCGACTTCGAACGGCAGTACTTCGCCGAGGTCATGCGCCTGGCGAACTACGACATCAAGCTCGCCGAAGATCGCACCGGCCTGTCCATGCAGTCGCTCTACCGGCTGCTGAAGAAGAACGGGCTGCGCCTGAAGGATCTGAAGAACGCCGAAGGGCTGTCGTAAGGCCGGCGCCTTCGTCAGCGCCCGCGGCTCCGTCGCGTCGCGGGCTCCTTCTTTCGACCCGGAGGGCTCCACCCATGGCGACGCTGAACATCACCTACAACGGCCTGTCGGCGGACTACCCGCTGGAGCTCGACGCGCAGCTGACCGACGCCGACGTGCGCCGCATCGCGCTCGAGGTCGTGCGCGCCGGCGGGATCCCCGGGCTCGCCCTGCCCGCCCTGGCCGACTCCGCGTTCGACGGCTTCGTGGTCGATCGGCTGCAGCACGGCCAGCGGATCTACCTGCGTCCCAAGGTGCCGTTCGGTGCCTGAGCGCCCGCGCCTGGTCTTCCTGGGCGTGGGCGCGCTTGGTTCGAACGCCGCCGTCGCCTGCCGCACCCTCGACGCCGAGCTGGTCTTCGTCGACTTCGATCGGGTCGAGTCGAAGAACCTGCTCGCCCAGGCGTACGTCAAGCAGTCCGTCGGCAAGCACAAGGCCGAAGCGCTCAAGCTGCAGCTGCTCAACTTCTGGGGCGCCAAGGCCCAGGCGCACGCCGTGCGCGTCACCGCGGACAACGTGGCGGCGCTGACGGCGGGGGCCAGTCTGCTCGTCGACGCGTTCGACAACGCCCAGAGCCGGAGGCTGGTCTCCGCCCACGCTCGCTCAGCGCAGCTGCCGTTGGTGCACGCGGCGATCTCCGCCGACGGCACGTTTGGCCTGGTCCGCTGGGACGAGCGCTTCACGCCCGATGAAGAGGGCGCGCCCGGGCAACCCACCTGCGAGGGCGGCGAGCACCTGCCGATGATCGCCCAGGTGTCGGCGGCGCTGGCGCGGGTGATTCAAGACTTCGTCACCAAGCAGCTGCGCCGCGACGTCATGGTCACGCTGGGTGGCGTGCAGGCGACCTGAGGTCCCGAGCAGGGTGTTGAGAAATGCACTCCCGTCGCCAGAACGCCGATCTCCTTCGCCGGGCATCGTCAGAGCCCCTTGAAATACCGACCAGTAGTTCTGCGGGGCTCTTCCTCGCGCGGCTCGAAGCTCAGCATTCGGGCTCGGTCCGGCATTCCTCAACACCCTGCTACGGCTCGGTGACGATCAGGTACGCCGCACCGCTGTTGGACCTGCCGTTGTCGGTCTGAGAAGCCGGGTCGACGCCGACGCCACCCGAGTCCTCGTTGACCGCGCCGACCGCGAGCAGCGAGCCGTCTCCCGACAGCGCCAGACCCACCCCGAAGAAGTCTCCGGCCTCGGTATTCGACGCCTTGACGTAGGACTCCTGCGCCCACGACGCGCCACGTCGCCGGAACACCCACGCCGCCCCCGCCAGCGAAGCAGACGTGTTGGTCGCTCCTCCACCGTTCACCCCGAAGCCGTTCGAATCCTCCCACTGGCCGCCGACCGCCAGCGTATTGCCGTCCGCCGCGAGCGCGACGCGAACTCCGAAGGCGTCGCCGAGCCGCCCGGGACGGGCGCCGAGGTTGGCCTGGTGTTCCCACACCCCTTGGGTCCGCTGAAACACGTGGGCCGCGCCGGAGTTGGCGACCAGCGCCGTCCCATTGAAGGAGCCCACGACCACGGTGTCACCGGTCGCGGAGATGGCGACGGACGTGCCGAACCCGTCGTTGAGCGCCGGGTTGGAAGCCTTGAGGTACGCATCCTGAGACCACACGCCCGCCGAGCGTCGAAAGACGTAGGCCGCCCCGCTGCCCGCCAGGCTGTTGTCCCCTTGAGCCATGGGGTTCGCGCCAGCGCCGTTGGAGTCTTCGCCGCTGGCGCTCACCACGAGCGTGTGGCCGTCCGCGGCGATCGCCACCGCGCTGCCAAAGCCATCGTCCGCTCCGGCGTTCGAGGCCTTCACGTACGCCTGCTGCTCCCACCCAGCGTCAGTGAGCCCAAAGACGTAGACGGCCCCGCTGCCGCTCGCCGAGTCGTTCGACTGGCTCGGGGGGTTGACCCCTACACCGCTCGAGTCTTCAGACGAGGCTCCGACGCCCAGCGTGGTCCCGTCGCTCGAGAGCGCCAGGGCGATCCCAAAGGTGTCTCCCGCGCCCGTGTTCGACGCCTTGAGCTGCGCTTCGCGCGCCCAGCCGCCAGCCGCTTCGCGGCGGAACACGTACACCGCTCCCGAGCGAATTCCTGCGTCGTCGCGAAGCGTGGGAGGATCGACGCCTGTCCCGCTCGACCCTTCCCAGTGCGCGCCGACCGCGAGGCGCGAGCCGTCAGCAGACAACGAGACGATGCTGCCGAAGCGATCGTTCGCACCCGGGTTGAACGCCTTGAGGTAGGCCTCCTGCGACCACGTCCCCGCGACCTGGCGGAAGACGTAGACTGCGCCGCTGAAGGCCAAGGAGTCGTCGCCCTGCGTCGGCGGCTCGACGCCTGTCCCGTTGGACGACTCGCCGACCGCCCCCACCGCGAGCGTGCGACCGTCGGCCGACAACGCCAGCGCACCGCCAAAAGCGTCGTTGGCGCCCGCGTTGGAAGCCTTGAGAAAGGCCGTGTGATCGCCGCCCTCGCGTCGGTACAGGTAGACCGCGCCCGCATTGAACGCCCCATTGTTCGCCTGCGCCGCAGGATTCACGCCGACGCCGTTCGAGTCCTCGAGCTGGGCCCCGACCGCCAACTCGCTTCCGTCTGCGGCGAGTGCGACGGACACGCCAAAGAAGTCGTTCGCGTCGGTGTTGCTGGCCTTGACGTACGCATCCAGCGCCCAGACCGTCCCCGTTCGTGTGTAGCGGTAGGCCGCGCCAGCGCTGGCGGCAGAGTCGTCTGCCGCCAGGGAGGACTTGTAGCCACGCCCAGCCGAACTCTCCTCGTTGGCGCCGACCGCGAGGACGTCACCGTCACGCGACAGCGCCAGGGCCGCGCCGAAGCGATCACCCGCTCCAGCGTTGGTCGCCTTGAGGTATGCAGTTCCGCGCCACGCGCCCGAGTATTCGAAGACATAGGCGGCCCCGGCGCTCGCGGCGCTCTCGTCGATCGGCGAGCGGCCGTCCGAGTCCTCGAGCGGAGCGCCGATCACCGCGGTGGTTCCGTCGGCCGACACCGCGACGGCGCTGCCGAACGCGTCACCCGCGCCGGTGTTCGACGCCTTGAGGAACGCCTCGGCGACCCAGCCCGTCGTCCCGAAGCGGTACACATAGGCCGCGCCGCTCTGAGCGCTGCTCTCGTCGAAACTCGGAGTGGTCGAGGCGCCCACCGCGGTCGAGTCTTCGTTGGGAGCGCCCACGACGAGCACATGGCCCGGTCCCGACAGCGCCACCGCCGCCCCGAAGTTGTCCCCGGCGCCCGTGTTCGACGCCTTGAGGAAGTCCGTCGCGGACCACGATTGGCCGACCCGCCGAAACACGTAGACCGCGCCGCCGCCGTCACGCGACTCGTCCTGCCCCGCGTCAGGCGGATTCACGCCGATGCCGCTCGAGTCCTCTCCGGGCGCGCCGACCGCCAGGACCTCACCCGAACTGGACAGGCTCAGCGCCATGCCGAACTCGTCGCCGCCGCCTGGGTTCGTCGCTTTGAGGAAGGCCTCGTACGCCCAGCCCGCGGGGCCCCGGCGAAAGACGTGCACGGCGCCACTGGCGGACCGCGGGCCCGCGTCAGTGGGCGCTGGATTGACGCCCGCGCCGGGCGTCTCGTCGCGGTACGCGCCGACCGCCAGCGTCACCCCGTCGGCCGACAGCGCAAGCCGGTAGCCGAAGTGATCGTTCGCGCGCGGGCTCGCGGCCTTGAGGTACGCCTCCTGGCTCCACACGTTGCCCTTCCGGCGAAAGACATACACGGCGCCACTCGACGCCACCGAGTTGTCCGCCTGCGTCGGTGGGTTCACTCCCGCGCCGCCCGACGCTTCGCCGTGGGCGCCGACCGCCAGCCGCGTGCCATCTCCGGACAGCGCGACCGCCACGCCGAACGAGTCGCCCGCCCCGGAGTTCGACGCCTTGAGGTACGTGCCACGCGTCTGCAGGTTGACGAGCGCCACGTCGTACGTGGACGTGCGTTGGTTCTGCGTCACGTCCACCTCGACGTGGAGCACCCCGCCGGTGCTGGGCAACGACACCGTCAGCCCAGGCTGGACGACGCCACCGACGCGGACGCTCACGGTCGCGCCACTCGGGGCGCTGGCCTGAATCGCCAGCGCCGTCACCGCGTCATCGACCAGCGCGCCGTAGCTCAGCACCGCTGGCGCGAAGGTGCCGACCAGCCGCGCCCCGGTGAAGGCCAGGCTCGACAGCAAGGGAAAGCAAGCGGTCCCCGTGCCGCGGTACCCCGCAGGGCACGTGCACGTCACCGACTGCGCCGGTGGGACTTCTGGCGTGCACACGGCGTTTGGGTCGCAGGCACCGAGGGCGCACTGCGACACGGTTCGAAACACGAAGCCCGCGTCTCCGGCCAGCGGCAGCCCCGCGAGATCTGCGCCCCGCGCCGTTGCGGAATAGGTCTGGCTGTAGAGCAGGGGCGACGTCGGGGTGAAGGACCAACCACCGCCGTCGAGGCGGCTGGCCGTCAGCGGACCGCCGTCGGGGAAGAGTGTCAACCCGACGGTGGCGCTGTTCATCACCTCCGAGAAGGACAGGGTCAACGGGCCCGTCACTGCCGCCCCGCCGCCGCCGTCGGCGACGGAGAACGCCAGCAGCCGCGGAGGCGTCTCGTCCGTCGTGGAGAAGGTGACGACTCGATTGCCGGTGAGCACGTTTCGCTGGGCGGAGGCGTCCGTGGCTTGCGTCACCTCCAGCCGGTAGCTCGTTTCGCTCACCAGCCGCTGCGCCAGGGCGAAGCTGGCCGTGCGCGCGTCCGCGCTCCAGGCCGTGGGGGTGAGCGTCTGGGGCGCGCCGCCCTGGGGCGTCAACGTGGCCGTCAGCGTCGGGCTCATGGCTTCGGAGAAGCCGAGCACCAGCTCCGAGGTCGCCGACGCGGCGACCTCCGCCCCCGCGGCCGGCGTCGACGACGTCAAGGACGGCCCGGTGTCGTCGCGGGTGACCACCCGCAGCGTCCGCGCACCGGCGAGCGCGTTGCCCGCGAGGTCGACCACTCCAGTGAGCGTGAACGAGTACGCGGTGCTCTCGACGGCGCCCGAGAGCGACACGGTGATGGTCTTGCCGTCGGCCGAGGCGGTGTGGCTGCCGAGGGTGAGGGGCGGGGCGACGGCGAGCGCAAAGCGCGCCGCGTCCACGGGCTCCGAAAACGTGAAGCCGACGGCCTCGAACGTCGCCGCACCGACGTTGGCGCCCTCGACGGGGCTCGTCGCCACGAGCGTCGGTGGAGTGACGTCCTGCACTTCGGTCGTGAAGTCGAGCTGCGCGCCCGCGGGCGCCAGTGGGTTCCCTGCGACGTCCGTACCGGAAAAGGTGACGCGGAAGGCCGTCGCGAACGGCAGTGGACTGCCGAAGCTCCAGCTTGCCTCTCGGCCGTCGTCACTGACGGCGACGGTGCTCGCCGGCAAGCCAGGAGTCGCGGAGAGCCCAAGGGAGTCGGGCCGCATGGCCTCCGAGAAGCGCGCGCGGAGCACCACGCCCCGAAGGACGCCGACCGCGCCTGGGGCCGGCGTGGTGGTGACGACCTGCGGTGGCTCGAGGTCTTCGGGCCGCTCGAAACGTTCCAGGGCACGGGCCTCGAGCTTCGGAAAGTCGGCGCAGCCAGCGCCCCAGAGAACGAGCCCCGCCATGCAGAGCGCCCGCTTCATGGCAGCCCCCACAGCACCGCCCCCGTCCCCGTGGTTGGCGCGCTTCCGCTCGCGACGGGCTTCGGCCCTGGCGGACGACCTTCGAGGAGCCACACGACCACGGCCGCCACGGCTGCGGCGCCGGCCCCCAGGAACAGCCCGACGGCCGCGGACTGCAACGTCGTTCCAGTGACGGTCGCGGAGTGAATGGCCTCGCGGGTCGGCGCTTTTGCCGTTCCCCACGCGTCGAGCTGGCGCGCGTTGCTCTGCGCCAAGCCCAACAGGACGGCGCCGACCGCGGCGGAGGCGAGCGCGAGTCCGGTGGGGACCCAGAACCAGCGGCGCTTCACCAACAACGCAGGTCGCAAGACCGCCAGCAGCTCGTCGCCGAAGCCTGGCAGCTCGCGATCGAACTCGCGCTCGAGGCCTCGCAGATCGTCGGCACGCAGCGCGCGGTTGCCCAGCGGCTTCCCGGCAGACGAGATGGCGCGGAGGTTGACGAACAGGCGCCCTTCGAACTTGGCCACGGTGCCGAACAAGATGACTTCACTGCCCAGCGCGCCTGCCAGCTCGGCCATGCAGTCGGTCGCGTCGTCACTGCAGCCCAAGAGCTGCCGCTGGCGTTCGGCGCCGAGGGCCTGCGCGATGTCCGCCGACGTCGTCAGCTCGAGCTCGGGGCGCGTGAGCTTGCCGGCGACGTAGTCATTGACGTTCGCGCAGACGATCGGATCGAGCTGCCCACAGCTCAGGGAGGGCATGGACACCTTGACGGGCGCCACAGCGGACAAGAGCAAAGCGCCGGCGAACGCAAGCATGGGTGCCTCCGAAGGACATGGTCCCAGGCCGAGGTAGGCCCGGGGCGGCGACACGATACCCGCTTCGCGCGCGCCCCCACACCGTCAGGGTTCGATGGAGAGCGCCTGCTCGAGCGCCTGCCGCGCCGGGTTGACCTGCCCCGCGTACTGTGTGCCGTGGATCGCGTAGAGGTCACCCAGCTGCTCGAGCTTGGCGAACACCCGCTTGAGCGCGCCGCGGTCGGCGTCTTCGACCCAACACTGCACCTCCGCTTCGCGCAGCCGCTGAAGCCACCCGAGGCGGAACTGAGCCCAGCGCGCGTCGAAGCTGGCCACGCTCCCGTCCTGCTCGCCCAACGAGCGCCGCCGCGCCTCGAGTTCCGCGGCGAGGCTCCGCGCGATGTCTCGACACGCCGACGGATCGAGCCGCACCGAGTCCGCGCCCAGCGGCCGCTGCGGCGTCATCTGCCAGACCGAGCGCGTCACGCTGTACGTCACCATCAACGAGAAGCCGATCGCGACGACCAGGTACAGCGCCCAGGCCAGCCCGCGAAAAGGCCGGAGCTTCGGGTCCTTCGGATCTGGCGCGGCGGGCTCGGCCATGCGTCAGCGGCTCTGCCCGGTCGCGGCTGGCGCGGTGGTCCCCTGCCCCTGACCTTGGCCCCCGGCGCGACGCTGAATGCGGAAGTAGAACGGGCCGCGGAACTCGCTGGACGGGTACGTGCTGAGCGCCTCGCGCGCGGTCTCCACGGCCTTTTCCTTCTGCCCCGTCGCGTCGTACGCCTGCATCAGCAGGAGCATGGCGAAGTCGCGGTTCTTCGCCTTCTTGTCCCCTTCGACGAAGCCGCTGAGGTGTTTGATGCCGTCCTCGAACTTGCGCGCCTGCACCTCGGCGTTGCCCAGGTAGTACAGCGCTTCGACCAGCTCGTCTTGGCCGGGGTTCATCGACAGGAAGCGGTTGAGCTGCTCCATGGTCTCCGGCCAGTCCGAGCGACGGAAGGCGGCCTTGCCCTTGTCGAACACCGCCGCCCCGACTTCCTTGCGCAGCGCGGCGGCGCGATCGTTGAGCACCTGCTTGAGGAACGGGCTGAGCTTGGCCTGCTCCAGCTTCCCCAGCGCGTCGATGCCCTTGAGCCGTTCTTCGCCGGGGGCCGCGGTCATCAGCTTGTAGACTTCGCCGGCGGCGCGCTCGGCGCTGGCCTGCGCGGTGAGCTCCCCCTTGAGCTTGTCGATCTGCCCGTTGAGGTCGAGCGTCTGCTTTTCCAGCCGCTCGCGCTCGGAGTTCGCGGCCGACGCCCGCGCCCCGCTGATCGCGATGACCGCGCCCACACACAAGGCAATGAAGCCCAGGTACGCCACGCCGGTCGAGAACCAGGTGCGCCGCGCGAAGGCGTCCTGGTTGGCGGACACGGTCTTGAGCTCGGCGTGGAGCGACTTGAGCGCGTTGTCCGTCTTGATCGTCATGTTGCGCGCTTCGATCGCCTCCCGACGGATGTCCTCGAGGGTCTTCGTCAGATCGGGCGCGGTGTCAGCCATGGCTGCGGGGTGTCTAGCAGAACCTAGCGAACGTCCAGCGGCGTCTTGGGGCCGGCCGGGAAGAACACGGTGAAGCCCAGCGTGAAGAAGAACCCGCCGACGTTGATGCCGGCGACGTCGGGCACGAACGCGCGCGCGTAGATCCACTTGAAATCGAAGGACAGGCCGAAGCGCTCCGCGAAGCGCCAGGTGAAGCCCACCCCCGGCGCGTAGCCAGACTGGAGCTTCTCGGGCAGCGCCTGGCTGCCCGTGTTCAGCACCGACAGCGTGGGGCCCAGCTGCAGGTTCAGGTACGGCACGAAGCCGCGAAACGGCCAGTCCATTTTGGTGATGCGCACGCCCAAGAGCGCCCCGTACGTGAAGGCCGAGTACGGCTGCGCACCGGCCAGCTCGAAGCCGTCGTAGCCGCCGAACAGATCGATCGCGACCTCGAGCCAGTCCAGCGGCGCGTAGCCGAAGCTCGCGACGACGGCCGGCCCGCCGATCGACTTCTTCACGGCCGGGGTCCCGACGTCCGCCGCCTTGCCGTAGAAGTACTCGTTCGGCGTCGCGCGGTAGCCCACCCCGACGGTGATCCGCCCCATGCCCTCGATCGTCCGCTCGGGCTCGGCAGCGGGCGCCGCGGAGATCAAGACCGCGCAGGCAAGACCGACGCTCACCACACCTTCCACCCGTCGCTGCTGGCGGGCGGCGGCGCAGCCCGAGCCGCGCCGGCAGCCTCTTCGCGCAAAGGAGGCGCCGTCGCACGGACGGCAGCCTTTGGCTCGGGCACGCTCACCCGCTCCAGCTCGTCGGCAGCGGCTTCGGCCAGCGCGGCCATGCCCTCGAGCGTCTGCGGCTCCGCGCTTGCGGCCTGCGTCTGGCCTTGCTCGGCCGCGACCGAAACCGGCGCAGCCAGGCCCGCATGCTGCTCGAGCGCGTGCACGTAGGCCCACAACTCGGCCAGCGCCTGATCGCGCTCGAGGAGGGTGCGGTAGAGCCACACCGCGCGGTCCTTCTCGGCGGCCAGCTCGCGGTGCAGGTACATGATCGACGCCATCGCGCGATCGGCGAAGGCCTGGGGCACCACGGCGTCGGACGACGAAGACTCAGTCACGGCTGCTCTCCCACATGATGTTGAGGAACGTCTGCTTGGGGCCGAACACGCAGGCCCACATGCAGCGGGCCAGGCATGAAGGCCCGAACTCGCGCCAGATGAGGCGCGCGTTCAACACCACGTGGCGACCGGTGATCACGCCGTGCATGCAAGCCCTCCTGTTACAGGGGTGCAGCGGACGGTAGCAGCGGGCGGATCGCCGGCAATTTTTCAGTCGAGGAAGCGCGGCAGCGAGAGCAGCGGCACCTGGTAGACGACCACCTTCGCCACGCGCGGGGGCGCGTCGGGCCCGAGTCGATCGAGAGCCTCGAGCTTGGCGCGCAGTTCTCCATGGGTGGGCGTGGACAGCGCCCGGCGCGCGGCGGCCTTGGCCAGCTCCTCGAGCGCCGGGCCGAACGCGAGCGTCGGCGCGT
>JALHOS010000004.1 GCA_022842905.1 Myxococcaceae bacterium | reverse complement strand
GTGACGCGGGCCGCGCGCAGCCGCTCGAGCACCGCGCGGGCGCCGACGACGTCGGTGTTGAGCGCCCGCCAGTACGGCCCGTCGCGGACCAGCGTGTTGACGGCGCGCTGCGCGCCATGGGTGACGGCGTCGGCGGCGCCTTGTTTGAAGGGCGCGGTGACGGCGAGCCCGGCGTAGTGGAGGTGCAGCGCGTGGAGCAGCGGCCCCAACACGGTGTCGGGCGGCACGTCGATGCGGTCGAACGGCTGCGGGTGCAGCCGCGGTGAGGCCGACGAGTCGATGCCCGCGCCGAGAACGCCCAAGCGCTGCCGTCGCTGCGCGGCGACGTCTCCCCGGAAGTGCCGCGCTTCGCGGACCGCGTCGGCGAGCAGCCGCTGCCCCAGCGCCGACCGGTGCGCCGCTTCCGTCGCTAGGTAGTCCAGCGCGTTGCCTGCCGCGAGCGCTGCGCGGAACGGGAGCGCGAGCGGGCCGGTGCACAGCACGGTGACGCGGTCGGCGCCGAACCGCTCGGCGAGGAGCGCTTGCAGTTCGAACAGCCGCTCCGCGTCCTGCGGCGCTCCGAGGGGCTCGACGTGCTTGATGAGGCTCCCTGGGGCCACTGCTTCCCAGCGCGTCAGCGCCTGCGGCACCGTCAGCGGGGCCGGCGCGTGGAAAGAAATGAGCCCAGCGGCCGCGGGCGGCCCGTCGCCCAGCTCGGCGTCTTCCAGGGCGGCCAGGTTTCGCCACGCCGCGGGGACCGGCCTGCTTCGGGCGGCGACGAGCAGCGGCAGCGCGCGGGCGACGGCGCTCAAGTCGGTGTCCGGGTCCGTCACGTCGGTGCGGACCTCGAGCAGGTCCGCGCCCTGGCGGCGGGCAGCCCAGGCGAAGGCGACGGCGTCGACGCCGCGGGGCAAGGTCACCACCCGAGCCGGCCGCTGTGGCAGGCCGACGCGGGCGACGAAGGTGGCCCAGGGCAGCGGCTTGGCGGCGCGGTGCCGCTCTTCGCGTTCGAAGTAGAGGTCGCGCAGCTCGTCGAGCACGGGCAGGTCCGGCAACAGCCGCGGCCGGCTGGTGTCGCGCACGAGGCGGTCGACGAACGTCTCGTAGGACACCGGGACGACGGTGGTGAGCTGCCGCTGCGCGAGGGCCGGGTGCTGCGCCAAGAAGCCGCCGCCGACGGCGACGACGCAGCCGGTGGGCAACTCCGCGAAGGTCTGGGCTTCGGCCTCACGAAAGCTGGCGACGTCCGTCTCCACCCAGGCCTTGAGGTCGCGGCCGGCGCGTCGCGCCACCTCGGCGTCGAGGTCGAAGAACGGCCGCTCGAGCGCCCGCGCGACGTGGGGGCCGACGCGGCTCTTCCCCGCGGCGCGGTGGCCGGCGAGGACGATCGTGCGGGCGCGGGGCAGGCCGTCGAGCGGCTGGGCCGACGCTTCGGCGAAGGCGGTGCGCAGGGCCGCGTGCAACCGCGCGTCGAGGTGCTCGAGGAAGTCCACGGTCGGCGCGGTTTCTTAGCAGGCCGATCGACCCCTGGCGGCCTGAAGCGTGGACCGGTTCTTTGGGAGTAGAACGCGCGGCGTGAAGCCACGACGTGTGAGCGTGTTGGTCTGGGCGGTGCTGTGGGCCTGCTCGGGGTCCATGCCGCGGGGGCCGGACGCCGAGTGCAGCGTCGACGGCGAGATCCGCTGCAGCGCCGAAGGGGTGCAGCTGCTCGAGTGTCGCGCCGGCCTGTGGGCGACGCTGGCCGACTGCAGGGGGCCGGAGCGCTGTCAGGCCGTCGGCGGTGAAGTGCGCTGCGACTCGACGGGGAACACCGTGGGGCACCGCTGCCTGGCCAGCTCGGAAGGGAGGGTGCGCTGCGAGCCTGACGGCGGCACCGGGATCCTCCGCTGCGTCGGCGGCACGTTGACGCTCGAGCGCGCCTGCGTGGCGCCCGAGCGCTGCGCCCAAGGAGACGGCGGGCTGGTCTGCGGGTGAAGTCGAAAAGCGTGTCAGCGCAGGTCCAACACCGGCCAGTTGTAGCTGCGCGCGAGCGCCTTCAGCCGCAGGTCGGGGTTCACCGCGGTCGGTCGCCCGACGATCGTGAGCATGGCGTAGTCCGACGCCGAGTCCGAGTAGGCGTGTGAGTAGCGCAGCGACAGGTCGTGCTTCTCGCAGTAGTCGCGAATGACGTTGGCCTTGTTCGCCCCTTCGATGATGGGCGGAATCACCTTGCCCGTCGCCCGCCCGCCGACGAACTGCATCTTGTTGGCGATGAGGTCGTCCGCGCCGAAGTGCCGCGCCAGGGGCCGCATGGTGAAGTCGAGCGCGCCGGTGACCAGCACGATGCGGCAGCCCGCGCGCCGCGCTTCGTCGATGAGGTCCTGCGCCTTGGGGAAGATGGCGGCCTGCACGACGTCTTCGAACAGCTCGTCGGCCATGCTCAGCAGCCGGTCTTCGGACAGCCCTTCGTACGACCGGTAGAAGACTTCGTTGAAGATCTTCCGGTCGACCAGGTTGAGCACGCCGTACAGCGGCAGCTTCAGCGCCGTGCTCGCCGTGCGCCTGAGCATGCCCGTCACGCTGCCCGCGTTCTTCGCGTAGTACGCGTAGGCGTGGACGACGTTCGTGCTGATGAGCGTGCCGTCGATGTCGAAGAACGCGGCCTTCCCCTGCTGCTTGGGCTTGTCGTTGGAGGGCTGGGCTGAAGGCGCGTGCATGACTTGAACGCGGCGCTTACCACAGGCGGGTGGGCCGTCGAGCGGTGCGGCTTGGCGTCCCAGACCGTCTCGTTAGAGCCAGCCCGCCGCGCGGTAGCTGGCCACGCTGCGCTCGAGCGACTTCGACAGCGCCCACGTCGGAGCGAACCCCAAGAGCCGCTTCGACTTCTCGGGGCTGCACACCCAGCCCGGCGCCAAGAGCTGCCGCGCGAGCTTCTCGTTGAGGGGCAGCTTCCTGCCCAGCACCTTCGAAGCGAGGTCTGCCGCCTTGCCCAAGCCGAGCAGCACGGCCTGCGGCACCGGCAGCACGGTGGGTGACTTGCCGAGCAGCGCCACCACCTCGCGCAGGAACGCTTCGACGCTGCGCGTCTCGTCCGTCGCGCAGAAGAACACCTGGCCCTTGGCTTCGGGACGGTCTCCGAGCAGCAGCAGGTGCTGCACCACGTCCTCCACGTCGACGAAGGACAGCAGGCGCTCGGGCCCGCCGAGCTTCAGCACCAGCCCGCGCGCCGCGAGCTTGACGAACGTGAAGTTCTCCTTGTCGAGCGGCCCCAAGATTCGGCACGGCCGGCTGACGGTGACCTCGAGCCGGTCGGCGTAGCTCAGCGTCAGCCGCTCGGCTTCGGCCTTCGACTCGCCGTACCACTCCTGTGGCTCGAGCGGCTCGTCTTCGCGCTTGGGCTGGCCTCGAGAAGGGCCCGCCGCCGCGAGGCTCCCGCACAAGACCAGCCGCCGCGCGCCGTGCTCGACCATGGCTTGGGCGACGTGCCGCGTGCCTTCCGCGTTCACGCGCAGGAAGTCGTCGCGGCTGGTGCCGCGGCGCACGCCGGCCAGGTGGAAGACGACGTCGCAGTCCTTCACCAGGGCGGAAAGCGAAGTGGGGTTCGTCACGTCGCCGTCGACGCGGGTGAAGGGCAGGCCTTCGAGCGCACCCGGCTCGCTGGTGCTCCGCAGCAAGCAGCGCACGGAGTCGCCGCGCGCTGTCAAGGCTCGCGCGAGGAAGCCGCCCACGAATCCGTTTCCACCCGTCAGTGCGACGCGCATCACGTTCCTCCTCGGAGCCCCCGAGGGAAAATTCGCACGAAGGGCTGTCTTTCCCAAGATTAGGGTGCTACTCCGCGCCCTCGGTTCTCGACAGAGACCGCCTCGACCCCGGGGAGGGGAGCGAACAAACCGACTCGTCAATTCGACGAAGGGAAGGAAAAACAATGGCCGCGAAGAAGCCCGTGAAGAAGTCGTCTGGTGGGAAGAAGAAGATCAACCCGGCGTTCGCGAAGGCGCTGCAGCCCTCGCCGGAGCTCGCCGAGATCGTCGGCAACAAGCCGCTGGCGCGCTTCGAAGCGGCCGCGAAGATCTGGGCCTACATCAAGAAGCACGGCCTGCAGGACGCGAAGAACCGCCGCCAGATCAACCCTGACGACGCGCTCTCGAAGGTCGTGGGCAAGAAGCCCATCACCATGTTCGAGCTGACCGCCAAGTACAACAAGCACCTGTCGTAAGGCGGGTGGCGGTACCCGAAGGGCTCGCACCGAGGACAACTCGGGCGGGCCCTTCGTCGTTTCGAAGGGGCCTTCACCGCGTACACTCCGCCCGTGTCCCTTCCGGTCTGGCCAGGCCGCCCCTTTCCGCTCGGGGCCACCTTCGACGGCCACGGCGTCAACTTCGCCGTCTTCTCGCAGCACGCCACCGCGGTCGACCTGTGCCTGTTCGCGCCGCTGTCGCCGAACACCCAGACCGAGCGCGTGCCGCTGCCGTCGCGCACCAACCACGTGTTCCACGGCTACGTCCCCGGCCTCATGCCCGGCGCGCTGTACGGGCTGCGCGCGCACGGCCCGTGGGCGCCGCAGGACGGCCACCGCTTCAACCCCAAGAAGCTCCTCGTCGACCCGTACGCCCGCGCGCTCGTCGGCAAGCCGGACCCGACGGGGCCGCTGGTGGGCCACACCCTGCACCACGGTGCGGAAACGCCGGACGCGACGGATTCGGCGCCCTTCATGCCGCGCTGCCAAGTCGTCGACCCGGCCTTCGACTGGGGCAAGGACGCGCCGCCTCGTGTGCCCGCCCACCGCACCGTGCTCTACGAGGCGCACGTCAAGGGGCTCACCGCGCTGCACCCCAAGGTCCCCGCGCGGCTGCGCGGCACCTACGCGGGCCTGGGGCACAAGGCGGTCGTCGATCACCTCCTGGGGCTGGGCGTCACCACGGTGGAGCTGTTACCCATTCACGAATCGGTGACGGAGGCTTTCCTCGCGGCGAAGGGGCTGACCAACTTCTGGGGCTACAACACGCTGGGCTTCTTCGCGCCGGACCAGCGCTTCGCGTCCAAGGGCGGCCACGCCAGCGCCGTCGCCGAGCTCAAGCACGCCATCAAGGCGCTCCACGCGGCGGGCGTGGAGGTCGTCCTCGACGTCGTCTTCAACCACACCGCCGAAGGCAACCACGAAGGGCCGACGCTCGCCTTCCGGGGCTTGGACAACGCGAGCTACTACTGGCTCGACCCTTCGAAGCGTGCGCGGCACCGAGACTTCACCGGCTGCGGCAACTCGCTCAACCTGTCACACCCGCGCGTCCTGCAGCTCGTGCTCGACTCGCTGCGCGCGTGGGTGACGGAGTTCCACGTCGACGGCTTTCGCCTGGACCTGGCCAGCACGTTGGGCCGCGTGGGAGACGGCGCTTTCCATGAAGGAGCGCCCTTCTTCGCCGCGGTGGCGCAGGACCCCGTGCTGTCGACGGTGAAGCTCTTCGCCGAGCCGTGGGACGTCGGGGAAGGGGGCTACCGGCTGGGCAGCTTTGGTGTGCCCTTCGCCGAGTGGAACGATCGCTTCCGCGACACTGTGCGGCGCTTCTGGCGCGGCGATCTGGGCCAGGTGCCGCCGCTGGCCAGTCGGCTCACCGGCTCTTCGGACTACTTCGAGCTGTCCGGCCGCAAGCCCAGCGCGTCGGTGAACTTCGTCACCTGCCACGACGGCTTCACGCTCGTCGACCTCACGTCGTACGCGCACAAGCACAACGAGGCGAACCTCGAAGACAACCGCGACGGCACCAACGACAACCTGTCGGCCAACTGGGGCGTCGAAGGGCCGTCGGACGATCCGGCCGTCGAGGCGCTGCGGGCCAGGGTGCGCCGCAGCCTGCTGGCCACGCTCTTCGTTTCGGCCGGCACGCCCATGCTGCTGGCGGGGGACGAGCTGCTGCGCACGCAGCGCGGCAACAACAACGCGTACTGCCAGGACGGCCCGCTGTCCTTCGTCGCCTGGCGGGACGACGCGAGCGCCCAGGCCATGCTGGCGTTCACGAAGCGGCTGCTCACGTTGCGCGCGGCGCACCCGGCGCTGCACCGGCTCGACTTCTTCACCGGCCGGAAGACTTCGCCGCGCGGCCACAAAGACGTCGTGTGGCTGGGCCGAACCGGCAAGGAGCTCAAGGACGTCGACTGGACCGACGCCGGGCTGCTCACGTTCGGCGCGTTCCTGTCGGGCGAGGCCAGCGAGGAAGTGGGGCCCCGCGGCGAACGTCACCCCGCCGACTCGCTGCTGCTGTACCTCAACGGCGCGGCGGACGACGTCCAGGTGAGCCTCCCGTCGGCGAGCTACGGGCGGCGCTGGCGGCTGCTGTTGGACACCAGCGTCGAAGCGGCGACCGGCGAGCCTGTGGCCTTCGCCGACGGGGCGACGGTGACGGTGGCGGGGAAGGCCCTGGTCCTGCTCCAGAAGGAGCGGTGAGCGGCCCCGCGGGCGCGCAGACAAACACGTGCGCCGTGGCCCTGACGTTCACAAGAGGGTAGGGAGCGAGGCGGCTTGGGCACTCTTCCGTTGTGGGTCGGCTTTCTGGTGGGCGTGGCGGCCGTCATCGCCATCGACCTGCGCGTGTCCTCGGGGCAGGACGTCACCCCGCGCAAGGCGGCGGGGTGGACCGGCATCTGGGTGACGCTGTCGCTGTGCTTCGCGGGCTTCCTCTACTTCCTGGGAGGCGCGAAGGCGGCGGTGCCGTTCCTGACCGCGTACGTCATCGAGTACGCGCTGTCCGTCGACAACCTCTTCGTCTTCATCCTCGTCTTTGGCTTCTTCAAGATCCCCAACCGCTCGCAGCACCGCCTCTTGTACTGGGGCATCTTGGGGGCCTTCATCATGCGCGGCGTGCTCATCGGCCTGGGCACGACGCTGGTCGCCAAGGCCGCCTGGCTGCTCTACGTCTTCGGAGCGTTCCTGCTCTACACGGCCGGCAAGCTGCTCTTCGGCGGCAACGAAGAAGAAGAGGTCGACCCCGAGAAGAGCCCGGTCCTCAAGTGGGGTCGCAGGCTCCTGCCGGTGGCCGACAAGGACGACGGGCTGGCCTTCACGACGCGGGTGAACGGCAAGTTCATGTTCACCCCGCTGTTCCTGGTGTTGCTGGTGGTGGAGAGCACGGACCTGCTGTTCGCGCTCGACTCCATTCCCGCGGTGCTGGGCATCAGCCAGGACCCCTTCATCGTCTTCAGTTCGAACGCCTGCGCCATTCTCGGGCTGCGCTCGCTGTTCTTCTTGGTGTCGGCGCTGATGGACAAGTTCCGGTACCTGAAGATTGGCCTGGGCGTCATCTTGGCCTTCGTCGGGCTCAAGCTCATCGCCGAGACGTACTTCTCCGAGTACGCCCACGCGCACGAAGGCGTGGTGATCCTCGTCAGCCTCGGCTTCATCGCGCTCACGCTGACGGCGTCTGTCGTCGCGTCCATGCTCATCAAGCCCAAGGTGCAGCCGGGCGACGCGCAGCCCACGCCGGTCACCAAGGTCGGCGCCTGAAGGCCGCTGTGCGTGAAGACGTACAGTGCATGGCCGCACACTCGGTGGTGAGGTGCGGGCCACATGTCGCGCCGACTCGCTCTCGTCAGCCTGCTCGTGGTGCTCATGCCGCTCGCGCAGGCCGGCGTCCCGACGCTGTTGAGCAACTTCGTCGTGCGCACGTCGCTCGAGCCGCTCCCAGCGGCGCTCGACTCGGAGCAGCAGGCCTCACCCGGCGTGATGACGCTCGACACGGTGCCCTGGTCGAAGGTGCTCATCGACGGTGAGGTGCGCGGCACGACGCCGCTGTTCCGCGTGAAGCTGCTCGCGGGGCAGCACACCGTCACCTTCGTCAACGACTCGGCGGGCCTGGCGTACCAGACCCAGGTGAACGTGAAGCCGGGCTACCTGACCAAGGTGAAGGGTGAAGTGGCGAGCGACGCGGAGCCCGCGGTCTGGGCGGCGGAGCGGCCGACCGAAGTCCTCGGCGGCACGGCGGAGCTGACGCAGCCAGGCTTCGTGTCCGTCGACAGCGACCCGTGGGCGAAGGTGTCCCTCGACGGGCAGGTGCTGGGCGCGACGCCGGTGTTCCGCGCGAAGGTGGCGCCGGGCCGACACGTGCTGTCGCTGGTGCGCGAAGACGGTGTCGAGACGGTGCCGGTGGAAGTGGTGGCTGGCCAGGTGCTTCGAGTGAAGTCCTGGCCTGGCCTGGGCATCAAGCCCGAGCTGCTCGTCGAGCGCTGAAAAGCGGCCAGCGGCTCCGTCACGGCTCGTCGTCGAGGTCTCTCTGGCTAGCGCCGCCGGGCCTCTCGCTGCTGCTTGAGTTCGTCCGCGCGCCGCTGCTTCTCCGGCGTGGCAGTGCGTCCTCCAGGCTCGGCGTTCTCGCGGCGGGTGGCGCGCTGTGCCTCGGCCTCCTTCGCCCTGGCCTCCTTCAGGTCGGCTGGGGGCACGCGCTCACGCGCGAAGGCGCTGAGTGAGAGGCACAGGAGGGCGGCGAGGGTCAGGCGCATGGGTCACTCCGACGTGAGGGTGGCTCGACGTGATGGAATGCACCGCGCAGGTGCTTTGGATCTGCCGACGGGCGGCGGCTTCTTGCACCCGTCAGGTCAGCTTGACGCGCAGGGCCTTCGCCCGCTGCTGCACGTCGCTGTCCGTCGACGTCATCTCCAGCGATCGCAGCCGCTGCTCGAGCGACTTGGGTGCCTTCTCACGCGGCAGCCGACCTTCTTCCTGCAGCGCTTCGAGCTTGCCCAGCGCCTTGTCGACGATGCGGTCCTTGGGGTGGTCGAGCAGCGAGTCGAGGAAGTACGCGTCGTCGGGCAGCTGCGGGAACTTGGCGACGAAGTCCGCCGCGCGCTCGACCCAGGCCTTGCGGTCCGGCGCCTCCGTCACCTTGAGCATGGCTTCCTTCTGCTCCTTGCGCTTGCCCTCGGGGTCGAACGTCTCCGCGAGGCCTTCGGGCAACGCGCCGCCGGTGAAGAGCGAGTCCGCCGCCTTCTTGTACTTCTCGTACGTCGGACTGCGCTCGAGGCGCTGCTGCGCCGGATCGTCCTGCCGCGAGTGGTACTTCGACTTGCCGCGCTGCGCGTCGATCTCCCGCCACGACTTGTCGCGCTTGCCGGAGATGCCGCTGCCACTCTCTTCGCGATCCCCGCCGTTCTTTCGCGCCATGCGTGCCCCTTGAAGGCTCTGCCGTCGGAATGAAGCCGCGTATTGTGACGCGCTGTGGCGGAACTGTAAAGCCGTGGAACGTCAGGCCTTCAGACGCGGCGCTGGTTCCAGAGGGCGCTCATGGCCCGCCGGGCCGCCGTCGCCGCCGTGTCGAGGTCGGCCTGGGGCAGCGGCTCGTCGTCGTCAGTGGAGGCTTCGGTCAGCGCTTCTTCGAGCCACGCTTCGAGCGCGGCGGGGAGCGTGGGCGAGGTGGGCGGCGGGAGCTCGACGCTGCCCGGCGCGCGGCCGGCCAGCTCCAGCGCGGCGAAGGTGTCGAAGGCCAGCTGGCGGGCGAGCCCGTACGCGGCGTCGGACAGCCCTTCGGCGTCGAGCCACTGCAACACGGCGTCGTGCACGTTCTCGAGCACGTCGTTGAGCCGGGCGCGCTCTTTGGGCCAGTCGTGCAGGTAGCGGAAGCAGGCCTCGAGGTACGCCTCGTCGGGCACCTCGCCGGTCCACGGGTCGGGCTTGGGGGCCTTGGCGCGGGCCAGCTCACGCGGCGCGGCGCCCTCGGCCAGCGCGATCGGCTCCTTGCGCTCCACCAGGTCGTAGAGGGCCAACAGGTTGCCGAACAGCCGCCTCGCCGCGTCGGGCGATTCGAACCGCGGCTCGTCGTCCCACAGCGCGCTGATGACGACGTTGGCGCTCACGCCCTGCGCGACGGCTTTCTCGAAGGCCCCGACGACGTCTTCGACGTCGGCCACCGTGCCGCTTCCGGCCAGGAGCTTCTGCAGCGTCGCCTGCCCTTCGTAGCGGCGGGGCAGCTCTTCGGTGTCGTCGGTGGGCGCGGGGTTCTTCCGACTCACGGGCAGCCCGTCTGGCAGGTGGAGTTACGGCACTCCAGGCCCGCGCCGCAGGGGTTGCCGCTCAGACCCGACGAGCCGAGGCACGCTTCACCGGTCGCGCCCAGCGCGCCGCAGGTGCCGGTGTAGCCGCCGTCAGACATGCGGCACATGCCGTCGAAGCAGGTGCCGAAGCTGCACGGCTGGCCGCTCAGCCCGACGCGCACGCACCGCCCGCCGACGCAGCCGAGGCCGCCCTTGCACGTGCCGTTGATGCCACAGGACTCATCGAGTGCCAGGTCCGTCGTGCGGCACACGGCACCGCCGTCTCCTACCGCCACGCAGCGGTCGGTCGGCGCAGAACAGCTGCTCGTGCGGTTTGAGTCGCAGGGCTGTCCGCTTGGATAGCGAGGCGCGCAGGTGCCGCTCGAGTTGCAGTACTCCGTGCTGCGACAGGGGTAGTCCTCGTAGCTGCACGGGCTGGCGACCGTGGACGGCGTGCACACGCGCGTGGAGGTGGGGCAGTGGTGGGCCGCTGGGCAGTCCGAGTGGACGCTGCACCGGTCGCCAGCTTGCGGGGCCCCGCAGGTGCCGGGCGTGCCGACGCCGCCGTCGGGGTTGACGATGAGGCCGCGGCAGACGCCGGACGCGCAGGCATAGCGCTCGGTACAGCTTTGTCCGGTGGCAATTTCGGCAGGGTAGGTGGCGTTGCACGTACGGAGGACCGAATCACAGATGCTGCTGGCGCATTCGGTCCCGGAGCGGCACCGCGCGCCGACGCCCAGCTTCGTCGCGCAGAAGCCGCTGCTCGAGCAGAAGAGCCCGTCAGCGCAGGCGCTGCTCGAAGTGCACGTCGCCCCGACGGAGAGCCTCGCCTGGCACACGTTGCTGCTGTTGCAGAACGCCGTGCTGACGCAGGAAGGAAAGCCGCTCGAGCACGTCTGGCCGGCGCTCGGCAGCGCGGCGCAGACTCCTCCGGTGCACACCCCGTTGGGTCCGCACTCGCTGGTTTGACCGCAACTGGCCCCCGGCGCCTTGGGCGTCACGCAGGTGCCGCCAGGACCGCACGTGAGGCCTGCGGTGCAGTACTCCGAGGTCGGTCGGCCGTAACGGCACGGTTCGCCCAAGCTGCCCCCCGCGACGCAGCGCGCGTCGCAGACGTTGGCTTGGCAGTAGCCTTCTGCGCAGCTGCCCGCGCACCGCTGGCCCAGTGTCGCCGTGTACCTGACGATGTTGCCGCAGCTGCTGAAACTCGGCGTGCTTTCGCGGCACGCGACGACGGCGAACTCGTTCGCGCACCGCGTCGCCGCGCTCGAGTCGAGCGACACCGCGCCCAGGCTGACGGATGCCCACGCGCTGGAGAACAAGTACGGCCGCAGGAGCTCCGCGCAGCGCGCAATCGACAGCTGGCTCGTCTCGACGCGCCCACACCGGTTCAGCCACTCGCAGTACGCGGTCGTCACCACCGAGATCGCGTCGCCGCTCGTCCCACCCGTTCCTCCGCTGCCGCCGATCCCGCCGCTGCCTCCGCTCCCACCGCCTCCGACAGTCGTGCACAGGCCGTTCAGGCACGCCTGGTTTCCACCGCACACGTTGCACGTCAGCCCGCTCGCGCCGCACGCGTTGGGCTGCTGTCCGCCCACGCAGCTGCCGGACACGTCGCAGCAGCCACTTCGGCAGGAAGACGGGCTGCACGGGGGCTTCTCCGGGCACCCGAGCAGGACGACGGCACAAGCCAACAGCCAGAGCGGAGTCGCGCGCATGGGGGGCGCACCTAGTGGAATCGAAGGGGCGAAGGAAGGGTCGCTCGGCCGCCTGGGCTACGCTTCGGGGTTCTTCCGTGCGCTACCCCGATTTCCTCGACGGGCTGGGCAAGGTGCCTCGTGAAGAGGGCACGCTGCACGTCTTCCTCGAGGCGCTGCAGGTGGTGGACGGACGGCGGTACGTGGCGTCGGTGTTGCTCCAGGCGGCGTTCGAGCCGGCGGGGCACGCGCTGCTGTTCGTGCGGCCTGAACATGGGGCGCCGGTGCGCGCCGCCGCGCCGGCGTTGATCGACGGGCAGGTCGTGCGCCTGCGCGTTCCGCTGACGACCCCACGGCCGGTCGACTTCGTCGAGCTCACCGTCGACGCCGATCCGCCGGAGCCTTTGGCGCAGCGCGTGCGGCCCGCGTGGAAGCTGAGCGCCGTGCACGAAGCGCCGAAGCTGTTCGACCTGGAGCCGCCCAACGCTGACGTGGTGGTGGACGAGCGCGCGCCCTTCGGGTTCGGCGCGCTGGTGGGGACGTTCCTGGGCCGCGGCGGTGCGGCGGTGTTCGAAGGCGCGAGAGGAACACGGACCGGCGTCGGAGCGGGCCGCGTGCACGCGCCCACGCCGCTCGCGCCTCAGCGCGTCGAGCTGCTCGAGGGCCTCGCCCGGCCGATCGAGGCGCCGGAGGTGGAGGAGCTGTGGCGCCCTGGACAGCCGCTGCCGCCGGGCCTGCGCTGACTTCAACGCGCGCGGGCCACCTCGCGCCGCGCGCCGTTGACGGGGCGTAATCGACCGCACAACGAGAAATTCCGGCATTTTGGGAACGTGTGGCCCAAGGTCGGCGTTTAGAGTCTCGACCTTCAAGCCCATGACCCTCGACGAAGAACGACGGAAGCGGGCGCTCGTCTCACGCCTCGGCAAGGTCCGGCGCCGGCTGGACGCGGAGGTGCTCATCACGACGGCGGTGGTGCCCGCGTGGACGGCGGTGGGCTGCTTCGTGGCCTGGCGGCTGCTCGTGCACCGGTACGAAGTGTTCGTCGGCGCACTGCTCGTCGTTGCCGCGGTGGCGGTGACGCTGTGGTTGGGCCGTTCGCGCCGCACGTCGGTCGCGCAGGCGGCGGTCATCGCGGATCGCCAGCTCGGCGCAGGTGGGCTGCTCCTCACGCGCCTGGAGCGGCCGGTGGGCCAGTGGGAGGTCGGGCTCAACTCGCAGCTCGGGCGACTTCAGGCGCCGGCGATCGACGTGCGCCGGCCGCTCGGTGCGCTGGCCTTGGCGCTGATCACCGGGTTGGTCGCGCTGTGGGCGCCGGTGCCCGACACCGTTCTTCCCGCGACGAATGCCGCCGGCGGCGCGCGCGTCGAGCAGTTGGTCGAGAAGCTCGAAGCAGTGGCGAAGGAAGAGCCGGTTGACGAGACGACGCAGGCCGAGGTCGCCCGGCTGCAAGCGGAGCTGAGCGAGGGCAGCTTCGATGCGCCGGACTGGGAAGCCGCCGATTCACTCGAGAAGGCGCTCGACGCGCAGGCCGCCGAGGCGAGTCGAGAGCTGGCCCGCGCGCAAGAGGCCGCGCAGCAACTCCAGAACGCGGTCGCGTCCGCGCAGAATGAAGAGGCGCAACGGCGAGAGCGAGAGCAGCTCGAGCGTGCGTTGATGGAGCTGTCGGACGGGCAGGCGCAGTCGCCGGAAGACGCCTTGTCGCAAGCGCTGGGTGAGCAGGGACAGCAAGGTCAGAACGGCCAGCAAGGTCAGAACGGTCAGCAAGGTCAGCAAGGTCAGAACGGCCAGCAGGGTCAGAATGGCCAACAGGGTCAGAATGGCCAACAAGGTCAGAACGGCCAGCAAGGTCAGAACGGCCAGCAAGGACAGGACGGCCAGCAAGGTCAGAATGGCCAACAAGACCAGAACGGTCAGCAAGGTCAGAACGGCCAGCAAGGTCAGAACGGCCAGCAAGGACCGGACAGTCAGAGCGCGCAGTCTCAACAGCAGCGCCTGAACGAGCTCAAAGACGCCCTCGCGCGCCGGCAGGATCAGCTCCAGCGCTCCTTTTCTCCCAACGGCCAGCAGTCGCCTCAATCCGGCCAGCAGCGTCAGGCCTCCTCCGGGCAGAGCGGTAATCAAGGGCAAGGCCAGAGTGGGCAGACCGGCCAGGCGGGCCAACAGGGCCAGAGCGGGACCGGCCAAGGCAATGGCTCCGGCAAGGAGCTGACGCCGGACGGTCGCGAGCACGCCTCGCACTTGGTCAAGCAGGGCAGCAGCTCCTCGACGTCGGAAGGCGAAGGCGGCGACACGCCGCTGGTCTTCGGCGGCACCGCGGACATGGCTCCCGACAAGCTCCAATTCGAACCACTCCCGCAGGGGCAAGGTGGCGAAGAAGGCCAGCAACTCCTCGGCCTGCGCGCGGCGAACCCGAAGCTGAAGGGCGGCCAGCCAGTGGGGAACGCCAGCGGCGCGGAGGCGACGGGGAGCCAGGCGCCGGGCTTCATCACCGGGCCCATGCGCCCCAAGAACCGAGCACTCATTGAGCGGTACTTCCAGGAGGGAACCCGTGTCCGAGCTGTTGACGCCCACTGAAGTTCAAGGCGCTGGCGAGGCGATCGCCCAGCTCAAGGCCGGCTTGGGACAGGTGCTGCTCGATCAACCCACCGTGGTCGATCGAGTCACCACCGCCGTCCTCGCCCGTGGCCACGTGCTCCTCGAGGGGCTCCCGGGCTTGGGCAAGACCGAGCTCTGCAAGGGCCTCGCGCGGCTGTTGGGCTTGCCGTTCAAGCGCCTCCAGTTCACGCCGGACCTGCTGCCCGGCGACATCACCGGCACCTACGTCATCGACGCGGAGACCAAGAGCTTCACCTTCCGCCCCGGCCCGCTGTTCGCGTCCATCGTGCTCGCGGACGAGATCAACCGCAGTTCGCCCAAGACGCAGTCGGCGCTGCTCGAGGCGATGCAGGAGCGCGCCGTCACCGTGCTCGGCACGACGCACCCGCTGCCGAAGCCCTTCTTCGTGCTCGCCACGCAGAACCCCATCGAGCTCGAAGGCACGTACCCGCTGCCCGAAGCGCAGCTCGACCGCTTCCTCTTCCGGGTGAACGTGCCGCCCGTCGGCGCGGCGACCATGGCCACCATCCTCATGCAGCGCGTGCGCGGGCAGCCGCCGGAGCTCTCCGCCATCACCACGAGCGGCGAGCTGGACCGGCTCTTCGCGCTCGTGGACCGCGTGCACCTGCCGCAGCCCGTGGCGTCCTTCATCGGCCGGCTCGTCGAAGCGACGCACCACGAGCGACCGTCCGCGCCGCCGACCTTCAAGCGCTTCGTGCGCTACGGCGCGTCCCCTCGCGCGGCGTTGGCGCTCGCGGCGTCCGCTCGGGCCTGGGCGCTGGCCAAGGGCAAGCCCAACGTCGGCTTCGACGAGGTCAAGGAGCTGGCGCCCGCGGTCCTCAACCACCGGCTCGTGTTGTCTTACGAAGCCGGCCTCGAGCGGGTGACGGCGGATCAGCTCGTCAGCCAGCTGCTCGCTCACATCCCCGAGGTCGCCCGTGAGTGAACTCCTGGCGACGCTCCTGGTGGTGACGCTGGCGCGCTCGCCGTTGCCGGCCGTCGTCGAGGACGAAGAAGACGTCGGCTACGCCACGCCCCTGGCCGCGCAGAAGGGGCCGTTCAGCTACTACTTCGCGCAGACCAACCGCTCGGAGCTGACCGACGGCCGCACCCGCGTGTCGTTGGAGTCCGGCTTCGCCATGCCCCAGGAAGGCTACGCGCCGCTCCGGCTCACCGTGGACAACCGCGAAGGGCCCGAGCAGACCGTCTTCATCGAGTACCGCAGCAACCCCGGCCGTGGGGGCGGCTCGGTGAAGGCCGAAGTGCGGGTCAAGGCGGGCGAAGCGCAGACGGTGGCGTTGCCCGTGCCGACCCTCTTCTCGGGCGGCTCCGTCGAAGTGCGCGGCGGCTCCTCGCTCGGGCGGGTGAACACCGGGCACACGTACTTCACGCAGACCTACGGCGAGCAGCGGGCGATCCTCACGCTCAGCGACGCCAAGGGCTTTCAAGGCTTCACCGGCGTCGAGCCTTCGACGAGCAGCGCCGACAACGTCGTGGCCACGCTCGAGCCTGCGGAGCTGCCGACGGACGCGACCGCCTTCGTGGGCTTCGCGGCGGTGGTGGCGCCGCGGCAGGGCTCGCTGCGAGGGCTCAGCGAAGCGCAGCGGCAGGCGCTCGAGCGCTACGTGCTGTCGGGTGGGCACCTGCTCGCGGTGGGCACCGTCGACGACTTGGCCGGCTTCGAAGGTCTGTCCCTCACGCACGGGGAGCAGCCCTACGGCTTCGGCACCGTGGCGGTGTTCGAGCCAGGCGAGCACCCGCAGGGGGACCAGCTCATTCGCCAAGCGCTGCCCGTGCGGCCCAAGGGGCTGCCGCCCGAGTGGGAGCGACGCAACGGCCGCGCGAAGGTGCTCCTGCCGCAGGCCACCGCGCCCTTGGGGACGTTCCTGCTCATCATCGGGCTGTTCACGCTGGCGATCGGTCCCGGCTCCATTTGGGTCGCGCGGCGGCGAGGCCCGGCGGCGCTGCTGTTCAGCATTCCCCTGACGGCCTTCCTCACCAGTGTGCTCCTCATCGGCTACTCGCTGGTGGCCGACGGCTTCACCGTGCACGGCGCGGCCTACGGCATCACCTGGCTCGATCGGGCGCACAACCGCGCCGTCACCGCCGGGCTCACCGCGTACTACGCGAACCTCGCGCCCGGGGCCGCGCGCTTCGAGTACGGCACTGCGCTGATCGGCTCATCGTCGACCTCGGGGGACCGAGTGGCCACGTCGCTGGACTTTCGAGACGGGCTCAAGACGGGCAACGACTTCCTGCCGTCGCGGCAGTACCGCGAGTGGGGCTCCGTCAGCGTGCTGCCCAGCCGCGCCCGCGTCGTCGTGAAGAAGGACGGCGCTCGCTACACGGTCATGAACGCGCTCGGCGCGAAGGCGCGGCGGATCGAGGTGAACGTCGACGGGCAGGCGCTGGTGGCCGAAGACGTGAAAGACGGCGCCGAGACGACGCTGTCGGAGCGCACCGACGGGCCGGAGCCCCTCTTCACCGCCAAGGACCGCTTCCCGCGCGGCGCGATGAGCCGGGTGCTCGACGTGAGTGACGGGGAGTTCGTGGCGGAGCTCGACGGCGCGCCCTTCGTGCCGCAAGGCGGCTTGGCGGTGCAGCTGGCGCAGTCCGTCAGCTACGTACACGGAGGCGTGGATCGATGAGCCTGCTCGAGGTGCGCAACCTGTCTCGGTTCTACGGCGGGCTCCGGGCCGTCGACGACATCAGCTTCCGCGTCGAAGAAGGGATGATCCTGGGCTTCATCGGCCCCAACGGCGCCGGCAAGTCCACCACCATGCGCATCATCGCCACGCTCGACGTGCCGACGAGCGGCGAGGTGCTGCTCGACGGCAAGAGCGTGGTGGACCGGCCGGATCAGGCGCGCCCGCTCATCGGCTACATGCCGGACCGCTACGGCACGTACGAAGACATGACCGTCTTCGAGTTCCTCGACTTCTTCGCGCGGGCGTATCGGCTCAAGGGAAAGGAGCGTGAGGCGCGGGTGCAGTCCGTCATGGAGTTCGCCGGCCTGGTGCCGCTGCAAGACAAGCTCACCAGCGCGCTGTCCAAGGGCATGAAGCAGCGCGTGGCGCTGGGGCGAACGCTGCTGCACGACCCCAAGCTGCTCATTCTCGACGAGCCCGCCGACGGGTTGGATCCCCGCGCTCGCATCGAGCTGCGCGAGTTGCTCAAGGCCCTCGCCGCGCAGGGCAAGGCGGTGCTGATCTCGTCGCACATTCTCACGGAGCTCTCGGAGATCTGCGACGCCTGCGCGATCATCGAGCAGGGTCGGCTCTTGGCGACGGGCTCGGTCGCCGAAGTGCTCTCGCGCTCGGCGGGCACGCAGCCGCACAGCGATCACCAGCTCCGCGTGGCGGTGTCCGAGGCGCTCCACGAGCACGCCCACAAGGCCGAGCGGGTCTTGTTGGAGCAGCCCATGGTGAAGGACGTGACGGTCGAAGGTGCGCTGGTGCGCTTCCGGCTCGAGCTGCCGCAGGGCACGCCGATCACGCCCGCGTGGGCCGACGAAGCGGCGGTGCGGGTGCTGGCGGCGCTGGTGCAGGCGGGCGTGCCGGTCTGCGCGTTCCAGTCTCGTGAGCTGGATCTCGAAGACGCGTTCATGAACGTGACGAAGGGCAGGGTGCAGTGAGCGGCGCCGCTCCGGATGCGTTGGACCGCTTCGGCATTTGGCTCGCGGAGCGCGCCAACCCCATCGTCATCAAGGAAGTGCGGCAGGGCCTGCGCCAGCGGCTCTTCGTCGTCTTCTTCACGCTCATGTTGGTGTCCTGCGTCGTCATCTCCCTCATCGCCTTCGCGGCGAGCGACGGGCACGAGCCGCGGGCGGGGCAGGTGACGTTCAGCGCGTACTTCTTCGCGCTCGGGGCGGTGGAGTTCTTCATCATCCCCTACAGCGCCTACCGGTCCATGGCGCGGGAGCGGGAAGACGAGACGTGGGTGCTGCTGACGCTGACGGGCCTGGGGCCTCGGCGGATCCTGGCGGGGAAGATCCTCTCCTTCGTCCTGCAGGGCTTCCTCTACATGTCCGCGGCCGCGCCGTTCCTCATCTTCAGCTACTTCCTCAACGGCATCGACCTGCCGACGATCCTCGTCGTGCTGCTGCTCACCTCCGCCTTCCACGTCTTCCTGGTGTCGGTGCTCGTCAGCGCGGCGACGCTGGCCGAAGCGCGCATCACCCGGGCGCTCATGCACTTCGTGGTGCTCGGCGCGCTGCTGCAGGCGGTGGGCATGGGCATCGGCAGCGGCATCGGCCTGACGGAATGGGCCAAGTCCTGGTCCTTCTCGAGCCTGGAGACGGTGGCGGCGTTGGCGGCCGTGTACTTCTTCGTCACCACCGCGCTCTTGTTCTTCGAAGCGGCGGCGTCTCGGCTGTCGCTGTCGACCGAGCCGTACGCCAAAGGGCCGCGGCTGGCGTTCTTCTCGCAAGTGGTGGCGATCGCCGGCTTCTTCGGCTGGGCCGCGCTGGTGGACGGGAAGTCGCCGCTCGTCGCGGTCGGGGCCGTCGTCTTGGCCAGCTACCTCGCGTTCTTCGGCACGGCGATCAGCGCGGACCTGGACGGCATGTCGAAGGTCCACTGGTCCGGCCCCGCCGCGCGGTGGAACCTGCTCAAGCCCGGCGCGTTTCGTGGCTACGTGCTGACGGTGCTGTGCCTGGTGGCGACGCTCGCGTTGGCCGTCGTGCCCTGGGTGCTCGAGCCGGCCGGCTTCGCCGACGAAGAAGTGGTGCCGGTGGCCGCCCTCGCGGTGCTCTACGTGCTCAGCTACCTGGCCGGCTCGCACGTGCTGGCGCGGCTCCTCCCCGGGCCTCCGTCGCAGGTCGGCGTGCTCGCGCGGCTCATGGCCCTCATGCTCGTCACCATGGGCACCGGGGTGCCCCCGCTGCTGGGCGCGTTCGCCGACGACCCTTCCATGCCGCTGCTCAACATCTTCAACCCCATCATCGGGCTGGTGAACGTGGGCCAGGGAAAGGAGACCGGCGTGCTCCTGGGCGTCAACGCCGCCGTCGCGGTGGTGCTGACGCTGACGACGCTCGTGCTGCTGCGCGCCAAAGACAAGGAGCCGCTGACGTGAGCGCCGGCGCGGCCAGCCTCGCCGACCGGCTGCAGGACGCGGTCGGTCCGCTGGTGGTCAAGGAGGTCCGCCAGGGCCTGCGCGCGCGGGTGTTCGCCATCTTCTTCAGTCTGCTGCTGGCCACCTGCGTGGTGGTGGCGCTGGTGGCGTACGCCGACGGGCGCGCGGCGTCCGGCCGTCCCCAGGGAGACGAGTACTTCACTGCGTTCTTCGTCGCGCTGGGCGGCGTGTGCTTCTTCATCATTCCGTACACCGCGTTCCGCTCGATGCTGCGCGAGCAGGAAGAGGAGACCTGGGTGCTCCTCGCGCTGACTGGCCTGGGCTCCCGCCGCATCGTCTACGGGAAGTACCTGAGCGCGCTCTCGCAGTCGGCGCTCTTCGCGTCGGCCGGCGTGCCCTTCCTCATCTTCGCGTACTTCCTCAACGGCATCTCCGTGGTCGACATCGTCGGCATGGTGTGGCTCGGCGCGTGCTGGTCGTCGCTGCTGACGGCGGTGTCGGTGGCGCTGGCGACACAGGGAAGATCGAAGCAGGGGCGAGCGGCGGCCAACTTGGGGACACTGGCCCTGCTCGCCGGGGCCTGCCTGCTCACCGTCGCGCCGCTCGAAGAACTCAACCGCCGCGGGCTCTTCGTCGAAGAGGAGTTCCGCTACTTCAGCGTCGCCTTCAGCTGGGTGTGCCTGGCGGGGACGGTGCTGGCGCTCGAAGGCGGGGCGGCCGGCGTGTCGCTCGAGTCGGAGTCGACGGCGGCGGGGACGCGGCGGGCGCTGGTCGTGTTCGTCTTGGGTGGCTGGCTCTTCTTCGCCGGCGCGGCGCTCGTCAACGGCAGCGCGACGGGCGCGGACGACCTGGCCGCGGGCGTCGTCATTTGCTGTTTGTTCCTCCTGGGCTTTGGCTTCTTCGCCATCAGCGAGCGCGACGGCTGGCCCAAGGCGGCGGCGTCCGAGGTGGACTGGCTCAAGCCCGGCGCGCTGCGCAGCTACTGGCTCATCGTCACGCTCTTCCTCGGTACCTGGCTGGTGTGGCTGCTCCTCGCCGCGAGCCTGGACCAGCTCAAGCCCGGCAAGCCCGCGTCTGGGGCGTTGGGCGCGCCGCTGTACTGCGTGCTGTACCTGTCCTTGGGCGTGGTGGTTGGGCGCCGCGTGCTCCGTCGCTTCGGGGAGCCGGTGGCGAGCCGGCTGGGCTTCCTCGTCACCAGCATGCTGGGGAGCATCGCCCCGCCGCTCACCGCGGCGCTCGCCGGGGAGCGCGGCAACCACGTCGGCGTCAATTTGCTCAACCCCGTCGTAGGCCTGGTGAACTTCTTCGACAAGTCCAAGGCCGGGACGCTGGCCGCCTTCGTCGTGCTGGGGGGCGTAACGGCGGTCGTCGTGCTGCTCGCGCACTTCAGCCTGTCGGCCGTGGACGGAGCCCGTCGCGCATGAGCTTCGACGTCGCCGCCGTCGAGCGCGCCGCCGCGCAGGTGACGCTCAAGCTGCCGCGGGTTCCCCACCGGGGGCGAGTCGGAGACGTGCGCTCGGCGTCGGTGGGCAGCTCCATGGAGCTGCATGACTTCCGCCGCTACCACCCGGGCGACGACGTGCGGCACATCGACTGGAACGCCGTCGCGCGCACACAGGAGCTGGTGGTGCGGGTGCGGCAGGAAGAAGTCTCGCCGCGCGTCGAGGTGCTGCTCGACGCGTCGAAGTCCATGGCGGTGTCCGAGGCCAAGGGCGCGCGGGGCAAGGAGATCGCCGCCTGGCTGTGCTCCGCCGCCCAGCGCAGCGGGCTCGAGGTCGTGCTCACCGTGCTGGGCGCCACTCCGCGGCGGAGCGCCGGCGCCGACTGTCGCACCGCGCTGTTGTCGACGGTGCTCGATGGCGTCGAGCCGTTGCCCGCGGTGCTCCAGCGCGCGCCGCCGCTGCGCCCCTGCGGCCTGCGTGTCGTCGTCAGCGACTTTCTGGTGGAAGCCGAGCCCCGCCCGCTGGTCGAGCGGCTGGCCCGGCACGCCGCCGGCACCGCCTTCGTCCAGGTGCTGGACGACGAAGAGCTCTCGCCGCCGCGAGGCTTGGGTGCGCAGCTGACGGACAGCGAGACGGGAGAGGCGCTGGAGCGGCGGCTGAGCGACGCGGTGGTGGACGCGTACCTGCTCAAGCTCGAAGCCCACGTCGCGCAGTGGCAGCTGGCGGTTGAGCGGGTGCGGGGCCTCTTCCTGCAGGTGTCGGCCGCCGCCCCGGTGGACGTGCTGGCGCGCCGCGAGCTGGCCGCGCTCTGTGAGGTGGCATGACGGCGCTGACGCCCCTGGGCTTGTTGGCGCTGCTCGCCGCGCTGCCCATCACCGCCGCGTACTTCCTGCGCCGCCGGCAGCCGCCGCGCGTCGTCAGCGCCCTGTTTCTGTGGCGCCAGACGGACCAGCTCGCCGAGGCCGGCGCGAAGTTCGAGCGCTTCTCGCGGGAGGCGTCGCTGCTGCTCGAGCTGCTCGCCGTGGTGCTCGCCGCCGTCTACCTGGCGGACCTTCGGCTGAGCACTCCGCAGACTGCGCCGCACGTGGTGGTGGTGGTGGACGGCAGCTTGTCCATGCGCGCGAAGAGTGGTGGCCAGACGGCGGCTGAGCGCGCCGTGGCCGTCGTCCTCGCGCAGGTCGGCCGCACGCCGGGCACCGTGGCCACCGTCATCGAGTCGGGCCTCAAGCCCGTCGTGCTCGCGGGGCCGCGCGCCGACGAGCGCCGCGTGAAGGACGCGCTGAGCGGCTGGCAGCCCAACCAGCCCGCGCACGACCTCGCCGCGGCGCTCGTGCTGGCTCGGGAGATGTCGTCGCTCAAGGAGCAACGGGTGCTGTTGGTGACCGACGGGCCGGTGCCCGAGAACCTGGCGCTGCCCGGCAACGTCGACGTGACGTCCGTCGGCAAGGCGCTGGACAACGTGGCCTTCGTGTCCGCCCAGCGGCACGACGAGCGCGGGCTGACGCGGGTGACGCTGCGGGTGACGAACTTCGGGACAGAGAGCGTGGAGGTGCCGGTTCGGCTGACGCTGGACGACGGCGGCGTGCGCGAGCAGCCGCTGAGCCTGCTGGCGGGCAAGAGCGGTGTGGTGCGCCTCGAAGTCGGGACAGGCGGCCCCATCGACGCGCGGCTCCCGGACGACGCGCTCGTCGAAGACGGCCGGCTCACGTTGCTGCCCGCGAGCGACGCGCCGGTGTCCGTCGGGGCGCTGCCGGGCTTGGACGCGGTCGCCAAGAGCACCCTCGAGCGCTTCGTCGCGGTCGCGCCCGCGGTGACGTCGTCGGCCACGCCGGCGCTGGGTGTCGGGCCGCCGGGCTCGAGCGCGCAGTTGACCGTCGGCGCCGCGCCGCCGCTGTCTTCCTTCGTGGGGCCCTTCTTCGCGCTCAAGGGCCACCCGTTGCTCGACGACGTGGAGCTGGGCGGCGTGGTGTGGACGGCGGGCGCCAACCCTCCGGGCCGGCCGCTGCTCAGCGCCGGGGCCACCGTGCTGGTGAGCGAGGAGGACGACGGGCGGCTGCACTTCAACGTGGAGCTGGCGCGCAGCAACGTGCAGCGCACGCCCGCCTGGCCCCTGCTGCTCATGAACGCTGCCCGACAGGTGCGCGGCCGGCTGCACGGCTTCCCGCGCAAGCAGCTGATGCTGGGCGAAGACGTGCGGGTGGTGACGCGGGCGCAGGTGGCGTCGGCGCTGGTGGGCCCTCGTGGACAGAAGCGCCAGGTGGTGGGCGCCGGCCCGCTGGTGCTGCCGCCGCTGTCGTCGCCGGGCCGCTGGGTGCTGACGGAAGACGGCACCGTGGTCGACGAGCTCGAGGTGATGGCGATGGACCCTCACGAGTCGAACCTCACCGGGCGGGGGCCGTTCGAACACGTCGCCACCGAAGGGCTGCCCCTGGCCAGCGAGGCCGCGCAGTTGCCCCGCTCTCGCTGGCCGCTGCTGGCGCTGCTCGCCGCGCTGGGGCTGGACTTCGCGCTGACGGCCTCGCGTCGCCGTCGACCGGCAGAAGCGGGGGTGGCCTCGTGAGCTTCGCGACGCCGCTCGCAGTGCTCGCTGTGCTGGGGCTCGACTTCGCGCTGACGGCGTCGCGCCGCCGGCCCGCTGAAGCGGATGGTGGCGACGTGAGCCTCGCCACGCCGATCGCGCTTTTCGCTGCGCTGGCGCACGACTCCTCGCTGACGGCGTCGCGTCGCCAGCGACGATGCGGAGGTGGCGACGTGAGCCTCGCGACATCGCTCGCGCGGTGGGCTGCGCTGGCGCTCGACTCCTCGCCGACGGCGTCGCGTCGCCAGCGACGATGCGGAGGTGGCGACGTGAGCCTCGCGACATCGCTCGCGCTGTTCGCCGCGCTGGGGCTCGACTTCGCGCTGACGGCGTCGCGTCGCCATCGACCCGCTGATGCCGAGGTGACGACATGAGCCTCGCGACGCCGCTCGCGCTGTTGCTGGCCGTGCCGCTGCTCGCGCTGCTGTTGCGGGCGGGCCGAGTGAACGGCCCAGCGTTCGCGCTGCGCGTGGCGCTCCTGCTCTTGGGGGTGCTCGCCCTGGCCCGGCCGCTGGTGCAGCTCGAGCAAGGCGGCAGCGACGTCCTCTTCGTGGTGGACCGCTCGCGCTCGATGCCGCCGGGCAGCCAGGGCTCGGTCGAGGAGCTCATTCGCCTGGCCGCGGCGCAGCGGGGCCCCGAAGACCGGCTGGGCGTCATCAGCTTCGGGCGGGAAGCGCGCGTGGACCTGCCGCTCTCCGCGCAAGGCACCTTCCCCGGCTTCCAGACCGCGGTCGACGACACCGCGTCGAACCTGGCCACGGCGCTGGAGGCCGCGAACGACTCGCTGCCCGCCGGGCGCAAGGGCCGCGTCGTCGTCGTCAGCGACGGCAAGGCGAGCGGCGCCGACGTGAAGGCCGCCGCGCGGCGCCTGGCGTCTCGAGGTATCAACGTGGACTTCCGTTGGCTCGGCCGCGAAGACGCGCCGCTGGACGTGGCGGTGACGGGCTTGCTGTTGCCCAGCGCCGTCGCCGCGAACGAGCCGTTCCAGCTGCAAGCCACCGTGACGACCAGCGCGCCGGTGGAAGTCACCGTGGGCCTGTTCCGCGACGGGAAGCCGCTCGCGCGCACGACGCGCACGCTGCCGGCGGGCCCCACGGTGCTGACGTTCCGCGACTTGCTCGAGAAGCCGGGCCTGGCCGCCTACCAGCTGCAGGTGCAGGCCCAAGGCGACGGCGTGGCGGAGAACGACGTCGGCCGCGGCGTGCTGCGCGTCGAAGGGCCGCCGATGGTGCTGGTGGTGACGGACAAGCCTGGGGGCACGCTCGTCCGTGCGCTGACGGCGGCCAAGCTCGACGTCGTGGTGCGCGCGCCGGGGCCGCTGGACCTGGCGACGCTCGAGGGCGCGGCGGCGCTGGTGCTCGAAGACGTGGACGCGAGCCGGCTGACGGAAGGCGGCTTGCGCGCGGTGGCGGCGTACGTGCGCGAGCTGGGCGGCGGGTTGTTGATGACGGGCGGCCACCACAGCTTCGGGGAAGGCGGCTACCGCAAGTCGCCCGTGGAAGACGTGCTGCCGGTGACGCTCGAGGTCCGCGAAGAGCAGCGCAAGGCGCCCATCGCCCTGAGCGTCATCATGGACTGCAGCTGCTCCATGGGCGCGACGATCCCCGACGGGCGCACGAAGATGGAGCTCGCCGCCGAAGGCGTCGTCGGCGCGCTGCAGCTGCTCGACGAGCGCGACGAGGCGAGCGTCACCATGGTGGACACCGGGCCGCACACCATCTTCTCGATGCGGGCGGTGGCCGGCGGCCTGCCGCTGGACAAGGTGGCCAAGGGCTTCTCGGGCGGCGGTGGCATCTTGGTGGGCGTGGGCCTGCGCGAAGGGAAGAAGGAGATCCTGAGCTCGTCGCGCCCGACGCGGCACGTGCTGCTCTTCGCCGACGCGTCGGACAGCACGGACCCCGACGACTACCAGCGCACCCTCACCCAGCTGCGGGCCGAGAAGGTGACGGTGTCCGTCATCGGCATGGGGCGGCCGACGGACAGCGACGCGGCGCTGCTGCGTGAGGTGGCCACGAGAGGAGACGGCCGCATCTACTTCGCCGAAGACGTCACCAGCCTGCCGCGCATCTTCAGTCAGGAGACCATCGCCGTGGCGCGGAGCACCTTCGTCGAAGCGCAGACGAAGGTGGTGCTCGGCGGCGACGCCACGCTGCTCGGCCAGCTGCCGCCAGGCGCGAGCACCACCATCGCCGGGTACAACCTGACGTACCTGCGGCCGCTGGCGAACGTGGCCCTGAAGGCCGACGACGAGAACAAGGCGCCGCTCTTGGCCTTCGCGCCGCACGGGGCCGGGCGCGCGGCGGCGCTGCCCTTCGAAGTCGACGGCGAGACGACCGGCAGCTTCCGCGGCTGGGCGGCGCAGCGCGCGGTGCTCGAGCAGGCGGTGCGCTGGCTGCTGCCGCCGCTCGGGCAGGAGCGCGACGGTGTGGTGCGCGCCACGCTCGTGGGCAACACCGCGCGCGTGACGCTCGACTTCCCGGCGGACCGGCCGCCCCCCGCCGGCACGCCCACGGTGCTCATGCTCCAGGGTGACGTGAAGTCGAAGCCGGTAGAGCTGCCCATGCACTGGGTGGACGAAGACCGCGTCGGCGTCGACTTCGTGCTGCCCGGCCCGGGCACGTGGCACCCGGTGGTGCGCCTCGACGGGCGGGTGTTCCGCGCGCCGCCCGTCACGCTGCCGTGGGCGCCGGAGTTCGACCCGATCCCGAAGAAGGAAGGGCAGGCGACGCTCGGGGCCATGGCGCAGGCCGGGCAGGGCGTCGAGCGGCTGTCCATGGTGAAGCTCTTCGACTCGGCGGCCAAGTCGAGCGCGCAGCTCGAGCTGGCGCCCTGGCTCGTCGCGGCCATGGTGCTGGCGTTGATCGCCGAGGTCATTCTGCGGCGCTTCTTCAGTGAGCGTCGCGCTCGCGCGCAGCGCCCGCCTCGCCAGTCCGCGCCGGCCTTCTCGCCGCGCGCCGCCGCCGTCGCAGGTCCGCCGCTCGCGGCTTCCAGTCCGAGTGGCGCGGCGAGCGACGCAGCGGCTGCGCCTCCGACGCCTTCATCACCCGAGCCCGCGAAGCCGGCTCCCGACATGACGTCGGCGCTGTCGCAGGCCAGGGACCGCGCGAAGAAGCGCACCACTCGCGGAAGCTGAGACGCTGAGTCTCGACGTTCGAGTTGCGCGTCATGTTTGTAAATGGCGTGCGCAGCGAGGGCGCTCCGCCCGCGCCGACACTGGTGGGAGCAGTCCCCACGTCGTTCCAGCCCCCAGGTACGTCCCATGGTTTCCGCCCTCGGCGCAGCTGCGCCTTCGTTCGCCCAACTCTTCGGCGTCGGCTCCACGCCTCCGCCCACCGCCACGTCGTCGCAGGCCGCGACCGTCGCGCCTTCTGGCTCCGTCGGTTTCCCCACGACTGATTCGTTTCAGCCGGCGAACGGCAGCGACGCCGTGGAGCGGCTCGTCGCCAAGCTCGGCCCCAAGCCGGAGATCACCGACGAAGACCTGAAGGACGAGAAGAAGCTCCTCCAGAAGAAGGAGGCCGTCGCTCGCTACACGATGATGGTGCAGCTGATCTCGGCCATTCAGCAGATGTTCCAGGACATGATCAAAGCCATCATCGGCAACTTCCGCTGAGCCCGCGGTGAAGGTCGGTCCGCCGCCCACCTCCGGCTGATTCGAAACGGTCCTGTCAAGCACCTCGGTTGCGTCGGCGGGCAGGTCCGTCGGCGCGACCGTTCCATTGCGGGGACCAAGCCCGGTACCTTTCGTCTCCGACATGCCCCCCTCGCGAGCCAGCTTCGAGAGCCAGCGCCAGCGCTTCGTGGCGGCGTGTCTGGCCGCCGACGGCTTCGACGCGAAGCGGGCGTACACGACGGCGGCGCTCGGTCGCCTCCAACCGCTCTGCGAAGCGCTGTGCGTGGCGAACGCCGTCGAGACGGTGAAGGAGCTGGTGCTCCTGTCGCGGTACCTGGACAAGCAGGGCTTCGGCCCCGCCGCCAAACAACTCGTCGCCCTGGGCAAGCGCTGCCTGCCCAAACAAGGGAAGCGACGCCCACCCTCCGTCGCCACGGAGTCGACGTTCTCGTAGATGAAAACCCGGGAGCCACTGATGAGCCTCAAAGTCCACCCACACAGCCCCGCCGGGAACATCGCCCCCAACAAGGGTCCCGGCGGCATGCAGGACTACGCCAAGTTCAAGGCCAGCCCCGGCTGCGAGATGCTGGGCAAAGCCATCGAGCGGCTGGCGGAGACGGGACACCTCGAGGCCGCCCTCGAGCCCAAGGCGTTCGAGCTGCTGGGCGACGCCCTGCGGCGGCTCGAGCACGAGCAGAAGAAGCTCTAAGGCGCGTGCTGGCCGCGCTGGTTCCGTCACCGTGGCGCGCAGCGCTGCGGCACGTGATCGACTCGCAGGCCTTCGCCGCGTTGGGGGCGAAGGTGGAGGCCGTGGGTGACGTGCTCCCTCCCAGACCGTTGATCTTCGCTGCGCTCGCGGCGACGCCTCCACGCGGCGTGAAGGTGGTGCTGCTCGGGCAGGACCCGTACCCGACGCCGGGCCACGCCAACGGGCTGGCCTTCAGCGTGAGCCCGGGTGTGAAGCTGCCGGCGTCGCTGCGCAACCTCTTGGCGGGCGTGAGCGCCGACGTCGGCTGCCCCAAGCCCGTCAGCGGCGATCTGACGCCTTGGGCGAAGCAGGGCGTGCTGCTGCTCAACACCGCGCTGACGGTGAGCGCTGGCCAGGCCAACTCCCACAAGGCCTTCGGGTGGAGCGTGGTGACGGACGCCGTGCTGCGCCACGTCGCGGCGCTGCCCGAGCGCGTCGTCTTCTTGTGCTTGGGCGCGCAGGCGCGGGAGCTGGTGCGTCCGCTGGCGAACGGTCACCCGGTGCTGGAGTACCCACACCCGTCGCCGCTGTCCCGCGTGCGCTTCGTCGACAAGGCGCGCGAAGGGCGGCCGTTCACCCGCATCAACGAGCTGCTCACCGAAGCGGGGCGCGCGCCGGTGGACTGGGCGCTCACTCCTTCTTCTTGAGCTTGCCTTCGTTCTCTTTGATGAACGCGCGGATCTCGTCGGCCATGTCGAGGAGCTTCACCCACTGCTCCTGATACAGGGTCACCGGGAAGCGGCCCATGCCGTACACGCTGACCGCGCCCTTCTCGCTGACCTTCAGCGTCACCGCGCGGCTCCCCTTCGCCTTGAGCGCTTCGTTCTCGGCCTTGAGGCGCTCGAGCTCTGCCTTCAGTTCGGCTTCCGTGGACATGGGCGGGACCTTCGCGCGCAGGCCAGGAAGATCAAGCGCGGCGTCACTCCACCGGCCACGGTCGGTCGTCGTCCGGGAGCGCACGGACTTCGCAGTCGACCAGCCGCTGGCCGCAGGCGCGATCGACGTCGGCGCGTGAGGTGCACGGCCCCGCGTCGGCGGCGCAGGTGTCCGGGAGGAACGCCCAGACGAACTGGAGCAGCTGACGGCGATCGTCCGGCAGCACGGCGAGGATTCGTTCTTGCTGCGCCAGCACGCGCGGGGACACGAGCGCGAGCGTACCGTCGAGGCGGAAGACGTCAGGCCTGCCGAGCAGGCGTCGGACGCCGTCGTTGAGCTGCGCGTCGAGCAGCGCTTCGGCGAAGGGCGCGCCGTCGAGCACGCCGCCGCCACGGGTGCCGTCGAAGCGGGCGAGCGCGACGCGTGGATCGTCGAAGGCCGCGAGGATTCGATCTTCGACGGTGGCGCGGTTGAGGTACCGCCCGCCGATGGGCAGCAGCCGCGTGAAGCGGGCGTGGGCGGCCGCGTCGTCCGCGCGCTCGGCGAGCGCCAGGGCCTGGGCGAGGTTGAGCCAGAACGACAAGGTCGCGTCGACGGTCGCCGAGTCGGCGGTCGCGAGCTCGGCTTCAGCGTCGAAGGCCGCGAGCGCTTCGGTCAGCGTGGGGCGCAGCCGGGTGAGCGGCTCACGGAGCAGGCCTCCGTCTGGGCCGACGGCCTCGCGCTGCACCTGGGCCAGGAGCGAGGCGGCGGAGCGCTGGGGCGTTCGCTGCGCGCGCGGCGCCGGGAGCTGACCGAAGCGCGCGCTGACGAGCAGGGCGACGGCGAGCGACGCCGCGGCGACGAGCCAGGCGAGGGTTCGCTGCCAGCGGTGCGGCGAGGCGGACGCGGTCACCGGCGCTGGCGTCATGCTGGGCGCACGCGCTCGAGTGAGATCGCCTTCTCCGGACACGCGGCGACGCAGCGGCCACAGGCGCGGCACGCGTCGGCGTTGGGCGTGAACGCGGTCTGCTTGCCGTGCGCCCAGACCTTCAGCCGCGCGAAGAGGGGCAGGGCGTGGAAGTCGGCGTCGGCCATGGTGCCCACGCTGAACACGCCGTACGGGCACGCGGGCACGCAGGCGGCCTTGCCTTCGCAGCGGGCGCGGTCGACGCGCGGCGCGAACTCTCCGGGAGCGGCGCGGCAGTCGGCGGTCGGGAGCGTCATGGGGTGGCCACCTTCAGTGTCGCGTCACAACCACCAGCGGGCCAGGTCGAACGTGAGCATGGGCCAGGGATCGACGCCGACGGCCACGTCGTCATCACTCCACGAGCCCAGCAGCGTCCAGCGCTCGGCCACCAGCGAGAAGGCTTCGAAGACCCGGGTGTCCGGGTCGATGAGCCAGAGGTGCGGTACGCCCTGCCTCGCGTACAGGCGACGCTTGGGGCCGAGGTCCTTCTTCCGCGTCGAGTCCGAGAGGATCTCGCAGACCCAGTCGGGTCGCACGCGCAGCGGGTTCTCGGCCAGCCCGTTGATGATTCGCGCCCGGCGCCAGCCGCTCAGGTCCGGCACGACCTCCTCGGACGAAGGGAAGCGGACCGAGACTTCCGGGAGGACGATCCACTCGTCGCCGTCCCCGGGGCCGCCGAAGTCCAGCGTCGCGCCCAGCCGACTCTGCACGCGCTGGTGGGCGGCGGTCGGGCGAGCCATGACGTAGAGCCCGCCGTCGATGACCTCGCCCCGTTGCTCGTCAGGCAGCGCGTCGAGCTCGGCCAGGAGCTCCTCGTTCGTCTTGAGCCGCGCGGCGGTGGCCATGGCGGCCAACTGTACTCGGCGTCGCCTCAGTCCAAATAGAACGTGTAGTTGTACGTAATGGTCGTGCCGACGGGCTCGCCGTTCTTCATCGCCGGCTTGAACTTGAAGCGCTTCATCGCGTCGCGCGCCGCCTCGTTCAGCCCGTAGCCCGGCCCGTTGATGATGCTGACTTCCTGCACCTTGCCGGTCTCGTCGATCTTCACGCGCAGCCGGACGATGCCTTCGATCCCGGCGCGCTTGGCCTCTTCGGGGTAGTCGATCTTCACCTCGCCACCGGCGGCGAGCACGGGCTCGCTGTCCGCCCCACCGGGAGGCACGTACTTCGGCGCGGCGTAGGGCTTCACCTCGCTGGGCGGGACGACCTTGTCCGCCTTCCCATACGTCGTGTTGCCCACCGGCACGGCGATTCCTCCGGTCTCGGAGGTCGACGACATGCTGATGCCGACGATGAGCGGCGGTGGCGGGCCCGGGTTGGGCTGCGCGGGGGGATCGTTCGGAGGGGGCGGCGCGTCCACCGGCGGCGGCGGCGCTTCGACCTTCACCTTGGGCTGGACCTTCGGCTTCACCTTGGGGGGCGGAGGTGGTGGCGGTGGCTCCGGCGGCTTCTCTTCGACTTTCGGCGGCGGCGGAGGCGGCGGCTTGTAGTCGACGATCTCGATGCGCGACGGCCGTTCCCGCACGGTCTCGTTCGGCAGGTTCCAGATCGTCACCACGTGCAGCCCGAGGGACACGATCAGCACGCCGGCCATGAAGAGCCAGCCGTCGGACTCTCGCTTGGACTCAGCTGGTGCCAGTGCCGCCGTGCTCATGGTCGTACCGCTCGTCTGACGCGTTCTTGATAGGGCTGGGTTCCGAACGGTTCGTCAGCACTTCGTCATGGCGCTGGCTCCTGGGCCGCGGCGGTCTCGATGTTGAGCGCGAACTTGGCCACTCCCTGGCCCTTCACCATGTCGATGACGTGCATGACCTTGCCGTAGTTGAGGCTCTGCGGCGCGGTGATGACGGCCACGACGTCCTTGTCCTTCTTGACCGCCGCGGCCAGCTTCTCGCGCAGCTGCTGCTCGGTGACCTCGGCCCCGTCGTAGAAGATCTTCGCCTCGTCGTTCACGGTGATCATCGCCGGGCCTTCGGGCGTCTCGTTCGGCTTCGTCTCGCTGACCTTCGGGACGTCGACCTCGATCGTCTCGCGGACCATGAAGTTCGCCGTCACCATGAAGATGATCAGCAGCACGAGCACGATGTCGACCAGCGGCGTGACGTTGATGCCGGTGATCTCCGCGTCGTCTTCCTGCGCGCCGCCGGCCATGGCCTTACTTTCCCGCCTTCAGGTGCCCGACGAACGCGTGGCCCAGCGCGTTGGAGCGCGCCGCCGTGTTCTTCACCGCGCGCATGAGAATGTTGTACCCAATGACCGCGGGGATCGCGACGGCGAGGCCGACGGCGGTGGCCACCAGCGCTTCGGAGATGCCGGCCATGACCGCCTGCTGCACTTCGGCGCCCTTCGCCCCGGTGTCGCCGAGGTCCTTGAACGCCTTGATGATGCCGAGCACCGTGCCGAACAGCCCAATGAACGGCGTGTTGCTGCCCAGCGTGCCGAGGAAGGACAGGTAGCGCTCGTAGCGCGGGCGCTCGCGGGCCATGGTGGCGCTGATCAGCTCGTCCACCGCGGCGGGGCCTTTGTCGAAGGCGTCGAAGGCGGTCTGCAGCACCGCCACCTCCATGCCCTTCTTCCCGGCGATGGCGGCCTTCACCGCGTCGAGCTCGCCCTTCTTGAGCTTGAAGAGCACCTCGTCGCCGTCCGGCAGCCGGTGCGTGAGCAGGTAGACGCCGCGCTCAATCATCACCGCGATCGACAGCACCGACAGCACGGCGAGCAACCAGAGCACCCACTCGGCGCTGCTGGTGAAGGTGGCGAGGAGCTTCAGCGTCAGCCAGCCTTGCTGCTCGCTGCCCAGCGCTCCCAACACGACGAATGCATTCATGGGTCACGAAGTTCCAAATGAGAGGGGTTCATTTCGTAGGCAGGGCGACGGAAGTCAACGAAAACGCACGGCAGTCGATTTCAGCGCGCCCGTCGCAGCAGGCCCGGCGGCACGACCGCGCGCACCGTCAGCTCCCCGGGGCTCAGCGGCCCCGACAGAACCACCACGGAGCCCTTCTTGAGCTCGAACTTGGGCCCTTCGGTCGGGCGGTTCAGCACCAGCCACGCCAGCAGCGTCGACAGGTGCGGCTCATGACCGACCAAAGCCACGCGCTCGCCGCGGACGAGCTTGAGCAGCTTGGGCGACGGCGGCTGGGCCAGCGTGTCCGTCACCCCGAGCCGGCCGTCGAGCAGCGGCAGGAGCAGGCGCGCGGTCTGAATGGCGCGGAGCTTGGGGCTGTGGAGCACTTGATCGAAGCGGACACCCCAGGCGTCGAGCGCGTCGACCACGGAGGCGAAGCGCTTCATGCCCTTGGGCGTCAGGGCGCGTAAGTCGTCGTCCGGGCCGTCTTCGGCGATCGCGTGGCGAATGAGGAACAGCTCGGGCATGCGCGCGTCATAGCCAAAGCAGCCAGGTCCCGCCCTTACGGCGGCGTCGGCGCGTGAAGGAAGGGCAACGGGCCCGTCGCGGCCAGCGCCAGCCCGGCAATGGCGATCAGCACGCCCACCAACAGGCCGGTGCTGCCCGGCCTCGGCGCGAAGCCCCACGCGAGCGCGGCCCCGGCGATGAAGCCTCCGCCGTGTGCGTAGTTGTCGAAGTTGAGGAACAGCCCCAGGCCGAACCACAGCGCGGTGTTCATCACGAAGCGCTGGTTGTTCGGGTTCGCCCAGAACTCGGCCCAGCTGCCGACGACGAGCCGCTGGTGCACGAACACCATGCCGATGACGCCGAAGAGCGCGCTCGACGCGCCGGCGGAGACCACTTCATGGCCGATGACGCTGGCCGCGACGCCGGCCACGCCGCTGGCCAGGTACAGGACGAGGAAGCGCAGTGAGCCCAAGGTCCGCTCGGCGTGGGCGCACCAGCCGAAGCCCATGACCACGTTCCACAGCAGGTGCACCGGGCCAATGTGGAGGAACATGGCGGTGAGCAGGCGCCACCACTGGCCGCTCCACACCAGCGGCCGAAAGGACGCGCCGAAGCGAATCAGCGTGGCGTTGTCCTTCGTGCTGCCGTCCTGCTCGGCCAGCGCGAAGACGACCACGCAGATCGTCAACAGCCCCACCGTGACCGGCGCGGCCTTGAGCTGCTCGGCGAAGGTCGGCGGGCGGGGTGGCGTGGGCGCGTCGGGCTGCTGCATGGGCCGGGCAGGGTAGACGAGCCGCGGCTTCGGTGCGCGCAGGGCCGGGGCGGAGGGCGAAAGACCCGGTCGATTGACCGATGAGTTTGGGCGCGCCTTTCCGTCTCACACCGCAGCACCACTCACTTCACCGAGCGAAGGCTCGACACGAAAGGCACCAACCCCATGAATCCAGGCGTCTTCCTCACCGTCCGCGGCAAGTTTCTGGCTCCCACGCTCGAGGCCTGTCGGGTCATTCACAACGACACTGCGGGCTCCGTGCCCGGCATCGCCGCCGCCCGCGCGCTCGGCGACTTGAGCCACAAGGTGTACTCGCCGCTGCCGTCGCCCGCGTCGAGCGCGAAGACCGGCGAGGTGCTCTTCATCGACTGGTGGCAGGACGCAAAGGGGTTGATGGACTTCTTCGCGAACGAGAACGTGCAAATGCAGGGCACCAAGCTCTTCACGTCGCGCGACGCGACGGTGTGGATGGCGGCGAAGGGTGCGTTCGCGTGGTCGCTGCCGTCGGCCGCGGGGAAGAACGAGCGCTTCGTCGGCATGGTGCGCGGGCCGATCGCCTCGCCGGACCACGCCATCGAGATCTTCCGCGCGGCGGATCAGAAGGCGCAGCGCGTCGCGCGGGCACGCGGGCTGTTGTCCCACGAGCTCTTCATCAAGCTGAACCCGCCGGGAGACAGCTCCCCGCTCGAGCTCCTCGGCGTCGACGTGTGGTGTGACGGCAAGGGCATGGCCGAGCACTACAGCGATCCGAACGAGATGAAGGCGCTCGCCGGGGCCTTCACCGCCGCGCCCGACGCCACCACCTGGCAGCAGGCGCCCGGCCAGTGGTCGGAGTGGTGAGCCGCTTCCATTGACCGCCTCGCGTGCACAGGCCACGGTCGGGCCCATGTCCTTGGACCCGCTCGTGGCCGCCGCTCAAGCCCAGGACCGCGGCGCGTTCGACGCCGTGGTCGCGCCACACCTCAGGGCGCTCAAGACCCACTGCTACCGCATGTCTGGTTCCTGGACCGACGCGGAGGACTTGCTGCAAGAGAGCCTCGCGCGCGCGTGGAAGGGCCTGGCGAGCTACCGCGGCGCCTCGAGCGTGAAGACGTGGCTCTATGCGGTGACGACGCGGGTGTGCCTGGACGGCCGCCGCGCGAGGACGTTGCCCATGGCGCTGGGGCCGCACACGCCGGGCCATGAGCCTCCGGGAGCACCCGCCGAGGAGATCGACTGGCTCGAGCCCATGCCCGGCGCGCCCGAAGACGAGCCGCTGGGGCCGGAGGCGCGGCTGACCGTGCGCCAGAGCGTCGCGCTGGCGTTCCTCACCGTGGTGCAGCGCCTGCCGCCGCAGCAGCGCGCGGTGTTGCTCCTGCGCGACGTGCTCGGCTTCTCGGCGGCAGAGTGCGCCGACCTCTTGGAGACGTCGGTGGCGTCCGTGAACAGCGCACTGCAGCGAGCCAGAGCCAGCACCGGCGTCGAGCCCGTCGCGCCGCCCAAGGTGAAGGACGAGCGCGAGGCCGCGCTGCTCGGGCGCTACATGCAGGCCTGGGAATCGGCCGACGTCGCGCTGCTCGTGTCGCTGCTGGGCGAAGGGGCGACGTTGTCGATGCCGCCGTTCACCGCCTGGTACTCGGGGGTGGAGGCGATCGCCGCGCAGCTGCGGGGCATGGCCATGCCTCCGGAGGCCGCGGGGCGGCGGCGCGTGGTGCTCACGCAGGCCAACGCGCTGCCCGCGGTGGCGGTGTGGCGGCTCGACCCCAGCACCGGCAAGCACGCCGCCGAGGCGCTCCACGTCGTCGAGCTGACGGACGACGGGAAGATCGCCTCCATCACCGCGTTCATGGACCCGCGCGTCTTTCAGGGCTTCGGGCTGCCGGCCGAGCTGTAGGCGCGCGGTCGGGGCGGCGCGTGCGCCTCGTGGGGTGAAGCCGCTCACGCTCGGCGTGGCAGGAGTCGGCCAGCCCGGCGGCGCCGGCGATTCCGTTCGAACGCCGCCTCGCCGGCGGAGATTCCTGGGCCAAGCACTCGGCTTGCGCTCAAGTACCGGCATGCGCGCGTGTCGGGGTGGGCTCGCTGTGGTGGTGCTGGTGTGCTGCTGGGGTTGCCGCGAGGCGCCGGGTCGAGTGATTCCCGAGGACGAGGCGATCGTCGCCGGCTTCGACGCGGGTGAGTCGGCGTGCATCGCGCGGCTCAACGACGATCGCCAGCGTATCGCCAAGGCGATGAACCTGAGCGACGGCTTCACCTTCAGCTGTGCGCTGCTCGCCGCCCTCGGGGCGCTGGTAACGGCGCTGACGAAGAAGGAATCTCCCCGGCAGCGCATGATCGCCGCGACCTTGAGCTTCGTGTCCGCGGCCGTCGCGTCGAGCACGAAGCTCCTCGACGACCCAGCGCAGTTGACGGCGACCCGCGCTCGCGCCGCCATGCACTACGAGGCCGCGCGGCGGGTGGGAAAACAGCTGCTCGTCGTCTCGACGGTGCTGGCGAAGGACAAGGCGGCGTTGCACCCCGAGCGCGCGCACGAGCTGTACACCTTCATCGTCGAGCGTGTGGGCGACTGCCTGTCCGAGAGCCCGCCCGAGGCCGTACAGCTCCCCGACGCGCTCGCCTTCCGCGGGGCGAGCCCGAAGGCCCTGGCCGTGGCCGTCGCGACCATCACGGGGGCGCCGGAGGTCGAAGCTGACGCACCGCCGGCGCTCGAAGACGGGGGGCTGCGCTTGGGGAGCACCGGCAGCATGGGCCATGCGCCCGCGCCGGCGCCGATCGCTGCCGCAGTCGACTCCGCGGAGTCGTTCATGCGGCTCGAGCGGCCCGAGAGCCCGGTGCCCGTTGGAGCCGTGCGAGACGTACTCAGCACGGCCGGACTCAAGAGCCGACCGGGGCACGGCACTCGCGTTCGCTGAACGCCGAAGGCTTGGCGCCAGTCGCATGGCGCAGCGCACCGCGTCCGCTGACCAGCGAAGGCTCGGTTTCACTCGCAGGGTTCGCAGTCAGCGTCCGCTGACTGACAGCCGAAGGCTCGGCGGCACGCACACGGAGTGCAGGCCCGACGAGCAGGCGCGGGGTGACACCGTCGTTCGGCGCCGCTCTGAGGGGTTACGCCTTCGCGCCCGCGCCGCGCCCGTCTTTGCGCGTCGCGCGCAGCACCACCACCTTGGTGCTGTGGTTGAAGGGCGCGGGGTCCTGCGGCCAGTTGGGCTTCCGGGTGCTCGGGTAGCCGGCGAAGTCCGGATCGACGTCGAGCCGCTCCTCGAGCTTGAGGAACCCGTCGGCGCACAGCTGCTCCACCGTCGCCAGGAACGCCTGGCCGGACACGAACACCGCGTTGTTCACCAGCACCAGCCGCCCGTCGTGCGCGACGAGTGGACGGGCCTTGTTGACCAGGCGGGCGAGCTCTTCGGCGACGTTCACCACGCCCTGCTCGGTGCGCGAGAAGTACGGTGGGTCGACGAAGACGACGTCGAACAGCTGGTCCTCGCGCTTGAGCTTGCCCATGACGTCGAAGAAGTCCCCGGCGCGGAAGTCCGGCTTGCGAATGGGCCAGCCGTTCATGGCGGTGCTGTCCTTGGCCAGCTGCAGGAAGTCGGCGTCGAGATCCGTGTGCAGCACCCGCGCGGCGCCGCCAGCGAGCGCGGCGATGCCCAGGCTCCCGGTGTACGCGAAGGTGTTGAGCACCTGCTTCCCGCTGCAGTGGGCCTTCGCCCAGCGGCGCAGCGAGCGCGTGTCCAGGTAGAGGCTCGTGTCGCGGTTGAGCGTGAGGTCCAGCTTGTAGGCGACGCCGTCTTCTTTCACCCGCCGCCCCAGGCCTTTCGGTTCCCCGACGATGACGGTCCCCGCCCGCGCGGCCGGCGCCTGCGCGTGGCGCACCTTCCAGAGCACCACCGAGACGAACGGCGCGGCCTTGCGCGCCAGCGCCACCACTTCGTCGACGAGCGCGCGGTCCCCCGTCACCTCGGGAGAGTGGTCGTGCACCACCAGCGTGCTGCCGTAGACGTCGAGCGCGAGCGTCGGCAGCCCTTCGGCGAAGCCGTTGAAGAGCCGAAACGCTTTGTCGTGCGGCGCCTCGAGCCAGTCGCGGCGCTGGTCAAACGCGTCAGTCAGCAAGGTCTGCGTCTGGGGGCTCATGGACTGCAAGTCCCAACAATCCGCTCGCGCGTCAACCTCGGCGCGGCTCGGAGGCCAGCACTGCGGGCGGCTTGGGAGTCGGCGCCTCGGCCAAACGCCACGGCCTGCGCCCCTCGTCAACGCGTCGCCCGTCCGCGCTCCAGCAGCCGCCAGGGCCCTGGCCAGGCACGCGCGGCGCACCTTCGTCCCAGTTCGCGTTGAGCACGGTGACGCCGAAGCGCCGGGCCAGGCCTTCGAGCAGCGGCGCCTTTCCGTCCACCGGCCCGTCGTCGACCCACGCGCTCGAGAAGAGCAGCACGTCGACCTCCGCGAGCACGTCGGCGGCCTCGTCCGCCAGGAAGTGCACGTCGAAGCAGACGGCGGCGGTGAAGGTGAGGTCTCCCAGCCGGGCGCGCGGCCACGGCAGCTCGCCCGCAGCCGCCCAGTGCTCGGGGTACCACGGGTGTCGCTTGTGGTAGCGCAGCCACTCCTTCCCCGACGCGTCGAAGCCGACCAGGCCGTTGTGCAGCGCGCCGCCTTCGCTTCGTTCGACGACGGGCCCGACCAGGTGCACGCCGTGCTTCTGCGCGAGGGCCGCCAGTGCGCGCTCGGTGGGGCCGCCGCGGGCTTCGGCGAAGCGGCTGAGGTCGAAGTCGAAGCTGGGCGACACGTAGCCCGTCAGCGCCGCCTCGGAGAGCAGGGCCAGGCTCCCGGGGGAGAGCTGCGCGAGCGCTTCGTCGACGCGCCGCAGCTGGCCAGGGACGTCGTCGAAGCAGGCGGGCAGGCAGAGCGCCGCGAGCTGCACGGCGCTACTCGTTGGCCAGCGACTCGGCGATCGCCAGCAGCGTGCCCATGTCGTCCGCGCCTTGCGGGAGCTCGGGCAGTGGGTGCACCGCGCCCGCGCTGCCGGCCTTCTGCTGGAGCTGGCGGACCAGGTCTTGATCGCGCGCGGCGTGCTGGCGTTCCACTTCGGCCAGCGCCTGGAGCTTCGGCAGCGCGGCGAGGGCGGCGGCGGGCGCGTCGGGGCCGAGCCACGCGGCGTCGGGGAACGGCAAGGCGCTGGCGCGGGCCTGGCTGCGGTTGAGCACGAAGCCTCGGAAGGGGAGCCCCAGCTCCCGGGTCTTGTCGTGGAAGAAGTACGCCTCGGCGAGCATGGCCGGCGCCGGCGAGGCGACGAGCAGGAACGCCACGTCGTCGCCCGAGAGGAACTCGCGCATGGTGCGCACGTCGAGCGTCAGCGACTGGAAGATGCCGGTGAACGTCACCAGGAAGCCGATGAACTCCTGGGCGAAGTCCTGGCCGAAGATGGCGCCGAGGATCTTCTCGACGAGCTTCGACGCGGCGCGGGCCACCATGCTGTCACTCTTGGGAAGGAACGCCGTCAGCGCCTTGCCTTCGATGAGCGCGGACAGCCGTCGCGGCGCTTCGAGGAAGTCCAGCGCGTGCCGAGACGGCGGCGTGTCGAGCACGACCAAGTCGTACCGGCCTTGGGTGACGAAGCGGTGCAGCGCCTCCATGGCCGTGTACTCGTGCATGCCGGCGACCATGGCGCTGATCTGCTGGTAGATGCGGTTGTTCAGCACCCGGTCCGCGTCCTCTTTCGTCTTCGTCAGCCGGCGCACCGACTCGTCGGCGATGAGCTTGGGGTCCAGCATCCACGCGTCGAGCGAGCCCGGCGGGGTGATGCCAGCGGCGGCGAGGCGGTCCGGCGGCAGTGACACCGGCGTCGGCGGGTTGCGAGAGACGCCCAACGTCTCGGCCAGCCGCTTCGACGGGTCGATGGTCAGGACCAGCACCCGGCGTCCGGCTCGCGCTCCGGCCAACGCCAGCGCCGCCGCGGTGGTGGTCTTCCCGACGCCGCCAGCGCCACAGCAGACGATGACGCGGCGGTGCTTGATGAGCTGGCCCAGCCGGGGAGGGAGCGGCGTCACGCGGCCCCTCCTTGACGCTCGATTGGGCGAATGCCGTCGAGCGCCCGGCCCATCGCCTCCAGCAGGCCCTGGTCGCCGAGGTCCGGAATCTGGAAGACCGGCAGCGGCGTCCCGGCCAACAGCCGCGCCCGCTCCCGCTTGGCGACGACGGCGCGCTGGAACCCGTTGTTGCCCAGCGCGGGGGTGCGCTTGAGCAGCCCTTCGAGGGCCGCGCGCTCTTCTTCGGTGAACGGATCCTGTGGAACGCGGTTCAAGAAGATGCCGCCGACGTTCATGCGCGTGCGCTCGAGGCCGTGGAGCAGCTCGAAGCACTCGGTGACCGGCAGCGTCTCGGGGAGCACCACCACGTAGGCCGCCGCCTTGGCCGGGTCGTTGAGGTACGTCTGGCCTTCGCGGAGCGCGTCGGCGATCGGCCCGCGCGGCAACAAGTTGAGCAGCACCTGCGGCAGACCGGTGAGCGACAGCGTGTGCCCGGTCGCCGGCATGTCGATGAGGATCAGCTCGTACTCTGGGGCGCCGCCTTTGCCTGGCTCCCGCAGGTACGTCAGCAGCTGGAAGAAGACGCCCATCTCGCGGAACGAAGGGCCTGCCGAGAGCAGCCTGCGAATCGCGTCGTTGCCGATCGCCGCGCGGGCGAGGGTGGCGCTGCGCAGCACCGAGCGCATGAAGGCTTCTTGGCCGCTGCGCGCGAGCAACATCACGCCGCGAATGCCGGGGGCCAGCTCTTCGACGCCCAGCGGCAGCCGGTCGCGGCCGAAGTGCCGGGCCAACGGCGAGTAGTCGTTGGGGTCGTCGCCTACCTCGGTGACGAGGACGCGCTTGCCTTCCTTCGCCGCGGCCTTCGCCAGCGCCGCGGTGATGGTGGACCGCCCGACGCCACCCTTCCCGGTGAACAGGACGACGCGCTTGTCGAAGAGGCGCTTCACGACGAAGTGACGCTAGCCCTGGGCGGGGACGGTGTCTTTGACGTTCGCTTCAAAGCCACCAGCCGGTCGTGCCAGAAGCGCCTGCGTGGCGAACTTCGAGGTGGCGTTCGAGCGGCGGCTGCCAGTGGGGCTGCTGGTGGGCGTCCACATTCCCAGCGAGCGCGACGAGGTCCCGGCCGACGTCCTCGCCCAGCTCGCGCCGGAAGAGCGCGCCGCGGCGCTCGAGCTCGAAGGGTTTCGGCGCACCGACTTCGTGGGCGGACGGCTCGCGTTTCGGCGCGCGGCGGGGTCCCTCGGACTCGACGGGGTGTTGGGCGTGGGAGCGCGGGGAGAGCCGGTCGCGCCGCCTGGGTGGACCGTGTCGGTGTCGCACAAGCGGCCGTTGGCCGTGGCGCTGGTCGCCGCTGCTGCCGACGGCTCCATCGGCGTGGACGTGGAGGGCGGCGACGGGCGCGCGCGCATGAGCATTGCCGAGCGGGTGCTGCGGCCCGAGGAGCTCGACGTGGTGCAACGCCTGACGGAGCCCGAGCAGTGGCCGGCCGTGCAGCGGACCTTCGCGCTCAAGGAAGCCATCTACAAAGCGGTGCACCCGTACGTGCGCCGGTACGTCGGCTTTCACGAAGCGCGGGTGCAGCCGCTGGGCGACGGGCGCTTCGAGGTGGAGATGTGCTGGGCGGAGGCGTCTCCGGCGCTGCTCGTCGAAGGGGCGATCGAGCCGCTGGGTGAGTTCCTGCTCGCGTGGGCTCGCGCTCGTCCGGCCCGCTGAAGGCGTGCTCGGTCAGTGTCGCGCGGAATCTACCGTCAGGCGGCCCCGCGCCCGGCCGGGGAGGCCCTACAAGCCTCGTCTCGCAAGGGACATTTGCTGGTTCGAATCCAGCCGGCCCGACTCCATCGGGCCGTGGCGGAACGGTAGACGCAATCGACTATGGATCGATGATTCGACGTGGCCTCTCCACTCGGGCGCACCTTCTTCTTTCCACTCCACTGACTGTCGGTCAGGCGAAGGACGCGGCCAGGCGCCGCAGCCCTTCGTCGATCGACACGCGCGGCGCGTAGCCCAGGTCACGCTTGGCCGCGGAGATGTCGTACCACTGCGCGTGGGACAGCTCGGACGCCGCGAAGCGCGTCATCAGCGGCTCCTTCTGCAGACCGAACAGCCTGTGCACGGCTTCGAGCGTCGCGCCCAGTCCGTACGCCAGCCACGCCGGCACCGGGCGACCGACCGGACCCGCCCCCGCCGCGGCCAGCATGCGGTTGGCCATGGTCCACACGCCGATCGGCGCGTCGTCGCTGACGAAGTACGGCTTGCCGCTGACCGGCTTGCCGGCGCGCAGCGCGTCCCAAGCGCTCAAGTGCGCGTCGACGCAGTTGTCCACGTAGATGGTGTCGGTCTTCACGTCGCGGTGGCCGACCTGTCGAAGCCGCCCGGCCTTGGCGCGCGCGAGCAGCCGCGGCAGCAGGTGGCGATCGCCCGGGCCCCAGATGAAGTGCGGGCGCAGGGAAATGGTCTCGAGGTCCGCGTCGGCGGCCTCGAGCACCGCCTGCTCCGCGAGTGCCTTGGTGCGTGGGTAGTGAGCGAGGTAGCGCGCGGGGTAGGGCAGCGCCTCGGTCCCGCCTTCGACGTCGTGGTGGGCGTGCACCACGCTCGGTGAGCTCGTGTAGACGCAGTGCGGGACGCGGCCCGCGCGACACGCCGCGAGCACGTTGAGCGTGCCCTGCACGTTGATCGCCTCGAACTCGCGTGGATCGCCCCAGCCGCCGGCCTTCGCCGCCGTGTGGAACACCACGTCCATGCCTTCGCAGGCCTTCGCCGTCGCCGCCGCGTCACGAATGTCGGCCTTGACCAACTCGGCGCCCAGGCTCGCCAGCTCGGGGTACTCGCCGCGGGCCAACACGCGCACGGCCTCACCTTTGGCGAGCAGGGCGCGCACCAGCGCGGAGCCCAGGAAACCACCGCCGCCAGTCACCAGCGCCTTCATGCTTTGGCTTCTTCAGCTTCGAGCTGCCGGGCCAGCTTCTCGCGTTCGATCTTCGCGTTGTGCCGCCGGTCGACCGGAAAGGTGCCGCGGAAGATCCGCAGGTCCGTCACCGGTCGCGTCGCTGGAATTCGCTGGCCCAGCTCGCGGAGCTCCGCCAGCAACACGTCGTCGGGCGTCGACGCATGCGCTTCTTTCTCGACGAGCAGCACCGGGCGCTGCTGGCCACGCGGGCCCACGCCGACGAGCGCGGTGCGCTTGACCTGCGCGTGGGTGTTGAACACCTCTTCGATCGGCACCGTGAAGAGCGTTCCCTGCGCCGTCTCCACGCGGTGTCCCTTGCGCCCGCACATCCACAACCGGCCCTGCTTGTCGAAGTACCCCACGTCACCCATGCGGTGAATGACGAGGTCCCCGGAGCGGATCTTGGCCCCAGCGGTCGCCTCGGGCCGCGCGTGGTAGCTGTGCGTCACCTGCGTGCCGGCGACGCAGATTTCGCCGATCTCTCCCTGCGGCGCCTGCAGCTCGTCGGACCACGTGGCGATCGGCTCGTCGCTGATGCCAATGATCCGCGCGGTGACCCCTTGCACCGGCCGGCCCACGCACAGGCCCTGGCCGCTCGCCGCGCCGCGGGCCGTCTCCGTCAACACCTCGCGGCTGCCGATGGAGGCGACCGGCAGCGACTCGGTCGCGCCGAACGGTGTGTGCACTTGGGCGTCTCCGACCAGCAGCCGCTGCATGCGCTCGAGCACGTCCGGCCGCACCGGCGCCCCGGCGCAGAGCACCCGCCGCAGCGTGGGCAGCGTGACGCCGTGCTCCAGGCCGTGGCGCCCCAGGTTGTCCACCAGCGCGGGTGAGCCGAACATGGTGGTGCAGCGGTGCGTTCGGATCGCCTCGACCAGGTGCGCCGGGTCTGCCTTCGCCGGGAAGCGGAAGTCCATGTCCGGCAGCACCACCGTCATGCCCAGCGCCGGTCCGAAGAGCGCGAACAGCGGGAAGGTGGCCAGGTCGACCTCGCCGGGGGCGATGCCGTACGTCCGCCGAATGGTGCGGACCTGCGCGTCGAACATGTCGTGGGTGTAGACGGCACCCTTGGGCACGCCGGTGCTGCCCGACGTGTAGAGAATGGCCGCCGGCTGCCCGTCGGTCGGCGCCGTCATCGCGAAGGGCTCGCTGCCGCCCAGCGCGCGAACCTGCTCGGCCGAATGCCCGCCGAGGAGCGCAGGCCCCAGCGTGATGACCGTCTTGGTGTCGACGAAGGGCTTGGGGAAGAGCCGCCGCGCGAGCTGCGCCTTGAGCACGCCCACGAAGGCCTGCGGGCGCACTTCGTCCAGACACTGGAGCAGCGCTTGCCGTTCGATGCCCGGGTCGATCAGCACGACGATCGCCCCACACTTGAAGAGCCCGAAGACCAGCCCGAAGAACTCGAGGCCCGGCGGCGCCATGAGCACCGTCTTCACGCCGGGGCCCACGCCGAGCTTCGTCAGCCCATGGGCGTAGGCGTCGCTGCTGCGCTGAAGCGCGTCGAAGGACAGCCGCTGCCACCGCGTCGTCCCGCCGCTGCTGCCGGCCGGCGCGATGATCGCCGCGCGCTTGGGCTCGAGCGCGGCCATGGCCTCCAGGTGGGACGCGATGTTGGCGGTGGTCGTCGTCACGCGCGCGCTCCAGTCAGCGGGTGGTCGTCCAGGAAACGTTGGACCAGCGGGGCGATGCGCTCGTGCGCGTCCTCGAGCACGTAGTGCCCGGCGTCCGGGAAGGTGTGCACTTCGGCCTTCGGCAGGCGGCGCCGCCACTCCGAGAGGAACGCGTCGTCGAACACGAAGTCCTGCTCGCCCCAGCAGATGAGCGTGGGCGTCGCGTCGAAGCGGCCCAGCCCGTCGGCCACGGCCTTCACCGTCGCCCAGCTCGGGTCCCCCGCCTTCAGTGGAATGTCCTCGACGAAGCGCTGCACGGCGATGCGGTGGGCCCAGCTGTCGTAAGGCGCCAGGTATGCCGCGCGAATCGTGGGTGTCAGCCGCTCCGGCTTCGTGCTGCACGTCAAGAGCGCGCCGCGCGAGAACGCGTTGAAGCCGCGCACCGGCACCGGGAAGAACGGCGCGTAGCGGACGAGGCCGATCTGCCACGGCAGCGTTCGGCCTTCAGGCAGCCCGAAGCCCGCGGTGTTCAGCACCACCAGCCGGGCGATGCGCTCTGGCTTTCGCGACGCGTACGCCATGCCGATCATCCCGCCCCAGTCGTGGAGGACGAGCGTCACCTTGTCGGAGATGCCGAGGTGCGCGAGCAGCTTCTCCACGTCGTCCACGCGGCGATCGAGCCGGTACGAATACGCCGCGTCCCCGGGCTTGTCGGACAGCCCACACCCGACGTGATCCGGGACGATGACGCGGTACTTCCCGGAGAAGGCCTTGACGAGGTGCCGCCAGAAGAAGCTCCAGGTCGGGTTGCCGTGGAGCATGACCAGCACGTCACCCTGGCCTTCGTCGAGGTAGTGCATGCGCACGCCGCCGCCGACGTCCAGGTACTTGCCCTGCCAGGGGTACTCCTCACGAAACGGGGTGACGTCGAAGGTCATGGCTCACCAGTGGACGCCGAGCATGAGGCAGTTGAGGCCCGAGCCGATGCCGAGCAGCCCCACGCGCTGGCCCGCGCGAATGAAGCCCTGCGCCTGCGCGTGCGCGAGCGTGACGGGGACCGACGCGGTGCCCATGTTCCCCAGCGTCTGGAAGGTCGAGAAGTCCTTCGACTCGTCGACGCCGATGGTGGCGAGCACCTCGGTGCGGTGCCCCGCGCCCACCTGGTGGCAGATGACGCGGTCCACGTCGCTGCCGCGCCAGCCCAGCTCGGTGAGGAAGCGTTCCCACGTGCGCGCTCCCAGCGCCACGCCGTGCTCGAGCACCTGGGAGGCGTCGGTGTCCATGACGTTGACCGTCTCGCCGAGCAGGCCCTGCGTCGGGCCCCAGCGGCAAATGCGGTGGTGCTTGGGCTCCGCCAGCGCCACGCCGCCCACCAGCCGGTGCTCCGAGTCCCCGAAGCCTGCGCGGGTCAGCACCACGGCCGTCGCGCCGCTGCCGCCGGTCAGCGTGGCCAGGCCCAGGCGAAAGCGCTCGTGGGTGGGCTCGGCGTTGAGCCGGGTGATGGTGGCGTCGACGATCTCCCGGCTGCTCTCGGCAGACACCACCAGCCCCGCGTCGATCTGCCCCAGCTCGATGCGGTTGGCGACGTCGACCATGCCGTTGAGCACGCCCAAGCAGGCGTTGGACACGTCGGCGACGATCGCATCGCCCGCCACGCCCAGCGCTTCGGCCACCGCGCAGGCGGTCGCGGGCTCCAAATTGTCGCGGCACACGCCGGCGTAGAGCACGGCGCCCAGCTGGTCGGCGGCGATGCCAGACGCGTCCAGAGCCTTCTTCGCCGCGGCGGCCGCGCAGTCCGCCATGCTCCGGCGCGGCGACGTGGGCCACATGCGCCGCTCGATGATGCCGGTGAGCGCTTCGACTTGGCCAGCCTGCAGGTGCAGCGCGTCGTACAGCGGGCCAAGTCGGGCTTCGAGCGAACGCGTCGACACCCGCTCGTCGGGGAGCTCGGAGGCGACGGCTTCCAGCATGACGTTGGACCAGCGCATGGACCCAAGGGGCGCCAGTGGTCTGGCGGGCCGCCGCTCGTAGCAGCAAGTGCGGCCGCGCTGCCGTCGAAAAAGCGCATGGAATGGCCTGCGCTCCTTGGGTGGTTCACCCGTGGGCGCGGGCCGCTGAAAGTTGACGCCTCGTCACGTCGTGGTGTCGTCCAGGCATGGACAAGACCTTCCTGCTGACCCAGCTGGCGACCAAGCTTCAGACTGCGGCGAACCAGGCCGTGCGCTTCGCCGACGAAGCCCAGGGCGAAGCGCGGTCGGGCGCTCCGCGGGCGGTCAACCTGGCCAAGGCGACGAAAGATCGCGCGCTGGCGGCGATCGCCGCCGTCGAGGCCGTGTCCGGGTTCAAGCCGCGGCCGTTCCGCAAGAGCGAGCCGATCGCCGTGGGCTCGCTGGTGGAGATCGAAGACGGCGAGACGGGCAAGACGCTGTTCCTGGCGCCGGCGGGTGCGGGGGAAGAGCTCAGCGGGCCGGACGGGGACGGGCTGTTCTACGTCGTCTCGCCGCAGTCGCCGCTGGGCCGCGCCATGCTCGGCAAGCGCGTGGGTGACGTCGTGGAGACGATGATCCGCGGCGAGGTTGCGGAGTGGACGATCACCTTCGCGGAGTAGGCTTGGGCGTCATGAACGGTCGACTCGTCCAGCGTGTCGTGAGCTCCGCCGCGTGGGTGCCCGGCGCCGCTTGGGCGTGCTCCCCGGGGCCGGAGGCCGCCGACGCCATGGCCCGAGCGGACCTCATCGCGCTGGGGTCGTTCCTGCTCTGCGCCGTCGTCCTCATCTGGCAGGCGGTCGTGCGGAAAGAAGCGAAGCTGGCGCGGCGTTTGGCGCCGTTTCTGTTGCTGCCGTTCCACCCGGTGCTGCTGCTCTCCGGGCTGACGACGCGCGGGGACTGCGGGCAGACCACGGCGTGGGCGAGCTCCATCGTCGCGGCCCTCGCGCTGGTTGGGTTCGGGCTTATCACGCTTCGGCGGCGCCAGGTCAGCCCGCAGGCGTGACGGGCTCGGTGGCGCTGCCAGCGCTGCGCGTCAGGCCGGCACCAGCCGCAGCCCGAAGTCGACCATGCGGTAGATGAGCTTCCCGTCCACCGCCAGCTGCCCATCGGCCACGATCAACGGCGCAGGCCCGTCGTCGACGCGCTTGATGACGGCCTGCACGGTGACCTGCCGGTTCGCCGGAATCACCTGCCCGCGATACTGCCAGCGGTGGGCGTGGCCGACCGGCATGCTCTGGAAGCGGTGGCTCGTGGCGAGGCGCGGGAAGCGCTCGAGCGCGTACAGCTTCATCGCCTGCACCAGCGCCTCGAGTCCCAGCGAGCCAGGCTGCACCGGGTCTTGGAAGAAGTGCGCGTGGAAGTACCAGGCGTTCGGATCGACGCGCTGGGTCGTGGTGACGAAGCCCAGCCCGTGCGGCCCGCCGGACAGGCTCAGCGCTTCGAGCGTGTCACTCATCGCGTACACCGGCGCAGGCAGGTGCAGCGCGTCGGGCTCGAGGAGCGCGCGCCCAGCGTCCTCCGGCGTCGTCGGCCCGGTGAACCGCAGCGGCGCCGGCGTGCTGTTCCCGAAGTTCCACAACGCCGCGCCGCGGACACCCACCTGCTGGGCCAGCGCCTCCGAAGGGAAGAAGCCGAAGCCCGTCGTGCCTGAGTAGACCAGCGCGCCGCGCTGCAGCACCTCCAGGTCGAACTCCTGGAGGATCATCCCGCCGGCCATGCTCGTCTTCGTCATCCGCGCGCGGGTGGTGAGCGTGCCCGCGTCCGGGAAGACCTCGGCGTGCTGCACCGCCTCGCCGTCGAGGTTGCGGAAGTGCAGGTCGATCTCGCTGGTGAGCGCCGAGCCGACGTACGCCGCGAGCCAGCCGCAGGGTTGGAGCGCCGCCTCGAGCAGCACCGAGAACGGCATGCTGCGCTGACGATTGGCCTTGAAGTACCAGGCGTGTGGATCGACGTCGAACGCACCCTCCACCCAGCCCGTCGGCTTGAGCACCCACGGCGGCGCGTCGACGCTCTGCACGCGATCCAAGAAGAGGAACGGCGGGCGCGGCAGGCGCGCGAGGCGGCGGCCGGCGTCGAACGGTCGGTACCGCTCGCCGAAGCCCTCCGACGGATTCCCTTCGGCGTACGCGAGGATCTGCGCGCGCGTGAAGGCGGGCGGTGGCGTCGAGGCTCGCTTGGGCTCGCTCGGCTGCGCCCCCAGCTCGAGCCCCACGACGCGCACGGACATGTTGTCCATGGCCACCACGTGCTTGCCGTCGGCGTACATGCTCGCCGTCGCCAGCACGTACGGCTCTCCGTCGCAGACGCCGACCTCTCGCAGCTCCACGCGGTAGCTGACCTTCTTCGTCGAGGCGATGACCTGGCCGCGGCACTTGAGCTGGCTTGGAACGCCGGGCACGGGGGCCAAGTGCACGCCGGCGTCGGCGTCGTCCGTCAGCCAGCCCATGCGCAGCAGCAGCACCCGCAGCGCGTGCAGGCAGCACTCGTACATGAGCGTGCCGGGCATGACGTGGTCGTCGATGAAGTGACAGGTCAGGTACCAGTCGTCGGGGTGAACGTCGGCCTCGCCGTGCACGACGCCCAGGCCCCAGCGCCCGCCCTTCGCGTCGAGCTCGAGGATTCGATCGATGAGCTTGAGCTTCCCGCTTGGCAGCCGGAGCGCCGGCGCGAGCGTGCGCCCGGCGAACGACGCTCCGAACGCGCGCTCGAGCGAGCCCGTGCGCAGCGCATCGACCTGCGTCTCGTTCAACGTCATCGGTGCGAAGGGCTGGGCGGGGAGGGCGCTTGCTTCAGTCCCGTCCTGGTTGCGGCGCCGAGGCCCCGGCGCGGCAGCGGCCTCCGCGACGATGCCCTTGCCCGACGCGAGCTGCTCGGCGCTGAAGAAGCCCGCGCAGCCGTCGTACATGGTGATGAACGGCTGCCCCGCGATCGTCCCGTCGAAGCGGAAGAAGAAGAGCCAGGTGTCGCCTTGGCGAATGAAGCGATCGATTCGAATGTCGTAGCGAATCGTCTCGCCGACCCGAGGCAGGTCGCGGTGGAAGACGATCTTCGCGTCGAGCAGGCGGTAGACGCGCTCGCCCTTCGTCTCCAGGTCGATCCCCAAATACCCGGAGAGGAACAGGTCTGCTTGTCCAGCCTCGACGCTGATGCAGACCGGCGCGCGGCCTCCGTCCAGGTACCAGGCGTTGGGCAGCACGTCGTGCTCGGTGACCACCCGCCCAGCGCCGAGCTGCCCCTTCGTTCCTTCGATGGAGACGATGCGATCCACCAACATCAGCGGCTCGTCGGGTAGGCGGACCCGAGTGGGGTACGCGTCGGCCTGGCCCAAGTGCGCGCCGAGGAGCGGTGCTGCCTTGCCTCGCGCCAGCGCCAGGCACTGCTCGCGGTCGAAGACGATGTCCGCGCGGAGCGTCTGGGGCGCCACGACCTGGGTAGTTGACGGAGCACCGAGCGGCGCCGACGCGTCGCCTTCGCCACCAGGCACGGCCCCCTTCGCGATCAGCTGCGCCATGAGCGCGTGCGACTGTTGTGCGAAGCGAAGGTACAGCGCGTGGGCTTCGGCCGTCTGCGTCGTCGCGGGCGACAGCCGAGCCGTCGATGGTTCACGCGAGGACGCGAGGCCAGCGGCCTCCGCCTCGACTGCCGTGCTGTCTGAGTTCGTCGAGCGAGCGGCGTCGTGAAGAGGACGTTGCGACGAAGGCTCGGCGGCCACTGGCTCTCGTGGCGGTGGTGGCGTGCCCACGCGCAGGCGGCGCACCGCGACGTTGACCGAGGAGCTGCTCTGCGCGCCGGCGCACCCGTAGAGCGGCTCGAGTGACACGGCGACCCCACACTCCGCCAGCTTCCCAAGCGCCTCGAGCAGGCCGGTGTAGCCGTCGGTGCCCCGCTGGTCCGCGCACACGGCCAGGTGCGGCTTGTCCTTCAAGATGCGGCCGATCATCCGCGTGCAGGACGCTCCGGGCCCCGGCTCCACGAAGATCCGCACGCCGTCTTCCCACGCCCGCTCGATGACGCGGGTGAAGTCGAAGCCGTGCCGTGCGTCGTCGACGATGCTGTCCGCGCAGCGCTCGGGGGAAGGCTCGTACGGCCGCGCCCACGCCGCGCTGTAGACGCGCCCGGCGATGGCGTGGCTCGGCAGCACGTGCAGCGCGCGGTAGTCGGCGGCCACCGCTTCCATCGCCGGCAGGTGCACCGTCGGCACCCCGTCAATGGGGATTCCATCGGTGTCGAGCGCCTCGAGCGTCGCGGCGACGTCCTCCGGCAGGCCGCCGACGACACACTCGCCAGGCGCGTTGACGATGAGGAGCGCTGCGGTGCCCGCGAGCGCGCTCCGTACGGCGGCGGCGTCTTTGCCCACCACCACGACGCGCCAGTCGCCGCGGCCCCAGGCGCTGCGGAGCACCTCGTTCGGCCCACACAGCTGGGTCCGAAAGAGCGGTGACGCCATGGTGCGCGCGAACATGAGGTCGCGATCCGTCCAGGCCCGCGACGCGAAGAGCGCCGCCGACTCGCCCAGGCTGTAGCCGAGCCACGCCGTGGGCTCGACGCCGAAGAGTCGCAGGGCGTCGCTGACGACCACCCCGTGCATGACCTGCCCCAACATGAGTCGCGTAGGGAGCGCGCCGAGCTGCGCGAGGGCGGCGTCTGGCCAGCCGGCTCGCCAGTCTGCGCGCCAGGGCTGGACGAAGCGCGGCATCACCTGATCCGCCAGCTGCAGGCACTCCGCGTCGAGTCTGCGCTCGAGCTGAGGGATCGCCGCCGTCAGGTCGACGCCCATGCCCACGAAGTGGTTGCCCGAGCCCGGGAACACGAAGCCGACCTCGCCGCGCAGGGCTTCGGCGGGGCGGTGCGGCTTGTCCAGCGACGCCAGCAGGTGTGCTCGGCTCGTCGCGACCACTGCGCGGCGCGTCGGAGCTCCAGCCGGGCGGCGCTCGTGCCACTGGGCAGCCAGCGACGAGAGCGAGCCCTCGCCCAGCGCCAGGTCCCTCAGGGCCTGCGTGTCCGCGTCGTGACTGAGCAGAAAGAGCGCGCTCGGCCGCGTGGGCTCCGGAGGCGCGGAAGACAGCGCGTCGTCGACGCCTTCGAGCACACACGCCATGGCCGTGCCGTCGACGCCGAGTGACGTCACCGCCGCCACTCTCGGGCCGTCAGCGCGGTTGCGGAACCAGGCCCGAGCGGTCGGCGCGGTGTGCAGTGCGCCGGGCTGCTCGAGTGAGGCGAGCTCGGGGAGCGGCGGAATGAGGTGGTGGTGCAGCGCGAGCGCCGCGACGGCGGTCGACACCAAGCTCGACGGCGCGCCGGTCGAGCCCAGCTGCGCGGACGGGGCGCAGAGCGCGACGCTGGGCTCGGGGCCGTCGCCGAAGACCGCTCGCGTCGCTCGAAGCTCTTCGGCGTCTTCGCGGGGCGCACCGCTCCCGTGCCCGACCAGCAGCCCGACGCGCTGCGGTGTGTGCGCCGCCTCGGTGAGGGCTGCCTGCAGGGCACGCTCGACTCGCCCCTCGCCCGCGGTGCCGGCGATGCCGCGGACGACGGCGTAGACGCGATCGCCGTCCTTGCGCGCGTCGTCCAGGCGCTTGAGCACGAGCGCGACCGCGCCTTCACCCACGACGGCGCCAGGGCTGTCGGCTTCGAAAGGCTTGGCTGAGCCGTCGGCGCTGAGCTGCCGCAGCCGCCCGAGCGCCAGCGCGCTGCGTGGATCGCACCCCAGCTCCACACCGCCGGCGAGCATGACGTCGACGTCACCACGCTCGAGCGCGCGGGCGGCGACCTCGAGCGCGCGCAGCCCAGACGTGTCTTCGCTCGCGACGCCGAAGCTCGGTCCACCCAGCTGCAGCTCTCGGGCGATGCGGCTGGTGACGATGCCGCCGAGCGCGCCCAACGTGCGCGTCGCGTCGAGGGCCGGGAGGTCGGTCCGCAGCCTTCGCCAGCGCAAGTGGAAGTTCGTCGTCGTCGGATCGAGCGACAGGCCGAAGACCGCGCCGGCTCGACTCTTCGCGCCCCGCGCCGATTGCCCCGCGTCCGCCCAGGCCTCCGCGGCCACCTTCAGCGCGAGCAGCTGCTGCGGCAAGAGCTGCTCGAGCTCGGCCGGGGGAATGCGGAAGGTGCCCAGCGGGAAGTCGAACGCCTCGACGGACCCTTGGGGTCCCACCAGTCGCTGCGGCCGGAACGCGGCGGCTTCGACGGCCCCGCGTGAGGCGTGGGCACCGACATGCGCGGCGATGCCGACGATGGCGACCGCGACCGGAGGCGCGGGCTGCCTCACGGGCTCCGCTCGCGCTCCCGGCTGGTACTCCTCGAGCAGCAGGTGCGCGTTGATGCCGCCGAACCCAAAGCCGCTCACCGCCGCGCGGCGCCGCCCGCTGGGGCCAGGACGCCAGGGCTCTTCCTGCTCGAGCACACGGAACGGCGTCGCGTCGAGCGCCGCGCTCTTCGACGAAGCCGCGAAGTTGGCCGTCGGTGGCAGCGCGCGGTTTTCGAGCGCCGCCAGCACCTTGGCCAGCGCCGCCGCGCCCGCCGCAGTCAGCAGGTGGCCGACGTTGCTCTTCACCGAGCCTATGACCCACGCTGGCCGCGCCTTCGCTTCGCTGCACAGCGTCGCCAGGCTCTCCACTTCCACCGCGTCACCGCGCGGCGTACCGGTGCCGTGGCACTCGACGAGCTGCACGTCGTCCGGCGTCCAGCCCGCCTGCGCGTACGCTTGCCGCATGGCGCGCAGCTGGCCTTCGGAGTCCGGCGACAACAGGCTGCCGCCGACGTCGTTGGACAGGCCGACGCCGCGAATGACGGCGAGGATTCGCTGGCCAGTCCGCTCCGCGTCCTCGAGGCGCATCAGCAGCACCAGGCCCGCGCCTTCACCCACCACCAGGCCGTCGGCGCGGCGGTCGAACGGCGCGCAGCGACCCGTCGGCGAGAGCGCGTTGAGCTGCGTGAAGCCCACCTGGGTGTAGAGCGCCTGCGGTCGCGACACGCCGCCGGCGAGCACCGCGTCCAGCGCGCCCCGCTCGAGCGCCTCACACCCCAAGGCCACCGCGTACAGCGACGACGCGCAGGCGGCGTCGAGCGTGAAGCAGTCGC
>JALHOS010000003.1 GCA_022842905.1 Myxococcaceae bacterium | reverse complement strand
CGCTTCTTCCCCTGCAACGACGAGCCGGCGGACAAGGCGGCGTTCGAGCTCTCCGCGGTCGTCAACTCGGCCTACACGGTGCTGTCCAACGGCGCGAAGACGAAGGACGAGGCGTACTCCGAAGGGGGCAAGAACCTGCGCCGCGTGGAGTGGTCGCAGGAAGAGCCGATCTCCACGTACCTGTTCGCGCTGGCCGTCGGGAAGTTCGAGGCGGTGGTCGCGTCCGACGATCCACCCGCGACGCTGTGGGTGGTCCCCGGCTCCAAGGAGCGCGCGTTCGTGGCCCAAGACGCGCTCAAGGAAGTGCTGCGCACCGAAGCCGGCTTGGTCGGCGTGAAGTACCCGTGGAAGAAGGCCGACGTCGTGGTGCTGCCCCGCTTCATCTGGGCGGGCATGGAGAACGCGAGCCTCATCTTCCAGCGCGAGAGCCGCGTCGTGCTGGATCACAAGAACGATCAGAACAGCCGCACGCCGATCGTCTCGCTGCTCGCCCACGAGCTGGCGCACCAGTGGTTCGGCAACGACGTCACCTGCGCGTGGTGGAACGAGACCTGGCTCAACGAAGGCTTCGCCCAGTACCTGGGCATGAAGGCGCTCGACTCGTACAACGACAACGAAGAAGCGGAGATCCTCAACACCCGCTGGCTCGTCGAAGAGTACTTCCGGCAGGAAGCCGGCCCGCGCGCGCGGGCGCTGTCGTCGAAGGTGGCCTCGGCGGCCGACGCGTTTGACGCCACGTCGTACACCAAGGGCGCGGCGGTGCTGCGCATGCTCGAGACGTGGCTGGGTAAGAACGAGCTCAAGAAGGTGCTCAAGGCCTACCTCGAGAAGCACGCGTTCAAGGCCGTCACCAGCGACGACTTCTTCAAGGTCGTCTTCGAGACGACGAAGAAGGACAAGGAGCTCAAGCCCTTCAAGGACGCGTGGCTGACGAAGAAGGGCTACCCGGTGATCTCCCCGACCTTCACGTATGGCGGCGGAAAGCTCACGGTGACGATCCGCCAGCTGCCCAACCGCGCCGACGAGAAGGGCCACTTCGTCTTCAAGCTGCCGATCGTCCTGCACCGCGCCAACGAGCCGGCGTACACGAAGGAAGAGCTGCTCACCGTCGACAAGCCCGAGGTGAAGATCGACCTCGACGTGCCGGCGCTGCCGGAGTGGGTGAACTGGAACAAGGACTTCGCGGCGCTGGTCCGCATCAACCCGTCGGTGATCAACGAAGACGCGTGGACGCACGCCGCGCGGAACGATCCGGATCCGACGTGGCGGCTCATCGCCGCGTGGAACCTGCTCGGTGAGCTGGGCAACCCGGACGCGACGACCGAGGCGCTGCCGACGGACGCCGCGCTGAACGCCGTGATCGACGTGCTCGACAAGGATCCGTCGGCCTTCGTCCGCGAGGCGGTGCTGCGCCGGCTGGTGAACTCCCGCTTCAAGAAGCTCCCGCCGCCGCTGACCAAGTCGATCCTCGCGCTCGCCAAGCGCCCCACGGACATGAACGAAGATCCCCAGGGCTACATTCGCGTGCGCTCCGCGGCGATGGAGGCGCTCGCCCGCTGTGAGTCACCCGAAGGCCACACGTGGCTCCGCGACGAGGCCGCCAAGCGTGAGCTCGACCTCAACTACGTGGCGGGCTTCAGCGCCGCCGTCGCGCGCCTCAACACGCCGGCCGGTCTGGCTGCCCTGCGCTCGGCGTTGGTGAACCAGAAGGGTCGCGGCTACGGTTACTGGCGTCGCGCGGCGGAGGCGATCGGCTCGGTGCCGTCCGCCGAGGCGGTCCCCCTGCTCAAGGACGCGCTCAAGGGCAGCGCGCTGTCGTACGAGTTGCTCCAGACGATCGCCGGGCGGATCAACGACAACCGCGCGCTCAAGGACTCCAAGGAGTTCGCTGCGCTCGTGCAGGAGTGGGCGCTCGACGAGGCCATTGGCGAAGAGATGCGGGCGGACCTGCTGTCGCTGCTCGACGACGTGAAGACCGAGTCCGCCAAGGCTTCGCTGACCGCCATCGCCGCCCAGGCCAAGTCCGAGCGGCTCAAGCACGACGCGGCGCTGCTGCTGGACTCCAACTTCCCCGCCCCCAAGGCCGCGGAGCCGGCCAAGGACGTCAAGGGCAAGGACGCTGGCAAGGGGAAGAAGAAGTGAGCGCGCTGCGAGTCGTGACGGCAGCCGCCGCGCTCTTCTCCGCCTGCGGCCCGGACACCTACGAGGGCACCTGGCAGGAGCCGGAAGACACCAAGACACTCTGCGTGAACGCCAAGTGCGCGCGCGTCGTGCGCACCTGGAGTTGGTCCAAGAGCCAGCTCAAGAAGTCGGCGACGTGCAACTACGACGGAATTCCCCAGCTCAAGGCGACGGGCACGGCGTTGATGAGCCCGACCGCGCGAGGGGTGCTCGAGGTGCTCCAGCCGATCGACGCGACCCAGTCGTCCACGGGCAGCGTGCAGATCACCTGCACCGTGCGCGCCGCGACGGGCTTCTATTCCTACGAGTTCAAGGAAGGCCGCCTGCAGCTGCTCGAGCCGGGCGGCGCGGTGCGCCTCAACCTCACGCGGCTCTCCTACACCGCGGAGTGACGGGGCTCGGTGCGCTCGAACAGCGCGCCGGCCCAGGTCAGCCCCGAGCCGACGACACACATGGCGATCGCCTCGCCCAGCGCTGCGTCGTCCCAGCGCTCTGAGAACACCGACGGAGCGCCCGCAGCGCCGCAGTTCCCTCGGCGATCCACGTTGTACGCGTGCCGCTCAGCGCCGACCTCACAGCGCTTGGCGACCGCCTCGAGCATGCGCAGGTTCGCCTGGTGGCCGATCAAGGTGAGCTGGCTCGGGCTGCGCCCTGCCCCTGCCTTCAGGTACGCGTCGCGCAGCACCTCGAACGTCTCGGTGGCGCGGCGCACCGCGAACTTCTGCACCTCGGCGCCCTGCTGCGTGAAGTGGCCGGCCATGGGCACCTTGACCTTGTCGGCGCCGCTGGGATCTCCCTTCAAGTACGTCTGGGTGACGCGAAACCGGCCCGGCACCCGAGGGCTGACGATCGCCGCCGTCGACGCGTCGCCCCACAGCACGCAGGACGAGCGGTCCGCGTAGTTCACCACCCGCGTCGAGTTGTCCGGGTTCACCACCAACACGTAGTCCGGCAGGCGCTCCGGCCGCATGCCCTCCAGGAAGTAGAGCTGCGAGCAGAAGCTCGAGCACGCGCTGGCGATGTCGAGGGCGGGCGCGTCGATGCCCAGCAGCTCGGCGACCCGGTTGGCCTCCGCGGGAATGCACTCGTCCGGCGTGCAGGAGCCGGCGATCACCAGGCCGATGTCGGACGGCTTCAGGCCCGCTCGCTCCAGCGCCATCGTCGCGGCCTTGGCGCCCGTCTGCGCGTTCGACAGCTCCGCCGCCTCCAGCGCTGCCCGGGGATCGTGGTTCTTCGTCGAGCGGATGTAGTCGAGCGGCAGGACCGTGTGCCGGGTGTGGATGCCCACCCGCTCCAGGATCCACTCGTTGGACGTGTCGATGCCCAGGCCCGTCAAGAACCCATTGTCGATGATGTTCGCCGGGTGAAAGTGACCGAGCGCGTGCAGGTACAAGGCGTGACCTCCGACAAGTCAGACCGAGCGGGCTTCGCAAGCCCCGCCCGGCGCTGTCGAGGAAGGCCACAGGCCTCGTGACAGACGGGTGACAGCCAGCCTTATGGCTCGCGCCACATCACCACGCCGGGATCCAGCACGGTGCCGTTGCCCAGCGTCCGCGCGCCGTCGGTCGCGAAGATCAGCGTCACCTTGCCGCCCATGGTGTGTGGCCAGAGGGTGAGCCACTCGCCGGCGAAGTTGTACGGCGTGTCCCCCGGAGCACACACGGTGAAGCTCGCGCCGTCATTGCTGCGGCCGAGCTTCGGCCCGCCGCACTGCCCACCAGTGAAGCCCCCTTCGCTGAAGTACCCGGCGACGACGACCTTGCCCGTCGCGTCGACGCTCAGCCCCGAGTACCAGCGCGTGGAGTTGAACGTCATGCCGTTGCCGTTCCGCGGCAGCGCGACCGGCGTGCCCCACATCGTCCCCGCTGCGTCCGAAGCGGCGGCGAAGAACAGCTCGCTCGTGTTGTCCATGGCCGACATTCGGGGCGTGTTGCGCAGGTGGAAGGCGACGCGCGGCAGCTGCCCGACGTACGTCAGGGCCACGCCCGGCATCAGCAAGGCGGGCTGGAGCACCTCGGTGGAGCCGGACGAGGCGATCACCGTCGCCGTCGTCGTGCCCGGCCGCCAGAAGACGAGCGAGGCCGTGAACGACATGGGCATGGGATCGGCAACGAAATACGCCACGCCCGGGTTGCCGTTGCCGTCGAGCACCAGCGCCGGCGGCACGTCGACCACCTTGGTCAGCCCCGCGGGCGTCGGCGCGGTCTCGTTCATGAACGTGCCCATCAGCCCCGTGCGCTTCCGGTAGATGAGCTGGCCGTCCTGCAGGTACACCAGGTGCGTCACGTCCCCGCGCAGGGCGAGCACCGGGTTGCTGGTGACGCCGCTGCCGGTGGACACCGTGGACAGCGAGAAGAACGCGCCGTCGTCCGCGGAGTGCGCGAGGCGGACCTCGCCCGGCTGCTTCACGTACGCCACCGCCACGCGGTTGACGGTTGCGTCGTAGGCGACGCTCACCTGGCGACTGGGCTTCGACCCAGGGGTCGGGAGCACGTCTCCGACGACCTCCACGGTCTTGAGGTCCTGGAACTTCTTGTCCGTGCCGTTCCAGCGCGTGAAGACGACGCGGTTGTCGCCAAAGTCTCCGTCGCCGCTCGGGTCGACGTACACGGCCGCGACCAGGGGCTGGTTGAACTGATCGGGCGCGCTCGACACGTGAGGGCCGAGCTTCGTCGTGGCCATGCCGCCGTCGGGGTACGCGAACACCTGGCGCCACCCGGTCGCTGGATCTTCCCCGCGCGGGCGGCCCGCATCCACGCCGGCGTCGACCCCGGCGTCCTCTTCTTCGATCGGGCGAGGCTTGGTTTGACCGCAGGCGAACAGCGCCGAGACGAGCAGCGCCCCGACGATCAGCGACGACGACGAACGGCTGGACATGATGGGCTCCCTACCCTGCGGCCTTGAGCACTTCGCGGGCGATCACCACGCGCTGAATTTCGCTGGTGCCTTCGTAGATGGTCTGCACGCGCGCATCGCGCAGGTACCGCTCGACCGGAAACTCGTCGATGTAGCCGTACCCACCGTGGATCTGCACCGCGCGATCACACAGCCGGTTCGACATCTCGCTGGCGAACAGCTTCGCCATCGACGCCTCACGCGTGAACGGCCGCTTCTGATCCTTCATGGCCGCCGCGCGCCACGCGAGCAGCTCCGCCGCCGACAGCTGCGTCTGCATGTCGGCGAGCATGAACCGGAGCGCCTGGAAGTCGCCGATCGGCTGGCCGAAGGCCTTGCGTTCCTTCGCGTAGCGCACCGACGCCTCGATCGCCGCGCGGCCCACGCCGCAGGCCTGGGAGGCGATGCCGATCCGCCCGCCGTCCAGCGCCGTCATCGCCAGCTTGAAGCCGTCACCCAACTTGCCGAGCAGGTTGCCTTCGGGCACCGCACAGCTCTCGAATGTGAGCGACACGGTGTTCGACCCGCGCAGCCCCATCTTCTCTTCGGGCTTGCCGGCGGTGAGCCCCGGGGTGCCACCTTCGACGATGAAACACGACAGTCCCTTGTTCCCGTCGTTCGAAGTCCGCGCCCAGACGACGATCACCCCGGCGTAGGCCCCCGAGGTGATCCACTGCTTGGTCCCGTTGAGGATCCACCGGCTGCCGTCTTTGACGGCGGTGGTCTTCCCCGCGCCAGGATCCGATCCCGCGTGCGGCTCCGAGAGCGCGAAGGCGCCAGCGACGGCTTCACCCGACACGAGCCGGCGCACGTGCCGGTCCTTCTGCTCGTCGGTGCCGAACTGAGTGATGAGCTCGGCGCACATGTTGGTGACGGCCATGCCCACGCTGGTCGACGCGCAGGCAGCGGCGATCTCCATCATCGCCAGCGAGTAGCTGACCGCCCCGGCCGCCGCGCCGCCGAGCGCTTCGGGCACGTTCACGCCGAGCAGCCCCAGCTCGCCCATTTGCTTGTAGAGGTCTGCCGGGAAGCGGTGCTCGCGATCCGTCTGCCGCGCGCGCGGCGCCACCACGTCCTTCGCGTACTGCCGGGCCGTGTCGCGGATCAGCCGCTGCGTCTCGCTCAGCTCGAAGTCCATGCGTCGCTCTTCAGTGAATCGCCTTGAGGTTGAACGGGAACTCGATCGGGTGATCGGCCCCGTCCGGCGGCTTCGGGAAGGAGATCGACGAGAGCACCGCGACCACACAGCCGTGCAGCTGCCCGTCCTTCAGCGAGCTGCCCTTCTTGAGCACCTTGGCGTTCTTCACGACGCCCTCGCCGGTGATCACGAAGCTCGTCATCAGCGAGCCTTCGACGGCCTTCTTCTTGGCCGCCAAGGTCTCCTCGTAGCAGCCCTGGATCTGCGGCTGGTAAAAGGCCATGACCTTCTTGATGGACTCGGGCGTGAACGGCATCTTCGACACGTCGGGACCTGCGGGCTTGGCTTCTTCGCCACCGGCTGCCTGCGCGGCCCCACCCACCGCGTCCTTGAGCGCGTTGCGCACGGTGTCCGACTGCGGAGGAGGATCGGCCGCGAGCGCGACGGACAAGCAGAGCGTGAGGATCATGGTGGGTCAGTCCTTGAGCATGTTCGCTGCGATGACGATGCGTTGGATCTCGCTGGTGCCTTCGTAAATCTCGGTGATGCGCGCGTCGCGCACGTGCCGCTCGGCGTCCATCTCCTTCGAGTAGCCCATGCCCCCGAAGATCTGCAGGGCCTTGTTCGCGACTCGGCTCGACATCTCCGACGCGTAGAGCTTGGCCATGGCCGACTCCTGCGAGTGCCGCACGCCCTTGTCCTTGAGCAGCGCCGCCCGGTGGACCAGCAGCCTCGCCGCGTCCAGCTCCGTGGCCATGTCGGCGAGCATGAACTGAATCGCCTGGTGCTCGCGCAGGTACTTGTTGAAGGACTTGCGCTCGCCGGAATAGCGCACGGCCTCTTCGAAGGCTGCGCGCGCAATGCCCAGCGCCTGGGAGGCGATGCCGATTCGCCCGCCGTCGAGCGTGCTCATGGCGACCTTGAAGCCTTCGCCTTCCTTGCCGAGCAGGTTCTCCGCCGGGACCTCGAGGTCTTCGAAGTACAGCGTGCAGCTCCAGGCCGCGCTGATGCCCATTTTCTTGTCCGGAGGCATGCGCCGGAAGCCCTTGCTGTCCGTCGGGACGATGAAGGCGGTGATGCCTTTGTTCCCGGCGGCCTTGTTGGTCATCGTGAAGAGGACGATCGCGTCGGCCTTGGGGCCGTTGGTGATCCAGTTCTTCGAACCGTTGATCACGTACCGGTCGCTCTTCTTCACCGCGACGGTCTGCTGCGCGGCGGCGTCGGAGCCGGCCTGCGGCTCGGTGAGCCCGAAGCAGCCCAGCTTCTGTCCGGAAGCGAAGGGCTTGAGCCACTGCTCCTTCTGCGCGTCGGTCCCGAACTTCATGACGGGATCGCAGTAGAGCGAGTTGTTCACGGACATGATCACGCCGGTGGAAGCGCAGCCACGGCTGATCTCTTCCATGGCCAGCGCGTAGCTGACGTTGTCCAGGCCGGCGCCGCCGTGCGCTTCGGGGACCGCGATGCCCAAGAGCGACAGCTCCGCGAGCTTCTTCACCGCGTCCGTCGGCCAGGTGTGCTCTTCGTCCCACTTGCGGGCGTTGGGGATCAGCTCCTTGGCGGCGAAGTCGCGGCACATGGCCTGGATGTCGCGCTGGACGTCGGTCAGCTCGAAGTTCATGAGCGGGGCGAATAGCAACATTGGGCGAGCGAAAGAAGCGTCAGCGCGGGGTGTTGCGCGAGGCCGGTCCTCCCGTTAGCTCGGCGCGTCATGGCCGCGGAGGACGTCACGCTGACCACCCGCGACGGCGTCGCTCTGGCGGGGCGCTTCTTCGGCGCAGGGTCGTCGGCTCCGGTGGTCGTCATCGCGGGGGCGACGGGTGTCGCGCAGCGGCACTACGCGCGCTTCGCCGAGTTTCTTCAGTCCAGCGGCGTCAGCGCGCTGTCGTTCGACTTTCGGGGCGTGGGTGGGTCGCGACGACGCCCACTGCGCGGGGATCCGGCGAGCTTCGTGGACTGGGCGACGGTCGACGTGGCGGCGGCGGTGGACTGGGCGCTGGGGCGCGGACCGACCTTCGTCGTGGGACACAGCCTCGGCGGGCAAGGCTTCGGAGCGCTGGAGCGGGTCAACGAGGCGAAGGGCCTCATCGCCTTCGGGGTCGGCGCGGGGTGGACCGGCTTCATGCCGGCCAAGGATCGCGCGCTGGCGAACGTGTTCTTCTACGGGCTCGGCCCGCTGGCGCTCGCGGCGACGGACCACATTCCGGCGTGGCTGTGGGGCGGCGAAGCGCTGCCGAAGAACGTGTTCCTGCAGTGGCGCCGGTTCTGCAACACGCCGCGATATTGGTTCGATCTGCCGGAGCTCGGCATGGCGGCGAAGTTCGAGCGTGTGACGGTGCCGGTGCTGGCGATCAACGCGACGGACGATGAGTACGCGCCCAAGGTGTCGGCGCAGGCATTCTTCGCGCACTACCCGCGCACGCCGGTGGAGTTCGAGACGCCCGCGCCGCCGCCGGGGCGTCGGACGCTCGGGCACATGGGGTACTTCCGCGCTGGCCTCGGCGAGCCGTTGTGGGAGCGGGTCCTCGCGCGAGTGCGGGAGCACGCGTAGCCGGCTGAGCCCTTCCTGCGGCGGGCTCGGTCGCCGTGCTATGGCCGCACGAATGCGCTCCTCCGCAGCGGTCGCCGTTTCGCTGGTCGTTCTGCTGACAGCTTCGTGTGGCCAATTCCCGTCCCTCGTCGACGACGCGGGCGGAGCTGGCGTGGACGGCGGGTCCTTCTTCGGGAGCGATGCAGGGGCGCTGACGGACGCTGGCTTGGACGCCGACGCCGGGGCGGGCCATGACGCTGGCTCCGACGCGGGCGCGACGGCGGATGCGGGCGCTCCCGATGCGGGCACCCCCGACGCCGGAATCGCCGACGCCGGCAACCCGGCGGCCGCGGTAGACGCGCTGCGGAACCTCGCGACCGGCTCGGCGTGCTACCGCTACCGCTGGCTCAATCGCGGGCAAATGCCGATCGGCTACGCCAAGGGGCTGGCGCTGACGTACGCCCGCGCCGTGTGCCAGCCCGCCCGAAGTGATCTCGCGATCGTCCGACGCGCCGCGAGCGCCGACGCCGGGCGCGACGCGCTGGCGCACTACGCCCCCGAATACCAGGCGCTCAATTTGAGCAACGCCGTCGCTGGCATCGAGACCATGCGACACGTCTTCACGCTGCTCATCGGCCTGGGCATGCGCGAGAGCTCGGGGCGCCACTGCGAAGGGCGAGACACCTCGGCCAGCAACTACACGTCGGACACGAGCGAAGCCGGCGCCTGGCAGACGAGCTGGAACTCGCGGGCGTTCAGCCCTGAGTTGGTCAACCTCTACAACGTGTACGACACCAGCACCGCCGGCTGCTTCCGCTCCGACTACGAGCAGGGCGTCACCTGCAACGCCACCAGCTGGATGAACTGGGGCACCGGCGCGACCGGCCTGCGCTTCCAAGAACTCTCCAAGGGCTGTCCCGGGTTCGCGGCGGAGTACGCAGCGGTCATGCTGCGCGTCGCCGGGGGCTCGACGGGGCACTACGGGCCGCTGCGCCGAAAGGAAGCGGAGCTGCGGCTGGAATGCGACTCGCTGCTGCAGAGCATCGAGAGCCTGGTCGCCAGCCGCCCTGAAGTCTGCTCGGCCCTCTGACGGCTTCGGACACGGCTGGGGCGTCGACGGGGATTCGTCCGCGCGCCGCAAAGGAATCGCTGAGCCGCCTCGCGACGGCGCTAGACTGCCGGCCCACACGCATGACCGAGTCCTCCAGCCGCTTCGAACGCGAGTTCCTCAAAGCCGCCCTGTCCCTCGCCAGCCAGGGAGAGGTCGATCACCTCCTCTACATCGCCGACGAGCTGATCCCGCCGCAGGACCTCCGAGGCCGGAAGTGCCGCAAGAAGCTGATCTACGCGGTGACGCTCGAGCCCTTGGCGAACGAGCTGCTCGCGAAGAAAGAACGGGCGATCGTCATCCCCGCGTACGACTACGCCCGCACCGAGCGCGTGAAGATGGCGGTCGTCTCCGCGCTGGCCCAGGGCGCGTTCAAGGAGAACGATCTGGTGCTGTGCCTGACCGGCCGCATCGGCCGTGAAGTCGACACGATCATGCAGATGCGCATCGGCTCGTCGCTGGACGACCGCGTGGCGATCGAAGGCGTGAAGCTGGGCGACGAGTTCAACAGCCAGGTCGTCGACGCGCTGATCCAGCTCGCGCTGCAGGTCGGCCAGGAAGGGTTCGAAGGGCACCCGATCGGCACGATCATCGTCATCGGCGATCACAACGCCGTCATGGAGAAGAGCCGGCAGCTGACGATCAACCCGTTCCAGGGCCTGTCCGAGGCCGAGCGCAACGTGCTCGACCCGAAGATCCGCGAGGCGATCAAGAACTTCTCGGTGCTCGACGGCGCGTTCGTGATCCGTGAGGACGGCGTGGTGCTGGCCGCTGGGCGCTACCTGTCCGCGACCGACGACAGCGTGCGCATTCCGCTCGGCTTGGGGGCGCGACACGCCGCCGCGGCGAGCATCACCGCCGGGACGAAGGCGTTGGCGCTCGTGGTCAGCCAGACGTCCGGCGCCGTGCGCCTGTTCAAGGAAGGCAGCATCGTCCTCGAGCTGCACCAGACGGCGCGCCGTACCTAAGCGAAGTCCCCTCCCCTCCTTTCTCGAAGGACCCCGCCCTCCCGGAGCTCGACCATGAAGATGATCAAGTTCGACGTGCCCAACGCCGTACCCGTCGACGACGCGAAGGCCCGCATCGAAGCGCTGCTCGCCTACTGGCTGCGCAAGTACGGCATCAAGGGCTCGTGGAACGGGATCAAAGCGACCATGGAAGGCAAGGCCATGGGCATCACCTTCGACGGGAACCTGGAGATCACCCCGGGCAAGATCCTCGGCGAGGCCACCGACCCCGGCATGCTGCTCCGCGGGCAGGCGCAGAAGTACCTGACGCGGAAGTTCGCCGAGTACCTCGACCCCAAGAAGACGCTCGAGCAGATCAAGAGCGAGGAAGACTGAAGGACGCCATGGGCACCGAGATCCTCACCAGCCGCGACGAGCTGTACGTGCGGCAGCAGCGCGAGCTCGCGGAGTTGTTCGGCTTCGAGACGCGGAACAAGTACGGCATCTACGCCAAGGACAAGACCCAGGTCGGCTTCGCGGCCGAGCAGCAGAAGGGCGTCTTGGGCTTCCTGGTGCGGCAGGTGCTCGGGCACTGGCGCTCGTTCGAGGTCACGTTCTTCGGGCCGGATCGGCAGCCGCTGTTCAAGGCGGTGCACCCGTTTCGGTTCTTCTTTCAGCGGCTCGAGGTGTTCACCACCGACGGCCGGCTGGTCGGGGCGCTGCAGCAGCGCTTTGGCGTCCTGACCAAGAAGTTCGACGTCGAAGACGCGTCCGGCCGCGCCGTCATGGAGATGCGCTCGGGGCTGTTCAAGATCTGGTCCTTCCCCTTCACCAAGGGCGGCCAGGAGGTCGCGAAGATCGAGAAGAAGTGGGGCGGCGCGCTGACCGAGATCTTCACCGACAAGGACAACTTCCGCGTGTCCTGGGGCCCCGGCGTGACGCCGGACGAGCGCCTGTTGGTGCTCGCCGCGGCGGTCTTCGTGGACCTGCAGTACTTCGAAGCGAAGGGCGAAGGCGGCGCGCTCAACCTGCTGAGCGAGTAGCGAACGCGGCGCCCTGCCTTCTCGCTCAGGCGCTCCCCGGCTCCATCTTTCCGGGCAGGCCCTGCAGCGCGTCCAGGATCCGCTTGTCGCCCTTCTTCTCCTTGTCGTCTTCCTTCTTGGTCGGGGCGACGACGCGCGGCGGCGGACGTTCGCGGGTCAGCTGGCCACCCGCGACGAGAATGTCGAGGTCGTTCCCGTCGATCGTGTCGTACTCGACCAGCGCGTCGGAGATCCGCTTGAGCGTCTCCATGTTCTCCGACAGCAGCTTCTTGGCCCGCTCGTACGCGCCCATGACGATGCCGCGCACCTCGGAGTCGATCTGCCGCGCCGTCTCTTCCGAGTAGTCCGGGCGTGACGCGAAGTCGCGGCCCAGGAAGACCTCGCCCTCGCGCTCGCCGAAGGCCAGCGGCCCCAGCTTCTCGCTCATGCCCCAGCGCATGACCATGGCGCGCGCGATCTTCGTTGCCCGCTCGATGTCGCTCGCCGCGCCCGCCGACAGCTCACCGAACACGAGCTCCTCCGCGATGCGCCCGCCGAGCATCATGCACAGATCGTCCATGAGCTCCTTCTTGTAGCGGTTGAGCTGGTCCTCTTCGGGGAGGCTCCAGGTCACGCCGAGCGCCTGCCCACGCGGGATGATCGTCACCTTGTGCACGGGATCACAGCCCGGGAGCATCTTCCCCGCGAGCGCATGCCCGGCCTCGTGCACGGCCGTGTTCCGCTTCTCCTTCTCGGACATGACCATGGACCGGCGTTCTGGGCCCATGAAGACCTTGTCCTTGGCGTTTTCGAAGTCGGGGATCGTCACCCGCTCGCGGTTGGACCGCGCCGCGTACAGCGCCGCCTCGTTGACCAGGTTCTCGAGGTCCGCGCCGGTCATGCCGGGCGTCGCCCGCGCGATGGTGTCCAGGTCCACGTCGTCGGCCAGCGGCACGCGGCGGGTGTGCACCTTGAGAATGCCGAGGCGGCCTCGGAGGTCCGGCCGGGGCACGACGATGCGGCGGTCGAAGCGGCCCGGGCGCTGGAGCGCGGGATCGAGCACGTCCGGACGGTTCGTCGCGGCGATGATGATCACACCTTCGTTCGACTCGAAGCCGTCCATCTCGACGAGGAGCTGGTTGAGCGTCTGCTCGCGCTCGTCGTGACCACCGCCCAGCCCGGCGCCGCGGTGACGGCCCACCGCATCGATCTCGTCGATGAAGATGATGCAGGGCGCGTTCTTCTTCCCCTGTTCGAACAGATCGCGCACGCGGCTGGCGCCGACGCCGACGAACATCTCCACGAAGTCGGAGCCCGAAATGCTGAAGAACGGCACGCCGGCCTCACCCGCGACCGCCTTGGCCAGCAGCGTCTTGCCCGTGCCCGGCGAGCCCATCATCAGCACGCCCTTCGGGATCCGCCCGCCGAGCTTGGTGAACTTCTTGGGGTCCTTGAGGAAGGCGATGATCTCCTCGAGCTCCTCCTTGCACTCTTCGATGCCGGCGACGTCGGCGAAGGTGACCTTGTTGTGGCTCTCGGACAAGAGCTTGGCCTTCGACTTACCGAACGTCATCGCCTTGCCGCCGGAGCCTTGGAGCTGGCGCATGAAGAACAGCAGGAACACGAAGATGATCACCAGCGGCAGCCACTGCGTGAGCACCGACAGCCAAATGCCGTTCTGGTCTTCTTGCTCGAAGCGCACTTCGGCGCCCGCGTCGGTGAACTGCTTGAGGACCGCGGAGTCGGCCGGCGGGCCCTTGGCGCGCACCAGCTCGGTGCCCGACTTCATCGGCCCCGTGTAGAGCGTGCCCTTGATCTTCACCGACACGATCGACTGCGCGGCGACGCGCTTCTGGAACTCGCTGAACGAGATGTCCTGCGGCTCCTGCGTGTTGTTGTTGAAGAGTGTGTACATCGCCACGAAGAGCAGAATGAGGACTGCCCACAAAGCGATCGTCTTGTAGCCGGAGCGCACGTGCCGCTGCCTTTCCCAAACCTGCGATGGACCTTGCGCTTATAACTCAACGCGCTTCCAGGTGCCCGTTTCGCCGAAGGTTTTCACCGAAGCGATCGGGGAGGTGCGGCGACGACCGTCAGCCACCCGTCCGCCGACTGGACGAGGCGGTCGCCTGGCAACGGCTGGGCACGTCGGGTGGCCGCGCACGTCAGGCAGGCCTCGACGGCCCCCAGGTCCACGCTCGCGCCCTGCACCTCGAGCCAACGCGCGACGACCCTCCGGGCGATCGGCCGCTCCAGCGCGCAGAAGCCCACCCGTTCGAGCTTGCCGCCCTTCGACAGCCGGAGCGCTGCGGCGTCTGCCAGTGACTGGAGGAGCTGGTCGTCTTCCCGCGAAAGCTCGGCGAAGCGCGCGAGGGACGCGCCGACTCCGGGGCCCAGGGCGCGGCTGAGGCTCGGCAGCACGTCCAAGCGCAGGCGGACCCGAGTGAACCGAGGATCCACGTTCATCGCGTCCGTGACCCAGGGCACGCCGCGCAGGCGCAGGTGCCGCAGCACGTCCGCGCGCGAGGCGAACAGGAGCGGCCGCAGCACGGCACCGCGCCGAGGGAGAATGCCGGCAGCGCCCCGCAACGCCGAGCCTCGACCCAGGCGCATGAGCACCGTCTCGGCCTGGTCGTCGCGGGTGTGCGCGGTGGCGATGACGGCGGTCGGTCCAAGGTCACGCCGCAGCGCTTCGAGCGCTTGGTAGCGGGCCGTCCGTGCGCGCGCCTCGAGCCCCGCTCCGTCCGCCAGGGCCACGCGGCGAGTGTGGTGCGGGACCTTCCAAACATGGGCCAAGTGGGAGACGAACTGCGCTTCCGCCCCGCTTTGGGCACGCAGCCCATGATCGACCGTGGCCAACACCACCCGCCGACCCAGGGGCCCTTCGACACAGGCGCGCGCCAGGCACACGGAGTCGGGGCCGCCGGACACCGCGATCAGGATCGGCGCACTCGGCCCAGCCAGCTCGAGCACGCGCTGCGTGACGGTCGCCTCAAATTGGTGAACCCACTGATCTTCCACCGCTCGCGGCCCCCGCCGTTCGGCCTACACAGGCCAGGTTGCTCGTCCTAGCTGCGACACTTATGATCACTTCGTCTTTCGCCGGGTGGGAATGGCTCGGCGGCTCGGTGGTTGTTCCGAGGGAAATTTTGAAGTGTTGGGCCCTGGGGTCCCCCCTCCCCTCCAGGGCTCACGGGAGAGGTCGGCTTGTCCGGCCTCTCCCTCTTTTTGCGCCTCGATCGTGGTCATCGCGGCGCCGGCCGACTCACTGCGGCGCGTACCAGGCCGTGCCGCTGCGGTCGTCGTTGGACACGCACTGAAGGTCCTGCCCCAGCGCCCGCCGGCCGTACGCGCGGACAATGGGCTGCTCAATTCGAACCCCGCCGTCAGTCCCCTGGGCGACCACCTGCGGCGGCGGGCTGCCTCCGTCTGGCAGCGAGCCGATCAGCGCCCGGTTGGGCCACACGACGTCGGCCAGGTACATCAACGCGCAGGGCGCGCCGAGCGTGACGCGGTTGGGCGGCATGAGACCTTCGAGCGGAACGACGGCGTTCGGGGTCGCGCTGCCGAAGAAGAAGAAGCGCAGCTGCGGCTTGGGCTGATCGAAGCAGAGCCCCGGCCCCACCCCTGCGTCCGCGTTGGAGGCGACGCAGCGGCTGCTTGGCGTGCAGTTGCAGCCGTCGCCGTCCCCGCAGGCCGCGCCGCCGTCGACGAAGCACGCCGCGGTCGGGATCGGCCGCAGATCTTTGAAGTAGTGCGCGTACACCCGGTACCGGCAGGGCTGCGTGGCGCAGCGCTCGTCTCGCTCGGGGTAGTTCAGCGACACGCTCTCGACGAGCCCACCCATGCCTTTGTCGTCGACGTCCAACGCCGGGTTGTCGTCCGTGCCCGCGTCACCCCAGTCGAAGTCGAAGCGGCCCGGATCGCTGCGCGCGAGCGACGCCGCGTAGCCGTTGAGATCGCCGCTGGTTCGTCCCGACGGCCCCGCCCCGAAGTACGAGAACGCCCCGCTGAACGGATCGTTCACGTCGCTCACCGCGGACGGCCGGACCAGGTGCAGGTCGAGGTCGACGTTGGCGTAGCCGGGCCACTCGAGCTGCACCACGAGGTCCTTCTTGAGCCGCGCAGCGAAGCGCAGCCGCACCGTCGCGCTGGCCATGGCGCTGTCGCGGACGGTCAGCTCCACCACATAGTTGCCGACGGCGACCGGCGTCAGGCGCGCGAGGGCGGACGTCGCGCCAGTGAGCGCCGGCAGCGGGACCCCGGGAGGCCCCGACACGACGGACCACGCGTACGACAGCTGCCGACCGTCCTCGGGATCGAAGGAGCAGGTGGCGGGGTTGGCGGCATCGAGCGTCGCCGACAGCTGCACGGTGTCTCCGGGTCGCACGTCGCGCACGAGGCTCAGGTCCACCTCCGGCCCAGGCATGGTGGTCCAGAACGACGCGCCGCCGTACTCGCGAGGCGCATCTCCCGCCGCCGCAGGGACGACGCGCACCACGTTGGCGCAGACCTGCGGCGCGGCGTTGGGCAGCAAGGTGCCTCGCAGCGCGATGACGATCGCCGGGGCACTGGCGTCGTCGGACTCGACCGTCAGCGTGGCGGCGTAGCTCGCCTGCGTGGCTGACCTGGGCACGAAGCGCACGCGCACGTTGAAGCCTTCTCCTTCGGCGAGCACCTGGCCCTGCGGTGGCAGCGGCGGCAGGCCTTCGACCGTGAACGCCGCGGCGTCGGCGCCCCCAAGCCGCACGGCGCGCACGGTCACGTCCACCAGCCCCGCGTTGCGCACGAAGACGGCCGGCAGCCGAGTCACGGGGAGCGGCGTCACCCGTCGCAGCGGCTCAGCACCAAAGTCGATGGCCCGCGGCGAGGCCGTCACGCTGCCCACGCAGTTGTCCGGCGCCATCGCGCGGCACTCCAGGTCGACGCCGATCGTCGGGACGGCGCCTTCGCCCACGAGCGGGACGGTGAGCTTCGGCGTCGTCGGGCTGTTGGTCTCGATCACCAGGCTGCCCACCGCGACGTCCGTCCCAGTCGCCTGGAAGGTCACGGGCAGGTCCGCGGTCCCCAGCGCTTCGACCGACGCCACGGCGCCGACCGTGAACGCCGACGCGTCAGCGCCTTCGACGGTCAGCCGCGTGATCTGCACCAGGGCGTTGGTCTTCGCTTCGAGCCGCAGCGCGCGCGTCGCTTGGCCGCCGACCTTGACCTTGCCGAAGTCGAGCCCAGCCGGGGTCACCGCGAGCTCCGGCGTGATCTGCTGCACCTGCCCACCGCACGAACAGCCCTGTGCGAGCAGCCATGCCATCGAGACGACGACCCAACGCACCATGAACGCCGGCCTTAGCAGGTCTGGGAAATGGTTGACCCGTGCGGGCGGGTGTCGCATAAACGTTCCTGCTTTCTCACGTTTTGAAGTCCCCTCCCTGGAGACCGTCAACACATGTCCGGTACCGACAAGCGGAAGCAGTCGCTCTACTTCCCCGAGGAAATGCTCAAGGAGATCCAAGAAGAGGCGAACCGGCAAGACCGGTCGCTGTCCTGGGTCGTGCAGCAGGCGTGGAAGATTGCGCGGGAGCGGATCAAGGCGTTCCCCGCGGTGAATGACGTGGCCGGCCTGCCGGACCCGAAAGAGGATCGCTGATGTCAACCACGGATCACCGCAAGCAGTCGCTGTACTTCCCCGAAGAAATGCTCAACGAGATCGAGCGGGAAGCGCAGCGCCAGGATCGGTCGCTCTCGTGGATCGTCCAACAGGCGTGGAAGTTGGCGCGGACGGATCTGCGCCGCATGCCGTCTCCCAACGACGTGCTGAACCAGCATCAGAACAGCTGAGCTGATCGGCTTCGCGCGACGAGCCGCCGCCGCCCGGACGACGGGTCAGCGGCGCAGCACGAGCGTATGGCCGTCTTTCCCCAAGTCCTCCGTGCCGGTGATCGTGGCCGGAGCGTAGCCCGCGGCTTCGACGGTCACGGCCTGGCCTGCGAACGGCTGCCGCTGCGAAAAGACGATGTTCGCCAGTCCGTTCGACGTGAGCTTCGCGAGGACCTCTTCGCCGACCTTGAAGGTCAGCTGCACGTCCGGGAGATAGTTGCCTTCGGCGTCGAGCACCTTGAGCCAGAAGACGGTCTCCGGCACGAGCTCGAGTTCAACGGTCTTCCCCGGAGCGCCGGTGACGGCACTTGACGGGGCGTAGCCGCCGGCCACCGCTACGAGCTTCGACTGCGAGATCGCCTTCTGCAGCTTGGCGTGGCCCTGCGGACCGGTCCTCCCGACGAAGACCGTCTCACCGTCACACTCGCCCCCGACACAGTTCGCCGCCCGAGCGGCGATCGTCACCGGGAGGCACGGCATGGGCGCGCCGGTGCGCCCGTCGAGGACCACCACGTCGCCGGTCGGGTCCGTCCCACACTCCGCCGAGCTCGTGGCCTTGCCCTGCAGGGGCTTCTGCTCCACCGCGTCGTCGAGCCGCGCTTCGTCGGTCTGCCCACGCGTCGTCGCGCAGGCGGCCAGCGCCAGCACCGCCCCCAGTCCCCCAAGCGTCGCGCGCACCGTCGGTCAGGCCGAGAACGAGGAGCCACAGCCACAGGTCGACGTGGCCTTCGGAATGTCGAACTTGAAGCCCGCCATGACCTCGTTCTTCACGTAGTCCATGACGGTGCCTTGCAGGTAGCTGGCCGACAGCGCGTCGGTGCACAGCGTCAGCCCGTCCTGCTGCCAGACCTGATCGCCGGCCTTCGCTTCCTTCACCAGATCCAAGTGCTGGGACAGGCCGCTGCAGCCGCCGGGGACGACGCGCACGGCGAGGAAGTGGCCGCTCAACCCTTGCTCACGCATGACCTGCTGGATCTGGGCGATCGCCGAAGCCGTCAGGGTCAACACCGGCGCCGCGGGGCCGCTGGCGGTCTGAGGGGCCGTCTGGGGTGCTTGCACGGAGGAGTCCATGCCGCTGCGTATAACGGCTTCGTGGTGCACGCACAAATGGCCCCACCTTTGTCCCGTCGCTATGAGCCACCGCCATGGCGCTGCCCCTGGAAGTCACCCCGACCGAGCTCGACCAGTGGCTGCGCCGCGGGGATCGGCTGCACCTGGTCGACGTGCGGTACGAGGAAGAGTTCGAGCTGTGTCGGCTCGAGGGTGCGGTCTTGCTGCCGCTGCCCGAGCTCGCGGAACGCAGCGAAGAGCTGCGCGCGTTGGCCGACCTCCCGGTGATCCTCTACTGCCACCACGGGGTGCGTAGCTTGAAGGCCGCCTTCTTCGCGCGGTCCCTCGGCCTCGACGCCGCGTCGCTGGCCGGCGGCATCGACCGTTGGTCGCTCCAAATCGACCCCAAAATCCCCCGGTACTAAAGCGCCTACTTCTTCCCTGCCCCGCCCATGGCCGGCGTGAGGTCGACGACCTGCTCGACGACCTGGTTGGGGAGCAGCCGCACCTCGAACTCGACCGGGAACTTGAGCACGTCGTCGGCGTGGATCTCGAGGCGGTGCACACCTTCGAACAGCTTCATGGGCATGCCGACGGCTCCGATCTTCATCGAGCCGCGGTAGACCTCGCCACCGCGCACCGTGGGAGACGTGCGGATCTTCACGGTGCCCTCGCGGAACTCTTTCTCGATGAGCTTGGGCGCGTTTTCGGGCAGCCGTTCGATCTGCTCCTCGTAGCGAATGCCGCGCTCGACGTTGGACAGCACGACGGTGTCGCCGACGTACGCGCCGCTCACCGCGTTGCGGGGCGTCTCGCCCAGGTCCAAGGGCTCCCGGTTGCTCGCCGAGACGGGCGGAACGACCGTGACGCGCGTGCGCGGGTTGGAGATGACCGTCAGTGACACCGGCGTCCCCGACGAGCGGCCGCCCAGCAGCTTGGGCGCGACGATCAACGCCAGCAGCAGCACCAGCAGCACCCCGCCTCCCAAGGCGCTCCACTTCTTGAGCTGATCTTGCCGACTGGCGGCGCCCAGGAACGAGTTGGAGAACGGTGAGGCCTCGGGGCGCGTGGCGATGCGATCTTCCGTCGTCGGGTTCGGGCGCGGCTCGGACGGTGGCTGCTTCCCGACGGCGTCGAGCCTGCCCTGGGACGGGCGCGGCTTGCCTTGTCCGGACTGACGGCGCAGCCCCGGGTTGCTCTGCCGCCGAGGCGGCACGGGGTGCGGGCCCGACTCGTACTCGGCGTCGGTGGTGCTCGGGGTGGCCTTGCGCCGCGGCGGCGGGACGGCGGCGGTGTGTCGACGCTGAGCGGGCCCCGCGCGGGGCTCGCCGGCCTGCGTCGCGTAGCGCCGGCTGGGGACCACGACGTCCTTCGGGACGTCGTCCGCGCGGATCGCCTCCGTCGGGCCGCCGTCGGGGTCGCCGCTGGGCTCCTCGAGAAGGGGCGAGACCCCGTCCGCCGTCAGCGGCTGCAGATCTTCGGCGGACGCGGGGTGGTTGGTCACCGAGTTGGTCGGGTTGATCGCGCCGGTGCGCGCTTCTTCGGCGAGGCGGTCCGCGAAGAGCTGCTCCATCAGCTGCGAGACCTGAACCGAGCTGGCGATCTGCGCTTCCTGGACGAGGTGCGCTTCGATCGCCAGGTGCATCTGCCGCGCGTCTCGGTAGCGCTCGTCAGGGCTCTTCGCCAGCGCCTTCATCACCACCGCGTCGACTTCAGGCGGCACGTCGGCGACGAGCGACGGCGCTTCGATCTGCGATTCGAGCGCGGCCTGCAGCGTGGCCAGCTCCGCGTCGCGCTTGAGGGGACGCACGCCGGTCAACAGCTCGTACAACACCAGCCCCAGCGCGAAGAGATCGGTGCGGGCGTCGAGCGCGCGGCCGGCGGCCTGCTCGGGCGCCATATACGCAAACTTGCCCTTGATCGCGCCGGACTTCGTGTTCGACGCCGAGTCCGCCGCCTTGGCGATGCCGAAGTCCACGAGCTTCACCGAGCCGTCGAAGCTGATGATGATGTTCTGCGGCGAGATGTCGCGGTGCACCACGCGCAGCGGCCGCCCCGCCTCGTCCGCGCGGGTGTGGGCGTAATACAGGCCCTGGCACGCGTCGGAGATGATCCGCAGCGCGACCGGCCGTGCCACCCACTGCCCGGTGCTCCACGCCCGGCGCATGACACGGCCCAGGTCCTCGCCGTGCACGTACTCCATGGCGATGAAGTACTGCCCGTCCTTCTCGCCCAGGTCGAAGATCTGCCCGATGTTGGGGTGATTGAAGCGCGCGGCGATCTTCGCTTCGTTGAGGAACATCTGGATGAACTCGGGATCCTCCGCGAGGTGCGGCAGGATCCGCTTCACGACGACGTGCCGGTTGAAGCCTTCGATGCCCGTCTGCCGCGCGAGCCACACTTCCGCCATGCCGCCGGTAGCGAGCTTCTTCAGAAGCTGGTACTTGCCGAAGGCCTGGCTGCTCACGAAGGGCGCCGAGTCTAGGGACGCCCAGGTGATCCCACAATGTTTGCGAGTGTTTACCTCACCTTTCTGCTGAGCCAGGTCGCCCCTGAGGAAGCGCTCACGGCGCTGGGCCCGGCCAACCGGCTCAAGGTGAACGACTCCGGCGCGGTGCTCGAGCTCGCGTGGGCCGACGCGGAACACCGGCTGCGCGGCTCAACGTCCTCCGCGCTCCCGCGGGTCGGCGAGGCCCTGAACGTGTCGCTCTCGGTGGGGACGATCGACGGGCCCGAGTTCAGCGGCCCCATCACGGTGACGTTGCGGCCCGTGCAGGCCCTGCTCGACAAGTCCAAGGCGCTGCGGATCGAGAGCCTCGAAGGCCACGATCCCGGCGCGGTGGTGACGGTTCAGCGCGGCGAAGGTGGCCTGTGGACGACGACGGTGACGCCTCGGCAGGAGGGCCCGCACGTGCTCGAGATCGCGTTCCGCGGCGGTCGCTCGAAGGTGGTCGGCGCGATCGTCACGGTGCAGCCGTCGCGCTTGCCGCCGTGGGTGCCGTGGGTGTTCGGCGCCGCCCTCGTGGTCGTGTCGGTGGCCGTCGGGCTGAGCTGGGTCTTTCGCGGCGACCGGAGCGCGCCGGTATGAGCAAACGAGCGGTTCGAGAAGATCTGGTGCTGCAGGCGTGCCTGGAGGCGTACGGGCTGGTCCGCCACGAGCAATGGCTGTCGGATCGCGCGGTGGATCACGTGCTGCGCAGCAAGCGCACGCTGTACTCGACGGAGCGGCGCGCTGTGGCCGAGCGCGTCTACGCCCTGCTGCGCCGACAGCGCCTGGTGGACCACCTGCTGCCCAAGGCCTTCGGCAAGCTCGACAAGCGCCCGGAGACGCAGGTCGATCTCTTCCGCTTCGCCGTCTCTCGGGTGCTCGACGGAGAGAGCCCCTCGGAGGTGGTCGACGCGCTGGCGCTCCCAGGCGAGGCCGCCGCGCAGCTCGCGAAGGTCACCGGGCCGTCGACGCTGGGGAGCCTGTCCGCCGTCGAGCGCCTGGCCGTCGAAGCCAGCCTGCCGGACAGCCTCGCGCGGCGGCTGTCGGAGCAGCTCGGCGATGACGCGGTGGCGGCGGTCAACGCGCTGAACGAGCGCGCCCCGCTGTGCGTTCGCGTCAACACGCTCAAGGCCAGCCGAGACCAAGTCCAACGGGAGCTCGAGGCCGTCGGGGTTCGCGTTCGACAGGCGCCCCGCTCCCCGCTCGGCCTGTTCCTCGAGACGCGCGTCAACGTCTACGCGCTCGAGCCCTTCAAGAAGGGGCTGTTCGAGGTCCAAGACGAGGGCAGCCAGCTGCTCGGGCAGCTCATGGACGGCGCCAAGGGCCGGGTGATCGACGCCTGCGCGGGCGCTGGAGGCAAGACGCTGCAGCTGGCAGCGCAGCTCGGGAACAAGGGTGAGCTGATCGCGTTGGACGTGGACGTCAAGCGGCTGGGAGAGCTCAAGACGCGGGCTCGGCGCGCCGGAGTCCACAACGTGAGGACGATCGTGCTGCCCCCGGCCGCTGCCGACGCGGATCAGACGCTCAAGGCCCTCGAGGGCACCGCCGAGCGCGTGCTGGTCGACGCGCCGTGCACGGGGACGGGCACGCTGAGGCGAAAACCCGACGCGCGCTACCGCTTCGACGATCAGGTGCTCGCGGATCACACCAAGCGCCAGCGCGAGCTGATCGAGCGCTTCGCGCGCCTGGTCAAGCCCGGGGGCCGGCTCGTGTACGGGACCTGTTCGCTGCTCCGCGAGGAGAACGAGGAGATCGTCGACGAGTTCCTCGGGAGGCACCCCGAGTACACGTTGGTCGACGCCCAGGCGCTGCTGGGATCCGCCACTGACTGCACGATCGCCGGCACGCTGCGCCTCTTCCCCCACCGGCACGGCACCGACGGGTTCTTCGGCGCGGTGCTCGCTCGCACCAAGTAGGCACTCCTTCCTCGCGTGAAGCTCTCGGTCGCCACTCCTGAGCGGGTCGCCCTGAAGCTCCCTCTGGCGGGGGTCGGTGCGAGAGCGATCGCCCAGGCGGCGGACGTGAGCCTCATCGGGCTGACGCTGCTGGTCGTCTACTTCGGCTTCTCACTGCTCCGCGAAGACGTCTACGGCTGGTTCGTCGGCCTCACGTCGGCCTGGCGCGTGTTCTCCGCGGTCCTCAGCTTCAGCGCGGTCTGGGTGTACTGGACGGCCTTCGAGGTGGCGTGGAACGGCCAGACGCCGGGCAAGCGCTGGGCGAAGATCCGCGTGGTGAAGCTCGACGGCTCGCCGGTGGGCGTCACCGAGAGCGCGATCCGCAACCTGCTTCGAGTCATCGACTTCGCGCCTGCCTGCTACCCGGTCGGGCTCGTGAGCATGTTCATCGACCCGCTCCAGCGGCGGCTGGGCGATCTCGCGGCGGGCACGGTGTTGGTGCGAGAGCAGCAGGTGTCGCTCAGCGGGTACACGACGGAGGCTGCGGCCGGCCTGGGGCACGAGGATCTCGAGGCGCTCCAGAGCTTCCTGCGCCGCCTGGACACGCTGAGCCCCGAGGCGCAGCTCGCGGTGGCCCGACAGCTCGCCGCGAAGCTCGGCGCCGATCCCGCCACCCAGGCCGGGGGGCTGGACGACTTGCTGCGCTTCCTCGAGGGCAAGGCGTCATGACCGAGCCCCTCGCGCGCTTCGTGCAGCGTCGTCAGGCGGACTGGCAGGCGCTTGACGGGGCGCTGGCTCGGCTCGGAGCGGAGCGGCAGACGCTGGCGGATCTCCAGCGGCTCGATCGGCTCCACCGCCAGGCGGCGAGTGATCTCGCCTTCGTCCAGGCGCACTACGGCGGCAGCGACGTCGAGCGCTACCTCACCCAGCTGGGCGCCAAGGCTCGCGCGGGCGTCTACCGCTCACAGACCGACGTGTTGGGCGGCCTGCGTGAGTTCTACGCGCACACGTTTCCCACGCAGCTGCGCGCGCTGCGAGTGGAGCTGCAGCTCTCGGCGGCGCTCTTCATCGGCGGGGTGGTCTTGTCGGCGCTGGTGGTCGGCGTCGACGACGAGGCGGCGCGCACGCTGGTGCCGCAGCACTTGCGCGACAGCGTGGCGAACAAGCAGCTGTGGACGGACCGGGCGCTCCGCCAGCTCGTGCCGTCCGAGCTGGCGACGACGATCTTCCTCAACAACCTGAAGGTCTGCCTCCAAGCGGCCGCCGGCGGGCTGACCTTCGGCGTGCTGACGGTCTTCGCCCTCGTCATCAATGGGCTGTCCTTGGGTGGGGTCGCGGCGCATTGCGCCAACCACGGCCTGCTCCCGGGGATCCTCGACTTCATCTCGGCTCACGGGCCAGTGGAGCTGTCGGTGATCGTGATCAGCGGCGCCGCGGGCCTGGCGCTGGCTCGCGGGTTGGTCTTCCCCGGGGAGCTCCCGCGCATGGAGGCCCTGCGCCTTCGCGCTCGCCCGGCGATCGCCGCGGTGCTCGGCTCGGCGCCCATGTTGGTCGGCATCGGGCTCATCGAGGGGTTCGTGAGCCCAGGCCCGCTGTTCCCGACGGCGCTCAAGGCGACCATTGGGCTGAGCTTGGGGGCCGGGCTGTGGGCCTACCTGTTGCGCGCCGGTCGAGGACGCGAGGCGGATCAGAGCGTCGCGAAGGCGGGCCGCGGCGCGTGAGCCAAGTGTCGGTCGGCGCGAATGCGCTCGTAGGCGTCGTTGATGCGGCGCATCTCCTGGGCTTGTCCGCCGCGGTCAGGGTGGTGCTGCCGGGCCAGCGCCAGGTAGCGCTCCCGCACCTGCTCGTCGCTCGAGTCGGCTTCCACGCCGAGGATCCGGTACGGGTTCTGCGCCTCGAGACCGCGCAGCCAGCGCTCGAGGTGCTCCTTGACGGTGCCCAGCGCGGTGCGCCCCGCCGTGGCAACGTTCGGCTGAGGTGCGGCGGCAGACTTGGCGCGCGCCCGCATTTTCGTGTCCGCGCGGAAGACCTCGCTGTACATGCTCGTCGTCCACCGCTGACAGGACGCGCAGTGGAAGTAGAGGATCGTCCCGCCACCCCCGCTGTGGCTGGCCATCTTGATCCCACAGTGCGTGCACTCGACGTCGACGTCTTCGAGCGTGACGGACTGGGTGGGCTGGCGCATGCGCTCGTTCCTTTTGGGCTGTGCTACAGGCGTGTGACGCGTTGTACGCCCGTGGTGGATCGACGCAAAAAATTGGCCGCCTTTTCCCGTGGGGCATCATGAACGTCATGCGCTGGCTGCTCGTCCTCCCTCTCGTCGCGCTCACCGCTCAGGCCGGGCCGGGGCCCAAGAAGCCAGCGTCGCTCCTCGCGAGCGGCGGCCAGGAAGACGCGGAGCCCGCCCCGGTCCCTGCGCCGGCGCCCAAGCCCTTGCAGACCGGCGCGAGTGAGGCAGCGGTGCTCCGCGGCGTGCTCTGGGCGTTCGAGCCCGCGCCGCTCGAGGTTCGGATTCAGGCGATCGAAGACCTGGGCCTGCTCGGTGATCCTCGTGCGCTCAACCCGCTGGCGCAGCTGGCGATCGATCCGAACGTGAGCCTCAGCCGGGCGGCGGTGCGGGCGGTGGGCGCCATTCGGCACCCGCGCGCCGAGGAGATCCTTCGCAACGTCGTGCACCACCCCGCCGCGACCGAAGCCACCAAGGCCCTGGCGATGGAGCTGCTCGTCTACCAGAACACCCCCAGCGCCCTGCGGCTGGTCAACACGATCGCTCGCGCCACCAACTACCCCGGCGCCGTCCTCGCCGCGGCCCGCCGATCGGTCGCCGAGCTGCCGCAGCGCCGCCCTGGAGTCCAGCCGTGAAGGACACGACGTTCGCGTTCCTCGGCGCGGGGAACATGGCCAACGCGCTGATCAAGGGCCTGCTGCGGGCCGGGGTGTCGCCGAGCGCGATCAGCGGGACGGTGCGGCGCGCCGAGCGCAAGGCCGAGCTCGAGGCGTTGCACGGCATCACCGTGGGCATGGACAACGTCGAAGCCGCCCGCCGCGCACAGGTGGTGGTGCTGGCGGTCAAGCCCCAGGCGCTCGACAAGCTGCTGGTGCAGATCGCGCCGGTCATGGACGCCAGCAAGCTCGTGGTGTCCGTCGCTGCCGGCGTGCCGATCGCGGCGATCGAGCGGCGACTGGGCCCGAATACGCGTGTGGTGCGCACCATGCCCAACACGCCCTGCTTGGTGGGCCAAGGCGCGACGGCGCTGTCGGCTGGCGAGCACGCGACGCCTGAAGACCTCACGCTGGTGACGAAGCTCTTCGCCGCGGTGGGCATCACCACGGTCGTCGACGAGGTGCTGCTCGACGCGGTGACGGGTCTGTCCGGCTCCGGCCCGGCGTACATCTTCCTCATCATCGAGGCGCTGTCGGATGCGGGCGTGAAGGTCGGCCTGTCGCGGCACGTCGCGCTGAAGTTGGCCGCGCAGACGGTGCTGGGCAGCGCCCAGCTGCTGCTCGAGACGCAGGCCCACCCCGGCACGCTCAAGGATCAGGTCACCAGCCCCGGAGGCACGGCGATCGCCGGCCTGCACACGCTCGAGGCCGGCGGCCTGCGCACGACACTGATCGACGCCGTCGAAGCGGCGACCCGGCGCGCCAAAGAGCTGGGCCAGATCTTCCTCGACAAGCCGTAACCTGCTTCCCTTCCCCCAAGCCGGACCCCGAGACCCGCCATGAAGATGACCCCGCTGGACATTCGGCAGAAGCGCTTCGAGGTGAGCCTGCGCGGCTACGCCAAGAAGGAGGTCGAAGGGTTCCTCGAGCTGGCCGCCGCCGAGTTCGAAGACGTGGTGCGGGACAACATCTCGCTCAAGGACGAGCTGGGCCGTGTGCAGACGCGCCTCGAGCAGCACCTCGAGCGGGAGAAGACGCTCCAGGAGACCATGGTCACCGCGCAGCGGATCAGCGAGGACGTCAAGGCCCAGGCCAAGAAGGAGGCCGAGGTGCTCGTGGCCGAAGCCGAGCTGCAAGCCGAACGGATCATCGCCGGCGCGAACGACCGCCTCGTCGGCCTGGTCGGAGAGCTCAACGAGCTCAAGCGCCAGAAGGTGCAGTTCGAAGCGCAGCTCGAGTCGATCATCGGCGCGCACCAGAAGCTCCTCGAGACGTTCAAGACCCCCGCGCAGGCCGACGTGGCGTACCTGCGAAAGAAGTCCGACTCGGCATGAGCTGGCTGAAGGCCACGCCTACCGGCTGTGAGCTCTCGGTGCTGGTCCAGCCGCGCGCGTCACGCACCAAGTGTGTCGGCCCACACGACGGCAGGCTGAAGATCGCCTTGGCGGCCCCTCCGGTGGACGGCGAAGCCAACGCCGCGCTGATCGACTTCCTGGCCGAGGTCTGCGCCGTGCGAAAGGCGGCGATCGTCTTGGTGGACGGACAGACGTCTCGGCGCAAGCGGCTCGCCATTGCCCGTGAGGTCGCCGAGGTCCGGGAGGCACTCGCGGCGGTCGGAGTGACGGACACATGACGGCGCGGCTGATCGGCCTGGTGGCGGTGTCGTTGCTGCTGCTCGGGGCCTGCACGACGAAGAGCGCTCCGCCTTCAGGGAAGGTGCGGTTGATCGAAGGGCCGCACGCCGGTGATCTCGCCGCGTCCGTCGCCGAGCGCCTGCGCACGAGCGCGCCTGCCGGCCGATCGCTCTTGGTTTACGTCGGGGCGACCTGGTGTGAGCCCTGCCGGCACTTCCACGACGCGGCGGAGAAGGGCCAGCTCGACGCGGCCTTCCCGCAGTTGGACCTGGTGACGTTCGACTCGGACGTCGACGCTGAGCGGCTCGAGCTCGCCGGGTATCGGTCGAACCTGATCCCGCTGTTCGCGGTGCCTGGCGCGGACGGGCGCGCGAGCGGGCGGCAGATCGAAGGGTCGATCAAGGGCCCGGGAGCCGTCGCCGACCTCACGCCGAGGCTCCAGCAGCTCCTCCAGCCTTCCCGCTGAACCTCGGCTGGTGGGCACAGCCCGAACGGGCCGGCTGCCTCGACACCCCCAAACCGTGCGTTACTCGTGACGGCCCATGACGCTCGCCGTCCTCCTGTCCCTGGTGGTGTCCTCGGCTCCCCCGGAGCTGAGCACCGTCGCGCGGACCGAACACTTCGACGTGCGCTCGACGGCCGCGGCCCGTGGTTCGGCGACCAAGCTCGCAGACGAACTCGAGGCGGCGCGCAGCCAGATCGTCGCGGCGCTGGGGCGCGACTGGCCGGGCGTCACCGAGGTGCGCGTCGGTCTAGGCCGTGAGGAGTACGAGGCGATCGCGCTGCCGGGTGGCACGCCTCCGAGCTGGGCCGTCGCGCTGGCGTACCCGAGCGCCAACGTCGTGCTCGTCGAAGGGCGCTCGCTCAACCAGCCCGACGGACCGCTGACGGTGCGCCACGAGCTGGTCCACGTCGCGCTCGGCCAGCTGGCTGACGGGTGGCCACACTGGTTCCAGGAAGGGCTCGCCCAGTCCGTCACCGGCGAGCGGCGCTTCCGCTGGACCCAGTTCACCACGCTGGCGCAGGCCGTCGCCTTTGGCCGGCTGTTTCACTTCGACGATCTCGCCGAGCGCTTCCCCGAGCGCCCCGACGACGTGCAGTACGCCTACGCGCAGTCGGTCGCGTTCGTGGAGTTCCTGCAAGGTCGGCACGGCGCGGCGGGCTTCGCGCGGCTGGTCGACCACCGGCAGCGCGGCGATCACTTCGAGCTGGCGTTCGCCAAGGCCTTCGGCCGTTCCCTGGGCATGGAAGAGCGCGCGTTCCGCGACACCCTGCCCGGCCTGTACCCCTGGTGGATCGTGCTCACCAGCGAATCGGCCGCCTGGGCCGTCGCGGGCGCGCTGCTGGTCGTCGCTCACTTCGTGCGCCGCCGCACCGTGCTGCGCCGACGGGCCGAGCAAGCGCAGCGCGAGGCCGTGGAGGACGCCGCCCTCCACCTCGTGATGAACCCGACGAGCGCCGCCAACGACGAAGGTGCGCTCGAGACGCTGCCCTTGCGGTGGCCACCTCCCGGACCGCCCTGGCGCGTGCACGTCGCGGAGGCCGCGCCCGACGACGAGGAGGCCCTCACGGCGCCGCGACGACTCGCCCCTTGAGCGGGTGCGTCGAGGCGAAGTCGACCGCGCTCGCGCCCAGGCGTTCCCCGCTGAGCGCCGAAGGCCCGAGCGCTCGCCGGAGCTGACCGTCGAAGTCCGCCCAGGTCATCGCCGCGACGTTGCACAGCAAGAGCAGCTGCCCGCCCGGCGCGAGCAGCTCGGCCGCTCGCGCCGCCAGCTGGTGGTAGTCCTGGGCCGCGCTGAAGCGGCTGCCCTTGGTGGTGGCGAAGCCCGGCGGATCGACGATCACCAGATCGAACCGATCGCCCTTCTTGTGGAGCCGCCGCAGCCAGTCGAACGCGTCTCCGGCGATGAAGTCCCGCGGGTTGGCCTCGAACCGGTTCTTCGTCGTGTTGAGCGCGCCCCAGTCGAGCACCTTGCGCGATACGTCGACGTTCACCGCGCGGGCCGCCCTCCCCTTCAGCGCCGCGACGCCGAAGCCACAGGTGTAGGCGAAGAAGTTGGCGACCCGGCGAGCCTCGGCGTGCGCCTGTACCCAGGCGCGGGCGTCTCGTGCGTCGAGGTACAGCCCCACAGACAGGCCGTTGCTGGGGCGGATCTCGAAGCGGAGCCCGCGCTCGAGCACCTCGAGCGAGTCCACTGAGTCCCCGGCCAGCGGCGTCGGCGGCGCCAGCTCCTCCGGGCGAACGTTCGAGAGGTGCCGCGCTTCCTTCGGTCGTCGCTTCACGTACACGGCGCGGGCCGCGCACTCGGCTCGGAGGCGATCGGCCCAGCGCGCCTCTTCCTCTGGGCCAAAGTCGGCGTAGGTCGACAGCACCGCGACGCCGTCGAACCAGTCCACGGTGACGTCCGGCTCGTCGATCAGCCGGAACGCCGTCGTGTCCGGCCCGAGCTGCGCCTGGATCGCTTCGAGCCGTGCCTTCACACGCCCAGCACGCGCCGCTGCACCGCAGCGATCGCCAGCGCGCTCTCCTGCGCCAGCGAAATGGCGTCTCCCGCGACGAGCTGGCCTTCTCGCACGACGACGCGCCCGTCGACGATCGTCCAGGCCGCCTGCGTCCGGGCCAGCTCCATGATCGTCGCCGGCAGGGCTTCGGCGCTGTCCACGACCGGCACGTGATCGAAGACGACGACGTCGGCCAGGGCGCCGGGGGCCACCGCGCCGCTGGGCAACCCGAAGAGCATGGTGCACAGCTCCGCGGGCCCGCCGATGAGGTAGCTCGACATGATCGCGTCGGTGTCCACCGTCCGCGCCGCGCGCGCCAGCGCCAGCACGCCGGAGAAGCACGTGGTCAGCTCTTCCCACAGCGAGCAGACGCCGTCGGTGCCCAGGCCGACGACGTTGTCCGACGTGAGCACGACCTCGGTCGCGGTGCGGGCTCCCGACAGGTGCCCGGCGCGCGGGGAGATCGCCACCAGGGTCCGCGTGCGCGCCAGCCGCTCGGCGTCGGAGCGATCGAGGGACCGGCCGTGCGCGGCGATGCAGCCGCCCCCGAGCAGCCCGAAGCGCTCAAAGCGGTGGACGATGCGACAGGCGTGCGCTTCCCAGGTCCGCAGAATGTCCTCGTCGGACTCCGCGACGTTGAGGTGCGCCCCGCAGGCGACCTCTTCTTTCACCCGGCCGGCCTCGCGGAGCAGATCGTTCTCAGCCGCCGCCGAAGGCCCCACGCCGATCGAGCCGCGCAGGAGCGGATCTTCACGAACGGTCGCGACGTAGCGCGCGTTGGCGTCGACCTGTGCGGGCCCGGGCGTGCGGTCGCGACTGCTCGACGCGTGAGCGCTCACCAGGCGCGCGCCGAGCGTGCGGGCCACGTTGCCCTGGGCCACCAGGCAGTCGAAGGCGGCGTTCGGGGCGCGCAGGTGTTCGAAGGACAACGTCACGCCGGACCGCAGCCCTCTCGCGAGGCCCCAGGCGGTGATCGCGGCCACCTCGCCGGGCGTGAGCGCTGACGCCAGCCGGCCGTCCTCCCGGAAGCGGTGATCGGGAGAGCTCAGCAGTCGCTCGGCGGAGAACGGCGCAAGGGCCCCGTTGACCAGGCGCGTGTGGCAGTCGACCAGGCCCGGCGTGACGATCCGCCCGCGGCAGGGAGCGATCCAGTCACCAGGGAGCGGAACGACTTCTTCGTCTGGAGCGACGCGGGTGATCGTGCGCCCTTCGATCACCACGGCCATATGCCCGCGCACGCGCCCGTCGGTGCGGAACAGCGAGCAGTCCTTCAGGACGAGCCGACCTTCCATGGAGAGGCGTGCACTCTACGCGTGAGCTGACCCGCGTCACGAAATGCGGCCGCACTGAGGCCTTGAAACAGCACTGCGCGCCCACCCCCATTCGTCGGGAGTCGGCGCGCAGCACAGGTTTCGCGTGGGCGGAACGCGAGGGTTCTTCAGTACATGTTCTTTTCGGAGAAGTTCTCGAGCGTCTTCTTCTGCAGCGGCTTGCCGGCCTTGCGGTTGGCCACCGAGTCCGGGGTCACGGACGTGTCACCGGACAGCGCGTCGGCCGAGGCGGAGAAGAGCATGCGAATGTTGTCGCCGAAGAGGGTCACGACGCCGATGGTCGCGATGGCGATCAGGGCGACGATGATGATGTACTCCGTCATGCCTTGGCCGCGCTTGGTGGACTTCTTCGCCTTCGTGATCGTGTTGCTCATGGTGTCGCTCCGGTGGTGAGGGAACTTCCTCGGTGGGTACATGAGGATTCTCGACGGATGAGGTTTCTCCCTCCATACGTCAACAGGAGGATGCCGATTCCAGTCGTCATTTCAGCGACTTACGCCTGCTCGCGCCGCGACTTCGGCCTCTCGCCGCATGGCGAAGCAGCGGCCTAACACCCGAAATTTCAAGCACATTTCACGACCTGGCGTCAGATCAATGGCGCGCAGGATCGCCGGGCGCCGCTTACCAGTTCGAAAGCGACGGGGAATTTCCCCCGCCATTTTCTGGCTGCCTTTTCGCGGGGCGCGACGTGAACGAAGCGATCCTCGGCATCGACCTCGGGACGACGTACTCGACCGCGGCGGTGGTGATCGACTCGAAGCTCCACTACGCGCTCGACGCCCGCGGGGAGTCCTGCATCCCCAGCGTCGTCCACTTCCCCAAGGCTGGCCCGCCGATCGTCGGCGCCGACGCGGAGCGCTTTCGGGCGACGGACCCCGCGAACACGATCACCGGCATCAAGCGCGTCATCGGCCGCACCATCGACTCCCCCGCCGCGCGCTTGCTCGATGCGGGCGCGGCGTTTCGGATCAAAGGCACGGGCCCCAGCGAGGTGTCGGTGCTGACGCGCCAGGGAGAGCTCACCGCGAGCCAGGTGGCGGCGACGATCGTCGCGCACCTCAAAGAACGCGCCGAGCACCGCTTCGCCCGCAAGTTCACCAAGTGCATCATGACCATGCCGGTCGTCGCGCCGCCGCAGCTGCCGCAGCACATGCTCCGCATCGGGCGCATGGCGGGCCTCGAGGTGATCCGCGTGCTGCACGAGCCGATCGGCGGCGCCGTCGCGCGAGGCCTGGTCGGCGCGCTGGGCGACGAGACGCCGCGGCTCGTCTTCGACTTCGGTGGCGGCACGCTCGACGTGACGGTGGTGCAGCGCAACGGCGGCTGCGTCGACGTGCGCTCGGTGGCGGGTGACGAGTGCCTGGGAGGGAACGACTTCGACGCGGCGTTCGCGCGGCACGTCGCCAACGTGATCTGGGGAACGGCGTCCGTCGACGTGACCAAGGACGTGCTCCTGTTCGACCGCATCCAGCGGCAGTGTGAGCTGGTGAAGCGGGCGCTCTCCCACGCTCCAGAGGCGCGCTTTCACATTCCCGAGGCGATCGGCGTCCCCGGGCACAAGCGCACGCTCGATACGATCGTGCGGCGGGAACACCTGACGCAGACCTGGAGTGAGCTGGTGGCTCGTTCGGTCACGGTGGCCTGTGAGGCCGTGGTCGCGGCGGGGATCAAGCCGGCAGCGCTGGGCAACGTGATGATGATCGGCGGCACGACCTTCGTTCCGCAGGTCCGCGAAGCGGTCGCCCACACGCTGCGGGTGCCGTTGGATCTCGAGAAGGACCCGCAGACGGCGGTGGCCCGCGGGGCCGCCCTGCTCGCCGTGTTCCCCGACATGCTCATCGAGCGCAAGGCGGCGTGAGCGACTACGGCGGCGGCAGCGCGCACCCCACCCTCGCGCAGAGCTTGGCGGCGCCCTCGCGAGCCCGGGCGTCGCCGCCGGCCAGCTCGAGCCAGCGCGGCACCGGAGGGGTCGGCAGCGGCTCGTAGGGCCCGGCCCGCTGCTCCCACTGCTTGAGGGCGAGCTTGAGCGCGATGCGGGCGGCGTTGGCATCGTCGACGGAACCCAAGACTTCCTGAGCACGCTCGACCTCACCTTGCAGCAGCGTGGTGAACGTCAGCGCGTGGCGGGCCGCCTGTGGATCGAGCCGAGCCCACGCCTGCGCCGCCGCGCGTCGCACCGGCGTGTCCAGCTCCTGCGCCATGCTGATCGCGCGGAACAGCGCTTCGGCATCGGCCGCGGTCAGCGGCTGCTCGCTCAGCGCTCGTGAGATCAGCAGCTCCGGCCAGGCTCCAGCGCGGCGCCGCGAGTCGGGCACGTGCGCCTCGGCTTCCGTGAAGAACGCGAGCGGCGCGCCGTACTCCAGGCGGTTGAGCTCGTCGGTGTTGAGCGGCCCTTCGCCGGCGTACGCCGCCAGGTCCTTCACCGTGCCGCGTTGCCGGGCCAGGAAGCCCAGCGGCGTGTCGAGGTGAATGGTGGCCAGGTCCGTGCGCACTGCGTCGCGGGCCAGCCGTTCCCGAAGCACCTTGCCGTCGAGCGCGAGCGGCTGCTTGGCCGCGACGATCAGCATGTCGTTGGCCGCCCCCTGCCAGGCGGTCGCGTGCGGGAAGCGCCGCCGGACCGTGCGCAGCACCAGCCGCATCAGCTCGTCGCTCGTCTCGTACGCCTGGATCCACTGCACGAGGATCCCGTCGGGCGTGAGCCGCTGGTGCACGAGGTCCATGAACTCGGCCGTGAAGAGTGAGGAGATGCCGGACACCCAGGGATTGCTGGGCTCGCTGATGATCACGTCGTAGGGCGCTCCTGGAAACGCCAGGAAGCTGCGCGCGTCGTCGACGTGCACCGCCACGCGGGGGTCGTCCAAGGCGTGGCCGTTGTCGTCGCCGAACACGCGCGCGGCGTCGATCACCCCCGGCGCGATCTCGACGGCGTCCACCTGCTCCACCGGGTGCGTGAGGATCGAGCCCAAGGTGAGGCCCGAGCCGACGCCGATCACGAGCGCGCGCTTGGTTGGGCTTTCCGCCAGCAGCGGCCCCACGTGGCCCAGCATCTTCTGGGTGACCCGATCCGCCGGGAGCGTCGACGCGTCGGGCTTGCCGTTCACCAAGAGGTACCGGTGCGAAGCGTCCGTCGTGCTCTGCCCCACGAAGATCGACGCGAAGGTGTCGTGGCGAATGAAGCGCGGCTCGGCGCTGGCCAGCTCTTCGGCCACGTACTGCGCGAAGCTCTTCCCCTGCACGCTGATCGGGTGCGCTCGGAAGGCGGACAGGCGCATGAGCGTCTGGGGCCAGTCGCCGGGCAGGATCAGCATGGTGAGCCACGCCGCCGTCGCGAAAGCGCCCCAGCGCAGGAGGCTGGCACGATCCACCGCAGCGCTGCGCCAGAGCACCAGCCCCGTCACCAGAGTGACCCCCGCGGCCCCATCGAACAGCCCTCGCAGACCAATGGTGGGCAGGAGCCACAGCCCGCCGAGCAACGCGCCGAGCACCGTCCCCACCGTGTTGACCGCCCACGCGTGGCCGAGCTGGCGACCGAGCCCCGCTTCACCCGACGCCGCGAGCCTCGCGCCGATCGGGAACGCGGCGCCCATGATCAAGGTCGGGCCGAGCATGACCAGGAGCGCGAGTCCGAAGACCACCGCTTGCCACAGCCCGAACGCCTGCGGCGTCTTTGCGAGCATGCCGCGCAGGTGCAGGAACCAATATGGAGCGCGAACCATGAGCGGCACGGTCAGCGCCACCGCCGCCACGAGCGCGAGCTGCAGCGCGCCGTACGTCATCAGCGGCCGCGCCACCGTGCGCCGGCTGACCCACAGGCTGCCGAGCGACAGACCCACGATGAATGCCGTGACAATCCACGTGAACGCGTAGGTCGACGCGCCGACGATGAGCGTGAGGACTCGGATCCACCCGGTCTCGAGGACCATCGCGACGGCGCCGCTCACCCCAAGCGAGGCCAGCACGATCCGGCGCTGCGCGGCGCTGAGGCCCGGTCCGTCGGACGCGAGCTCCGCGGAGGTCTGCTTCGGCGCTGGCTGGCTGCGTCCGGCGAGCACGAGGCTCACACACGCCAGCAGCAGGTTGACCAGGCCCGCGGCCGCGGCCGTCTTCCAGAGGCCCACCGCCGGGAGCCACACCGTGCCCGCCCAGAATCCTCCGAAGGCCGCGCCGAGGCTGTTGAGCGCGTAGAGCAGCGACAACGACGCGCCGAGCCCCGCCGGGTGCGCCGTCGCGTGGCGGATCATCACGGGCATGGTCCCGCCCATGGCGATCGTCGGCAGCAGGATCGTCGCCGCCGCGAAGAGCAGCTTCGGCACCACCCGCCAGCGCTCGGCGAACCCGCCGGCGACTCCCAGGTACACGTCGCGGAGCAGCTCGTGGATCCACGGGTACGCCAGCGCGTAGACGCCGACGAACGCCTCGATCCCCGCGTACACCCGCAGCGGCTTCTCCGCCCGATCCGCCACCCGGCCGAACACGAGCGCGCCCAAGGCCAGCCCGCCCATGAACGTGGCCAGCACCACCGCGTGCGCCTGCCCGCTGTTGCCGAGCAGATCCGCGAGCGCCTTCGACCAGACGACCTCGTAAACCAGGCCCGTCGCGCCGCTCAGCGTCAGCAACACCGCCGCCGTCCACCGGGCGCTCACAGGCTCGCCTCCAGGCTGCGCAGCGCTTCCTGCAGCGCTTCGTGCCGTGGGTGCTCCGCCGCGACCTGTCGGCCGAGCTCCACCGTCGACGCCACGTCGACCACGTTCCAGGGAGCGGCTTCGCGGCGAACGCGGTTTCGCTGCGCGTCGAGCCAGGCGGCGACGGTGGCGGGCTCGCGGTGACCTTGGGAGATCGCGGGGGCCAGCACGTCCTGCGCGCGGCCGGCGTTCCCTTGAGCCAGGGCGCACTCGGCGACGGCGACTCGCGCCTCCACGTCGTCGGGGGACAGCGACAGCCAGTGCTCGGCGGCGGCTCGCTTGAGCGCGTCTTTGGGCGCGTGCACCCAGGCCAAGCTCCCGTAGATGTCCTTGGCCTGCGCCGCGGTGAGCGGGTGTGTCTTCACGTAGTCGTGGAGCCACAGCGCCGAGCCCTGTGAGGGGCCCGTGCGCTCGTCGGGCACGCTCACCCGCTCGGAGACGAAGTAGCCGACGGGCGAGCCGTACTCGAGCCGGTTGTGATCGTCGGTGTTCACCGGCCCCTCCCCTGCCACCTCGAGCTGTCCCCGATCGCTGTGGACCTGACGCGCGAGCAACGTCGTCAGCTCATGCACCCGCACCCGGGCCAGATCGTCCCGCACCTCGGGCCGCTCGAGCTTCGCCGCCACCGACTCCACGTCGAACTGCTGAGGCGTCAGGCTCGCCACCAGCACCAGATCGTCTGGGCCCACCCACGTGGTCCCGTGCGGAAAGCTGTGCCGCAGCGTCCGGATCACCAGCTGCACGGTGGGCAGGTTCGACGCGTAGGTGTGAATCCACTGCACGATCCGCCCACCAGGCGCGAGCTTCGTCTTGGCGATCTCGAAGAAGTCCGTCGAGAACAGCCCCGCGACGCCGGACACCCACGGGTTGGACGGCACCGAGACGATCAGATCGTACGGTTCCTGCGCCAGGGCGAGGAACGTGCGCGCGTCTTCCACGTGCACGTGACAGCGCGGATCGTCCAGCGCGCGGCGGTTGTCTTCGGCGAACAGCTTGGCGGCCTGGATCACCGCGGGGGAGATCTCCACGACGTCGAGGTGCTCGATGGGGTGCGCCAGCAGCGAGCCCAGGGTGATGCCCGCGCCGATCCCCACGACCAGGACCCGCTTCACCGGGCGCTCGTGGAACAGCACGCCCAGGTGCGCGGCGAGCACCTGCGTGTCCGCGTCGTCGCCATTCGAACCGTCGACCTTGCCGTTGATCCGCAGAAACCGCCGGTCCTCCGGCTGAGTGCCCACCATGACGCTCGCGAAGACGTCGTCCTCGTAGAACACGAGCTGGCTGCGCGCGTCGACCTCCGCCTTGAACGCGGCGTAGCTGGGGAAGCTCTGCTTCCACTCGCTGTAGCGCCCGGCAGAGACGACGGTGTGGCTCCACCCGCGGTTGGCGACCGCGAAGACGATCACCAACACCGCGGTCGCCGCGACTATGAGCTTCGTCGCGCGCCCGACCGGCCGCCCACCGAAGAGCAGCGCGAGCCCCGCGGCGCTCACGTTCAGCACCAGCCCGACGACGAAGTTCCCTTCGAGCCCCAGCCACGGGAGCAGCAAGAGCCCGCCCAGCAGCGAGCCCGACACCGTGCCGGCGGTGTTCCACACATAGACCCGCCCCAGCTCCCCACCGACGCGCTCGATGCTCGACAACGCCACGCGCGCGGCTGCCGGAAAGCCGGCCCCGAGGAAGAACGCGGGTAGGACCAGCACCGCCCCGCAGAAGAAGAAGGTGAGGAACTGGTACAGCGGCCAGGCCGTGGGGGCGTGCTCGAGGGCGTGGTTGAGCTGAATGAAGACGTACGGCAGCCGCTCGTACGTCGGCAGCGCGACGCAGACCGCCGCCGCCAGCGCCAGCTGCATGCGCCCGAACGTGAGCAGCGCGTCGTCGTCCGCCCGGCGGGACAGCCAGAAGCTGCCCAGCGCGATGCCGATGATGAAGGCGGTGAGGATCAGCGTGAACGCGTACGACGTGCCCCCGATGACGATCGAGAGCAGGCGGATCCACGTCGTCTCGTAGAGCATGGACGTGAAGCCCGCGAGCGCGGTGCCCACCAGGGCGATCTGCACTGCGCGTGGGCCGTACTGCGCTGGGGCCAGGTCGGCGCCTTCGCTCCTCGGAGGATCCTCGGCGCCCGCCCCACTCCGGCGACCGAGCACGAGCGCCGCGACGGCGAGCAGTACGTTGAGCCCCGCCGCCGAGCGCTCGGTGATCAGCAGCCCACGCGCTGGGACCAGCACCAGCCCGGCCAGCAGGCACCCGAACGCCGCGCCCAGGCTGTTGACCGCGTACACGAGCGACAGCTCCCGCTGCGCTCCACCCAGCGCGCGGGTCAGGTGTTTGGTCATCGCCGGGACGGAGCCACCCATGAGCAGCGTCGGCGGGAGCAGCGCCGCCGAGGCCAGCAGCAGCCGCGCGCTCACCTTGACGCTGCCTCCGAGGCTGGGCGCCAGCGCCACGTACACCTGCTCGAGCCCGCTCAGCAGCCAGGGAAAGACCAGGGCATATAGGCCGACGCCGAGCTCGAGCACGCCGTAGAGCGCAAGCGGGCGCCGCGCGCGATCGGCGGCGCGGCCGAAGACGAAGGCGCCCAAGGCCAGGCCGCCCATGAAGGTCGCCAGGACGACGGCGTGCGCCTGCCCCGAGTTGCCCAGCACGTTGGCCAGGCGCTTGGACCACGCCAACTCGTAGACGAGCCCGGTGAGCCCAGAGAGGAACAGCAGCGTCGAGGCGAACGCACGACGCCCCCCGCTCACGCCCGCTCCGTCACCGCGTCCGCCGCCTACGCCGCGCCACCGCGACCAGCCAGAGCACCCCGAGCAGCCCGCCGTCCGCCGCGCCGCAGCCACAGCCGGTCCTCGGCGCGACGAGCGTCTCCACCACGTCCACGTTCAGCGGCTTGAGCGAATAGACCTCGCCGAGCGACGCGCCCGCGACCAACGTGGCCGGGTAACGGCGGAACGGCGCGTCGGCGGCGATGCTGCCCGACAGCTTCCCTGTCTCGGCGTCGAGCGAGAGCCCCGGCGGCAACGATCCATCTCGCAGGAAGAAGCGAAGGCCCGGCGGCGGGGGCGACAGCGCGAACTGCACGTCGATCACCGTGCCGCGCGTCACCTGCGCCGGCAGGCTCCCAGAGAACGTCGCACCCGCCGGCGCCACGTACGCGGTGTAGTTGAGCGCGTCGAGGCGACCCTGCGCGTCGATGGCCTCGACTCGGAACGTGTACAGCCCAGGCCGACTCGGCGTTCCCGACAGCGACATGTTCTCGGTGACCGACGCCTCGGCCCGCAGGCCCGGCGGCAGCGCGCCTGAGACGATCGACCAGCGCACCGGGCGGGACACCGGCCCGTTGTTCGAGTTCATCAACGTCAGGTCGGCCACGAAGTCGACGCCGACGGTCATGGGCGGCAGGCCCACCGGCGCGATGCGCAGCGGCGACGCGTCGACCACCGTCACCGAGAACGCCCGCGCGTCGACGTTGCCCAGCACGTCGGCCACGCGCAGCGTGAAGCTGCTCGTCGTGCCCAGCCCACCGACGGGCGTGCCCACCAGCTTGCCTTCAGGCTCGAGGCGCACGCCTGCCGGCAGCGCCCCCTCGGCCACCGTCCACCCGTACGGGCGGCGGCCACCGGCCACGCCGAGCGTCACGTCGTACGGCAGCGTGCGCGACGCGGCCGGCAGCAGCGTGGTGGTGATGCCCAACGTCGCCGTCGTCGAGGACACGCGCACGACCCGCCGGACCTGCGCTTGCCGACCGCCGGACTCGAGGCCGATCGTGAACGAGAAGGTGCCCACGCGCGTCGGCGTACCCGCGAGCACGCCCGCCGACGACAGGGTCAGGCCCGGCGGAAGCTCGGACGGGTCGCGCGCGGTGAACGTCGCGGTCGCTGCGCCCCGGACGACGAGCTGGACCGAGTACGGGCTGTCGAGCAGCGCGTCGGGCAGCGTGTCCTGCGCGAGGCCCAGCGACTGCGGGGACACGGTGATGAGCGTGCCGGCAAGCCCGTTGTCGGCCTCTTCGGTCTCGTCGATCGTGTTGTCGGGGTCGAGCAGCACGCCCAGGTACTGCTGTCCCGGGGTTGCCAGCTGCGGAATGCGGACGAGATCGGTTCCGCCGTTCACCTCGAGCGCCGCCAGCCCCACCGCCAGTTCGTTCACCTCGCCGCTGCTGGTGATGATCGGCAAGAGCGTGTCCTGCGTGGTGATGATCGTGTTCGCCGACAGGTAGTACCGGTACTTCACGTTCGACGCGGGCCGGCTGCCGACGTTCGCGAGCGCGCGGGTGACCGACATGGCTTCCCCCGTCCCGCCCAGGAACGGCCCCAGCACCGACAACGGCCGCAGGTTCGCGGCCGCGCTCCGCACGACGATCGGCTCGGAGCGCTGGAAGTTGTTGGCGGCGTCCGACTCCCGCACTCCCGGGGCGATCGCGGCGGCGAACATGAAGTACGCCGCGCGCTGGAGCAGCTGCCCACTGACGGAGCGCGTGGGCACGTTGAAGGTCCCGGACACCCGCTGCGAGTCACCCGGCGGCAGGTTGAGGAACGCCAGGTCGCCAAAGCGCGTGTCGGAGACACCGTTGAGCGTCTCGTTGTCCGACAGGAAGAACGCCACCCCACCGTCGACCACGCGCGCCCCGCCCTGGTTCTTGATCGTCACCTCGAAGCGAATGGGCTCACCGAAGAATGCCGTCCGGGTCGCGTCGAACGGCGAGACGGGCTGCTGGACCTGGAAGTCCTCGAGCACCAGATCGGCCTGGAGCAGCCGCATGGCCTGCGCGCTGAACACGCGGTTGTTCGTCTCGCTGCGCTCGACGATGGCGTTCGCGTCGTCGACGTCCATGATCACGTAGTACTCGCCGTTGCGCAGCGTCCCGGGGATCGTCACCGGCACCGACGTGCCCGTCAGCGTCTGCCCGCCCACGACGTTCAGCGTGTGTGTCCCCAGCGCCGTGTCGCCGACGTCGAAGATCGCGTCCACCGACGCGTAGAACTTGAGCCGCACCGCGCCCGCTGCCTCGAAGCCTTGGTTCGACAGCGACACCGCGAAGTTGACCGTCTCGTTGGGGCCGACCAACGGCGGAGGCACGACGCGCTCGGCGACGAGATCGACGCCTGCGGCCAGGGGCACCGGGGTCGCGACCAGGTTGTTGTTCTCGAGCGTCTCGGCGAGCTGCTGCTGATCGTCGAGCTCCGCGAGCACGTAGTAGGCCTCGCCGCCGTCCGGCCGAACGAAGGTCGACTGGGCGGTGTGCACCAGGGTCTGAAGAGAGCCCAGCGTGAAGGGCCCCTGGCGATCGGGCTGCACCAGAATGTCCTCCGCGGCGGGCACCGTGCTCGTACCCAGCCGCAGCCGGTACGTGAAGCTCCCCGCGTCGAGCGTGCCGAAGTTCCGCATCGACACCCGCGTGGTGATCGTCATGACGCCCGCGTCTTCGGAGATGCCTTCGATCCGCAGCTCCGACCCTTGCAGGTCCGCGCCCGCCGGCGGCCCGAAGCGCAGGTAGCTGATCCGCACGCCGGTGCTCCCCGGATCGAAGTCGCGCAGCGCGCAGGCGTTCGTCGCGCAGCTCGCCAGGCCGTTGAGGCCGATCACGCCGCCGGGCGCTTCGATGCCGATCGTCGCCGTCGGGGTCGCGCCGGAGCCGACCATGGTGCCGTAGTAGATCTCCATCATCCCGTTCGCCCACAGCCGGACCTGGAACGTGAGGTCGTGCTGGGTGAACTTGCGGTTCCAGTTCTTCCACTCGATCGCCAGGCCCTGCCCGTACGGTCCCGACACCGCCTGCTGGAGGATCGCGCTGCCCGGGTTGTCACCGATGAGGTCGTCCCAGAACGGCGCGATGAAGGCGTTGGGCTCGGTCGTGTTGGGGATCACCATGTTGGTGTCGTAGGTCCCCATGGCGTTGCCGAGCGGCTCGAAGACGAGGAAGCCGTTCGCGTGGACGACGACGCTCGTGTAGCGGTTGCCGTAGAACGGAAACGAGAACGGAATGGAGACCGTCGCCCGGCCGACGTCCGAGGCAGGGGTCGTCGCGACGCCGGTCAGCGTGATCGGCGTGCCGCTGGTGAGCGCCGGGTACGGGACACCGGACTGGGGGGTGACGACGTACTGGGCCTGGGCCGAGCCCGCCGCCGTGGCCACCACCAGGCTCACCAGAATAGAAGCGCTGCGCATACCGTCCCTTGGTAGCAACGGACGAACCAAGCTCCCGTCCGCACCTGCCCCACGTCGTCAGTGGGGGCGCGGCCTTACAGCGAGACTCGATTGAAATCCACACTCGTCATTGCCCTGCTTTCCCTCGGAGCGGCGCCCAAATCGGCGGTGCACCAGAAGCTGGCAGATCACTGCCTGCTGTGGGCCGCGGAACCCTCGAATCCCTGGGCGCTCGCGCATGGCATGACTGCCCTGGGCGCCAGTTTCGTAACGGCCGACGGCCGGGTGGCGGCCGACGCGATCGTGCAGGACTTCTTGCTGCGACCGACGCCCGACGGAGGCTCGGGTCCCCGCTTCGCGTTCCAGAAGTACGCGCTCGACGGCACGCCGGTCGAGCCGCACCTCAACCTCCTCACCAAGACCTTCGTCAAGGCGGGGCTCCCGCTGAGCCGGGTCTTCAAGACGAAGCAGGGCGACGTGCGGCTCGGCGAGCTGGTCGAAGCGGTCGAGCAGGGCTTCTCCCACCGGCCGCAGGACGCGCTGTACTGGCAGCAGATCGGCTGGACGCTCGATCTGCTCAGCCACCTCCACAAACCGGGCGACGCCTTCGTCGGCGCCGGCGGCGTGCGCTACGAGCTTTCGAAGGTCATGGACGACGCGCTGGCCGCGCTCGAGGCCGCCGATCAAGAGCTGCTCGTCGGCATGGACAAGCGCTTGCCCCAGGTCGACAAGCGAAAGCAGGGCATCTACGCGCACTCCTGCGGGGGCGTGCACTTCGCCGAAGCGGTGTTCAGCTGGGCGCGGCACCCGAGCGTGCGCAAGGCGTGGGGGGCGCGGCTCGACCGGCAGATCGACGTGCTCTTCTATCGACTGGAGTCCGAGCGGCGGCAGTACGAAGCCGCTTTGCAGCAGGCGCCCGAGTACGCGCTGCAGGTCCTGGTGCAGATGGTGAAGTTCTACGGGCACTTCCTCGAGGCGACGGGGCGGCTGAAGAAGGAGACCGGGTGGAAGCCGACGAAGCCGCAGCAGGAGGCGGTGCTCAAGGCCACCGTGCTGCTCGACGCGGCGGTCAAGGCGCTGGAGGAGCGCAAGGCGTTCGCGAGCATGACCTCGCTCAAGTCGTCGCAGCGGCAGATCTACTTGGACCTGATCGGTGACTCCTGCCACGCCGCGAACGGCCTGGAGCTCTGGCGCTGATCGAAGGCGAAGGGGCGCTCAGCGGCACGCGGGCTGCGCGCCGCCGTCACAGCCGAACAGCAACGTGTCCGACGTGCAGATCGCCTCGTCGATGATGCCGCGCTGAATGAGATCGTACGCGGCCGGCAGCAGCTTCTCGGCGTTGCTGACGCCGCCGTCGGCGTTCGGCGCGGTCGACAGCGAGAACTGGCAGACGGTCGCCGCGGAATCGAGCGTGGTCTCGTCTTCGCGGACGACCTTGGCGACCCGGTTGGCGACGAAGAGCAGCGAGCCGCGCTGGTCGATCGCCTGGAGGTCCTGCACGACCTTGGTCAGCTTGGTCAGGCCGAACTCGGTGCACTGCTCCTGCACGAGGATTCGGTAGATCATGCGCGTCAGGTGGCGCTGCGGGTCCTCGAGCTTGATGCACTCGAGGGCGCGGCGAATCGGCACGATCAGCTCCGGTTTGCCCAGGAGGATCTTCAGGTCTTCGACCACCGGGCGCAGATCGTCGCGCACCGCCTGCGGGAGGCTCGGCACGTTGGCGAAGGCCTGCTCGAGCGCCGCGGCGTCGGCGGCCTGCACGATGGGGATGAGCGCGTTCGCCATGGCGACGAACTGGTCTTCGGTCAGCCGGGTCGGGTCGAGGAACGAGGAGATCGACGAGCGGCTCGCCAGCGCGTTGATGCGGTCCACCGCCTGCTTGCCCATGGGCGTGGCGGCGAACTCCGACAGGGCGATGATCAGGTCGAGCCCGTTCGAGAGCTGGCAGTGCGCCGTCTGCGCGCAGAGCCGGGAGAACACGCTGGCGACCTCGTAGTGCGAGTTGAGCCGAGCCTGGCCGGCGGGCGTCCGCGGCCGCCCACGGCAGTCGTTGCCCTGCCCCGTCAGGTAGCCGATCAGGATCGACAGCTGCGGCTCGAGCAGATCGATCGCGTCGACGGCCTTGCCCTGGTGCACCAGCACCTCGAGCGACCGGCGGATCTCACACAGCTCGTTCGCGCTCGTCAGCGGCGGCTGCGTGGCGATCGGGTGGCAGTACTCACCTTGGGGGGCGCCGCCTTCTCCGGGCTTGTTCGCGAGCTTGCCCAGGCCATTGAACACGCCGCGCAGCACGTCGTTGACGCGCGGCACGTCGCCGGGCCGTTCGGGAACGTTGAGGTCGATGATGAACTGGCGCAGGGGCTCGATCTTCCCTTCGCGGATCGCCGCGAGGAACTGGGGCGAGAGCTGCTCGAAGGACTTGCAGGTGCGCGCGGTGGAAGCGCGCCGGTCCGCTGCGGGCGCGTCGACCTGCAGGCCGCACGTCGACAGCGCGGCCCCGACGACCAGGCCGCTCACCAGGGGGACCGCCAGCTGAATGGAGCGCCTCACGCGGGTCCGCAGCTTACACACGAACGCGCCCGATCCACCGGCCTCAGTCAGCGCCCGGCCAGCGCGGCGGGTGCTCGCCCAGCGCGGGGGCAGCCGTCACCGCGGGCCGCCCGAGGTCCAGCGGGGTGCGCAGCACGGGGCCCAACGCGGTCTCTTCGATGAGCCGGCGCGCGAGGAGCTGAGGATCGGTGAGCACGTCGTCGCCTTCGTGCACGGGCTCCACACACACGTCGAGCGGCGCGAGGAACTGAAGCCAGTCGGCTCGCGAGCGGCCAGCGAAGAGCTGCGTCAGCCGCGCCTTCGTCTTGGCGCCATCGGCTCCGGTGTCCCACGCGCCGATCGCCAGGTCCGGCTCGCCGAGCGCTGCTGCCAGCTTGAGGAAGAACTTGGGCTCGAGCGCGGCCACGGCCAGGTACTTGCCGTCGGCCGTGCGGTACACGCCGTAGCAAGGGAACCCGCCGTTGAGCGCGTCGGCGCCGCGGGTCAGCGGTCGCCCTTCCCCGCCGAGCGCCAGCCGCGCGCCCAGGTGAATGTGCAGGAACGCCGTGGCCGAATCGCACAGCGCGACGTCGACGAGCCGGCCCACGCCCGTGCGCCTGCGCTCTTCGAGCGCGGCCAGAATCCCGATGACGCCGAACAACGCGCCGCCGAGGTCCGCGACCTGGACACCGGGCGGCACCGGCGCGCCGTCAGCCGGACCGCCGTAGCCGAGCACCCCTGAGCGGGCGATGTAGTTGAGGTCGTGGCCCGCCTTGAGTCGGTCGGGTCCGTCCTGTCCGTAGCCCGAGAGCGCGCAGTAGATGAGCCGCGGGTTGAGCTCGCGCAGCGCAGCGGGCCCAAGTCCCAGCCGGTCCATGACGCCGGGGCGGAAGCTCTCCACCAGCACGTCGGCGTCGCGCGCGAGCGTGCGGAGCGTCTCTGCCCCGGCGGCGCTCTTCAGGTCGAGCGCGACGGAGCGCTTGTTGCGGTTGAGCGCGAGGAAATACGCCGACACCTCGCCCAGCAGCGGCGGAGAGTGCCGCGTCGGGTCGCCCACGTCGGGGTCTTCGATCTTGAGAACCGTGGCGCCGAGGTCGGCGAGGACGAGCGTCGCGTACGGCCCCGGCAGGAGCCGTGACAGATCCAGCACCCGCAGCCCCGCCAACGGGGGCGTCGGACTGCTCACCCCATGAGCTTGGCGAGCTTCATCGCCAGGCCCATCTGGTCCGACGGCTTGAACTTCAGCTTGCCCGACATGGCCGCCATGGTCGGGTTCATCTGCTTGCTGACGATCTTCTCGAAGTCCTGCGCGCTGCAGGTGACGGTCAGCTTGGGCTCGGCGCCCTCACCGGCGCTGACCCAGTCCTCCGCCTTCGTGCAGTCCAGGCTCCACATGCCCCCGCCGTCCCCGGTGATGTTGAAGCGAACGACAGCGTTGATGTCCTTGACGAGGTCCGGCTTCGCTTTGAGGCGGGCGGGGATCTCAGTCTCGAGGATGTCTTTGGTGGCCATGGCGGCTTCCCTTCTTGGAACGGCGAGGTACGGCGAGTGAAAACGGCGGCGCACCGTAACGGCGCACCGCCGAACCTTCAAGGCATTGGCGTGCGGGCTTCCTTCTCCAGCAGGGCGACGAGCTGATCGACCGGCATCGTCTTCAGGTCTTCACCGCCGTAGCGCCGGGGCGCGACCGCCCCCTGCTCGACTTCCCGATCGCCGATGACGAGCGTGAACGGCACCTTCTGCACCTGCGCCTCGGCGATCTTCTTCTGCATGGACAGCCCGCGCTCGTCGACCTCCGCGCGGAAGCCCAGGCCCACCAGCCGATCGCGCACCTGCTTGGCGTACTCCGCCTGGCGGTCGGCCACCGTCACGACGACACACTGCACCGGCGCCAGCCACGCGGGGAACGCGCCGGCGAAGTGCTCGATGAGGATCGCGATGAAGCGCTCGAAGCTGCCGAAGATCGCCCGGTGCAGCACGACCGGCCGGTGCTCCTTGTTGTCCTCGCCGATGTACGTGAGGTCGAAGCGCTCAGGCGCCACGTAGTCCAGCTGGATCGTCCCCAGCTGCCAGTTGCGGCCGATGGAGTCGCTCACCGCGAAGTCGATCTTCGGGCCGTAGAACGCGCCGTCTCCAGGCACCAGCTCGTACGGGAGCTTGAGCGCCTCGAGCGCCGTCTTGAGCGCGCCCTCCGCGCGATCCCACAGCTCGTCCGTGCCGATCCGCTGAGGCGGCCGCGTCGACAGCTTCACCGCGTAGGACAGCCCGAAGTCCTTGTAGACGCGGTTGAGCAGCGCGACGAAGCGCTCCACCTCGCTGCTGATCTGATCTTCCCGGCAGTAGATGTGCGCGTCGTCCTGCGCGAACTGGCGCACCCGCGTCAGCCCGCTCAGCGCCCCGGCGGCCTCGTTGCGGTGCAGCACGTCCTGCGTGTGAAAGCGCAGCGGCAGGTCGCGGTACGAGTGCTTCTTCATGCCGTAGAACAGGTGGTGCGACGGGCAGTTCATGGGCTTCAAGCTGAAGTCGAGCTCCGCCGACTCACTGTCCTGCACCAGGAACATGTTCTCCTTGTACTTGCCCCAGTGCCCGGACTGCTCCCACAGCCCCTTGTTGAAGAGCAGCGGCGTCTTGATCTCCACGTAGCCGCCGGCCCGCGTGTGCGCGCGCATGTAGTCCTGGAGCACCGTGTAGAGCGTCGTCCCCTTCGGCGCCCAGAACGCGCTGCCCGGCGCGAACGGGTGGAAGTGGAACAGATCGAGCTCCTTGCCGAGCTTGCGGTGATCGCGCTTGGCGGCCTCTTCGCGCTGCTTGACCCAGGCCTCGAGCGCCTTCTTGTCGAAGAACGCCGTTCCGTAGATGCGCTGGAGCGCAGCGTTGCGGTGGTCGCCGCGCCAGTACGCGCCGGACGACGAGAGGAGCTTGATCACGCCGATCTTCGACGTCGACGGGCCGTGGGGCCCCAGGCAGAAGTCCACCCAGTCGCCGTGTTTGTAGAGCGTGAGCGTCGTGGCGCCCTTGGCGACGATGTCGTTGATGATCTCGACCTTGAACTTCTCGCCCTTGGCTTCGAACAGCGCGATCGCGGCGGCGGGGCTGACCTCTTCACGCACGAACGGGAGATCCTGCGCGACGATCTCGTTGGCGAGCTTCTCGATCTTCTCGAGGTCCTCCGGCGTGAACGGTCGGTCGCGGAAGAAGTCGTAATAGAAGCCCTCTTCGATCGACGGGCCGATCGTCACCTGCGTGCCGGGGAAGAGCCGCTGCACCGCGTCGGCGACCACGTGCGCCGCGTCGTGCCGCGCGACCTCCTGCGCCTCGGGGTTCTTCGACGTGAAGATCTGCAGCGACGCGTCCTGCTCCAGCGGCCGCGCCAGATCCACGTCCTGCCCGTTCACCTTCGCGAAGACCGCCGCCTTGGCCAGCCCGGCGCCGATGAAGTCCTTCACGAAGCTGTGCACTGAAATGCCCTTCGGCGCTTCTTTCTTGTCGCCGTTGGGCAGCGTCACCACGACCATTGCGCTCATGTCGCTGCTCCCTACCTCAAGTTGTTGGGGGAAAAGTCGTCCGCTTGAAAACGAAACGCCGGAACCCGCCGCTCCGAACTTCAGAGCGTGGATTCCGGCGTGCGAGTGGGTCCTAGTGGTTTCGAACCACTGACCCCTACCGTGTCAAGGTAGTGCTCTACCGCTGAGCTAAGGACCCGCTGCGAAAAGCGCGGCGCTTGTACCGGCGTGCCTTCCAACCTGTCAAGAACGCAGTACATGCGGCAGCGCGTGACGACCCATGAGCTGGCTGCCTGACTCCGCGTCCTTCCACGAACAGGTGCAGGCCTGCTTCGTCGCCTACCGAGGGCGTGGCGTGGCCCTGTCCGAGAAGGACCTGGTGCTGGTCGACGGCTGGGCGGAGGCGCACGTGCCCGTGGAGGTCGTCGCGCGGGGGATCAAGAAGGCCGTCGAGGCGCTTGGCTGGGATCAGCTCGAGACCGAGCGGGTGCGGGGGCTGTCGGCCTGCCGCCGCCACGTCGACGCGGAGATCGCCAAGTACCTCAGGCAGGCGGCGGGGAAGACCGAAGAAGCGAGCGCGCCGACGGAGTCCTTCCTGGTCGCCCGGCACGCCAAGCTGTTGGCGGTGCTGCGCAAGCTCGCCAGAGAGCGGCCCACGCTTTCGGCCTGCGCCGTGAGGCTCGAACGAACGCTCGCCGAGCCTGCCGACTTCGACGCCGGCGAGCGCAACGAGGCGCTCGTGCTGTTCGCGCTGCTGCGCGCCAGTCCGTTCGGGCTACGGCGTGAGTGCTTGCAGCGAGCCCGAGCCTTCGTGCAGAAGCATCAGTTCATGACGTCCCAGGCACGCCGCGAGGCGCTGCGCTTCCACCGCGCCGCGTTGGCGCGCACCACCTTGTCCCTGCCGTCCTTCTGGTGAGCCCGAGAGAACCGTGACCAGCCTCAAAGCGTGTGAAGTGTCGGGGTTCTCGATCGAGCGGCACGAAGGCATCGCCAGGGCCACCGTCGCCCAGCGCGTCGAAGGTTGCGTCGACTGCAGCGGCACCGGGCTGCTCCGCACTCAGGTCAAGGAGAACGGGCGGATCTACGACGTGGCCTCGCCCTGCCCTCGCGCGCGCATGGAGCGTCGCGTGGCGCTGTTCAACGACGCGCGGGTGCCGGCGGTCCACGCGCAGTCGACCTTCGAGTCCTACAAGCCCGCGAACGCGGAGCAGGCGCAGGCGGTGAAGGTGGCCAAGGAGTTCGCCCACGGCTGGCCGTCGAAGCGCGGCTTCGGGCTGAGCGGACCGGTGGGCACCGGCAAGACGCACCTGCTGGCAGCGGTGCTGTCCCACCTGACGCTCGAGCACGGCGTCGCCTGCGGGTACGTGGAGATCAGCCTGCTCTTCGCGCAGATCCGCCGCGGTTTTCAGGAAGGCAAGAGCGGCGGAGAGATCATCGGCCCGCTCGCACAGCTCCACGTGCTGGCGATCGACGAGCTCGGCAAGGGCCGCGGCACCCCGTTTGAACTCGACACGCTCGATGAGCTGATCGCCCGGCGCTACAACGCGGGGCGTATCACCCTGTTCGCGACGAACTATTCGCTGCGTCCGCCCGAAGGGAAACGCAGCGGCGTGGTGACGACCGAAGCGCTGCTCGAGGGCGCGAAGGAGTCGAAGCTGCTGTGCGATCGCGTCGGCGAGCGCATCTACAGCCGGCTGTGCGACCTGTGCGACTTCGTCGAGTTCCCGCCGCAGTCGCCGGATCAGCGCCGCGCGCGGCTGCGCTGAGCCTCGACGACTCCGTCAGTTCGCCTTCGCGCCGCCGCAGATCCAGTCCTTGACGGCCTTCAGATCCGTCGCGCTCAGCGCGCCGGTCGGAGGCATGATCCCGCCGAGCATCTCCATCTTCGGCCCGGCGAGCTTGGCCGACGTGCCGCCGTTCAGCTTGAGCCACAAGGAGCTGTTCGCCAGGTCCTTGGGCTTGACGAGCTTGAGCTCGCTGCCGGCGACGCCCTTGGAGAACGTCGACGCCTTGTCGACCATGGCCTGCGACTTCTCGGGCGCGCTCAGGTCTGCATAGGTGTCATTCTGGTTGTGGCAGGTGCGGCAGGCGTTGAAGACCTGGGTCTGCAAGGTCGCCGTGGTCACGACCGCGGGGTTCGGATCACAGGTGACCAGGGGATCGGCTTGGTTGCAGCCCAGGAAGGCCCAGACCGACGAGACGAAGAGGAGGCGAGTGTGGAGGTGCATGGCGCCCAAAGGCCCTTAGCGACCTGCCCGCCGTCCCGCAACGACGGAGCCCCGGCCCCCGCGCGAACTGGCGAGGACCGGGGCTCCAAAGAACTCTCAGCGACTCACATGTCCATGTCGTCGCCGCCGTAGTCCGGCGCACCACCGCCGGCGGCCTTCTTCGACTTCTTGGGCTTGTCGGCCACCATGGCCTCGGTGGTCAGCAGCAGCGACGCGACGGACGCCGCGTTCTGCAGCGCGCAGCGCGTGACCTTCGCGGGGTCGATCACGCCGGCCTTCTCCAGGTCCTCGTAGACCTCGGTGCGGGCGTTGAAGCCGAACGCGCCCTTGCCCTCGGCGACCTTGTTGACGACGACCGCGCCCTCGTGGCCCGCGTTGGTGGCGATCTTCCACAGCGGCTGCACCGCGGCCTTCTTGACGATCTCCACGCCGAACATCTGCTCGCCGTGCAGCTTGAGCCCGTCCAGCGCCTTGAGCGCACGGACCAGCGCCACGCCGCCGCCGGTGACGATGCCCTCTTCCACCGCCGCGCGAGTGGCGTGCATGGCGTCCTCGACGCGCGCCTTCTTCTCCTTCATCTCGACCTCCGTCGCGGCGCCGACGCGGATCACCGCCACGCCGCCGGCCAGCTTCGCCAGGCGCTCCTGGAGCTTCTCCTTGTCGTAGTCGCTGGTCGTCTCGCCGATCTGGGTGCGGATCTGCTTGATGCGCGCCTCGATCTCGACCTTCTTGCCGTTGCCGTCGATGACCGTGGTGTTGTCCTTGTCGATGCTGATGCGCTTGGCGCGGCCCAGATCGTTGAGGGTGAGCGTCTCGAACTTCGTGCCCAGCTCCTCGCTGACCACGCTGCCGCCGGTGAGCACCGCCAGGTCCTTGAGCATCTCCTTGCGGCGATCGCCGAAGCCCGGGGCCTTCACCGCCGCCACGTTGAGCACGCCGCGGATCTTGTTCACCACCAGCGTCGCCAAGGCCTCACCTTCGACCTCTTCGGCGATCATCAGCAGCGGCTTGCCCGACCGCGCGACCTGCTCGAGCAGCGGGATGAGGTCCTGCATGGCCGAGATCTTCTTCTCGCTGATGAGGATGAAGGGGTCATCCATCTCCACGAGCATGCGGTCGCGGTTCGTCACGAAGTACGGCGAGATGTAGCCGCGGTCGAACTGCATGCCCTCGACCACGTCGAGCTCCGTCTCCAGGCCCTTGGCCTCCTCGACGGTGATCACGCCTTCCTTGCCGACCTTCTCCATGGCCTCGGCGATGATGTTGCCGATCGTCTCGTCGCCGTTGGCGGAGATCGTCCCGACCTGGGCGATGTCCTTCTTCCCGCTGACCTGCTTGGACAGCTTCTTCACCTCGCCGACGAGCACCTCGACCGCCTGGTCGATGCCGCGCTTGAGGTCCATGGGGTTGTGGCCGGCGGCCACGAGCTTGAGCCCCTCTTCGTAGATCGCGCGGGCCAGCACCGTCGCCGTCGTCGTCCCGTCACCGGCGATGTCGGACGTCTTCGACGCGACTTCCTTCACCATCTGCGCGCCCATGTTCTCGAACTTGTTCTCGAGCTCGATCTCCTTGGCCACCGTGACGCCGTCCTTCGTCACCGTCGGCGACCCGAAGGACTTCTCGATCACCACGTTCCGGCCCTTGGGCCCCAGCGTCACCGCGACCGCATCAGCCAACAGCCGCACCCCGCGCAGGATCTCCTCGCGCGCACTCTGGTGAAAGTGAATTTCCTTTGCCGCCATGTTCAACCTCCTGGAATTGCTGCGTTTTGGAAAGGCGGGCGCGTTAGCACTCGCCACAGACGAGCGCCAAATTAAGGACGGCGACCTTTTTGTCAATCCCCCCCGATCGGAACGCGCTCGGAGGTTGGCGTCAGTGCGTCGCGAAGCCCACGAGATCGAGCAGCTTGGACAGCTCGACGGGCTTGGACAGCGTCAGCGCAATGCCGCGGCGCATGCCCTTGTCGACGATCTCGTCGGTGCCGTACGCGGTCATCATGATCACCGGCACGTTCCTGTGCTTCGGCATGGCGTGGAGCTTCTCGCTGAAGGCGATGCCGTCGGCGTGCGGCATCATCAGGTCGGTGACCACGAGATCCACGTCGAGGTTCTCGAGCAGCGCCAGCGCGTGCACCGGGTTGGGCGCGGTGTGCACCGAATACCCGTTCTTCCCCAGAATGGTCGCGACGAGCACGAGCTGATCGGGATCGTCGTCGACCACGAGCACGACCTTCGGCGCTGGCTGCTGGCTCACGTGAGCGGGTGTTACTCGCGAAATTGACTTCCGGACAAGCCTGGACGACGACGGGCCATGCCTTCCGCTCAAGAGTGGCTGGACCGCGCAGTCGGCGCCTACGAGGACGGAGAGCTCGACGCCGCGCTCGACTCCGCGCAGCGGGCCCTCGCCGCCGATCCCCACGCGCTCGAGGCGATGGATCTGCAAGCCGTCGTCCTCTGCGAGCTCGGCGAGTTCGAACAGGCGGACGAGGTGTTCGACGCGCTCATGGAGCGGGAGCCGACGAACCCCGCCTGGGTGCTCGCCGCGGCCGACGCGAAGATCCGCTACCCCGGGGACGATCGCGAGCGCATCGAAGAGGGCCTGGAGCTCCTCGAGCCCATTCGAAGAAAGGTCACCGCCGACGCCGAGGTCGAGGCTGCGTGGCACCTGCTCGTCGGCATCGCCCAGAACCAGCTGGGTGACTGCGCCGCCGCGCTCAAGGCGCTGGACCGCGTGCTCACGCTGGAGCCGGAGCACCTCGAGGGCATGCTCGAGCGGGGCGTCGCGCTGTTCGAACTGGCGCGCTTCGACGAGGCCAGCAAGGCGATGCAGAAGCTGCTCACGCTGGATCCGTCGGAGCCTTGGGCGCACCACTACCTGGGCCTCATCGCCGAGCGAAGAGGTGCCGACGCCGAGGTGCACTTTGCCCGCGCTCGCGACATGGCGCCCGAAGAGTTCCCCGAGCCGGCGTCTCTCTCCTCGACCGAGTTCGACGCCGCCGTCGCCGAAGCGGTCGCCGGGCTGCCCGCCCACGCCAAGCCACACCTGGCCAACGCGATCATCGACGTGCAGCCCCTGCCGAGCGACGACGATCTCAAAGAAGGCGTGTCGCCGTCGATCCTCGGCATCTTCCGCGGCGTGCCGATCGACGAGCGGCTGGACAGCGAGCCCGCTCACCACGTCACCACGCACATCTCGCTCTTCCAGAAGAACCTCGAGCGCTTCGCCACGACTCGCGACGAGCTGATCGAGGAGATCGGCGTCACCGTGCTCCACGAGGTCGGCCACCTCTTGGGCCTCGACGAGGACGAGCTCTACGAACGCGGGCTGGACTGAAGAAGCCTTGGCCTGGCGCCGCGTTCTGCGTTAACCGTGGCCGCACACCGTCGTGGTGGGGCGGCCCATCTGGTGATGGGCCTGGTCTTCAAAACCAGCGAGTTGCCGCGCGAGCGTCGGCTGGTGGGTTCGATTCCCATGCCCCATCGATGGAAATCACCGCCGAATTTCTCAGTGATATCATCGATTTAAGCCATATTTGCTAGCCAGATCACTCCAAAGCCTTTAAGGTGCGCCGCCGTGAACAAGGAGCGGTTGCAGAGTATCGAGGAGAAGACGAAGCGCCTGCGGGAAGCCCTGTCGGTGCGTCGGCCGGAAGTTCAGGACTACTTGGAGCGGTTCGAAATGTCGTGGGTCTACCACGACAACGCGCTCGAGGGGTCCGTCTACGCGCCGTCGGATCTGACCGCAGCGCTACACCCCGGCGCCGTCGCGGCCGAGGCGTCGCTGCTGCCGATCGTCTGGGAGATCCGAAACCACAAGGCCGCCGTCGACGCCATGCGCGAGGAAGCGAAGACGTCGAAGAAGCACTCGGCGATCACGCTGACCTTGGTGAAGCGCGTGCACGAACTGGTGTCCGGCTCCACGCCCGAAGCCCAGGCCGCGCGAGCCCAAGCCGAGCGCCGCGAGCGGACCGAGAAGGAGCTCGCCAAGGAACGTGAGAAGCAGGGCTACCGCAAGGAGATGCCGCTGCACCGCACGTACACGCACGAGATCGCGCAGCCGGCGAAGATCCAGCCCATGCTCGAGAAGCTGCTCGACTGGACCGCCTCGGCGGACTTCCGGGAGATGCACCCGCTGCTCCAGTCCTGCCGCTTCCAGTACCAGTTCCTTCAGGTCTTCCCGTTCACCGAGCACTCGGGGAAGGTGGGCCGGCTGCTGTCCAACTTCATCCTCATGCGCAACGGGTTCTTCCCGATCGTCGTCGTGGACAAGGACCGCCAGAAATACCACGAGGCCTTCAAGGGCTCGCTGACGAGCTTCACCAACCTGCTCCTCGACGCCATGGACAACGGCCTCGACAACGGCCTCAAGTACTTCCGCGATCTCAGTCGCGTGTACCGCTGAAGGAACCCACGTGCCTGGCGAGGCCAACACGGAGCTGACGGTCGCCAGCCTCTCCGCCAAGGAGAAGGTCGCCCGCCTCAAGCGCAGCTTCAAGGGCCGCAAGCGCGGCCTGCTGCTGACCCACGACAACCCCGATCCGGACTCCCTGGCCAGCGCCGCGGCGCTCGGTGCGGTGCTCCAGCACCAGTGCGCCCTGCCCTGCGACATCGCCTACGGCGGCATCATCGGCCGAGCGGAGAACGCCGCGTTCGTGCGCGTGCTCGAGCTCGACGTGAAGCCGTTCAACGACGTGCACCTGGCCGACTACGATCTGTTCGGGCTGGTCGACACCCAGCAGTCCGTCGGGAACCACGCCCTGCCTTCGGATCTGCGCGCCGACATCGTCATCGACCACCACCCGATGCGCGACGAGCCGCTCGAGAACCCCTTCGCGGACTTGGGCGGCGACTACGGGGCCACGTCGACGCTGCTGACGGAGTACGCGCGCGCGGCGAAGCTCGAGCCGGATCCTCGGCTGGCGACGGCGCTCTACTACGGCATCAAAGCGGACACGCGGGACCTCGAGCGGCAGACGCAGGAGCACGACGTCGAGTGCTACTTGTGGCTGTTCCCTCGCATCGACCGCGGGCTGCTCGCGCAGATCGAGCACCCCACCCTGCCGCTGCGCTACTTCCGGCTGTACCACGCGGCGATCGAGAAGGCGCGGCTGTTCCCCGGCGCGCTGATCACCGATCTGGGCGACGTGTACACGCCGGACATGGTCGCCGAGGTCGCCGAGCGCCTGAGCTTCTTGGAAGGCGCGAAGTGGTCGCTGGCCCACGGGAGCTTTCGTTCGCACTTGTTCCTGTCGTTGCGCGTGAACGACCGCCGCATGAACGCTGGGCGGCTGATCCGGGAGATCTGCTCGGATCTCGGCGGCTCGGCCGGCGGTCATGGCAGCATGGCCGGCGCTCGCCTGCCGTTGACCGGAACGCGGAAGCAGCGCGCCACGCTGCGCCAGGAGATCGTCCGGCGGTTCAAGGTTGCCTTCGGCGTCGAGGGTGAGCGCGGCGTGTCGCTGCTGTCCGCCGAGCCGTGAAGCACTTCGACTGGAACGCCGGCGCACCGCTGCGCCCGGCCGTCCTCGAGCACCTCCAGCGCGCCTTCGCCGACCAGCTCGGAAACCCGTCGAGCGTGCACGGGCTGGGTCGCGCCGCGCGGCGGCTGCTCGAGGACGCACGGCGACGGGCGGCGGCAGCGCTCGGGGTCGGCCCCAAGGAGCTCATCTTCACCAGCTCGGGCTCGGCGGCTGCGGCGCTCGCCCTGCGGGGCGCGTTCTTCGCGCGCAAGGACCGCTCGCGCAGCACCGTCGTCGTCAGCGCGATCGAACACCCCAGCGTGCTGGAGGCGGCGAAGGTGTTGACCGCCCACGGCGCGACGTTGCGCGTGGTCCAGCCCAGGCCCGACGGCGTGGTCGACGCCGCCGCCTTCGAGCAGGCCCTCGATGCGTCGGTGGCGGTCGCCTCGCTCATGTGGGCGAACAACGAGACGGGCGTGCTGCAGCCCGTGGAGGCCGTCGCCGAGCGCTGTGAGCGGCTGGGGGTCATCTTCCACACCGACGCCGTCCAGGCCGTCGGGCGAGTGCCGGTCAGCCTGCGCGCCGTACACGCCCCGCTCCTGTCCTTCTCGAGCCACAAGCTCGGCGGACCGGCTGGAGTGGGCTTCCTCATCTGCGCCCCTTCCGTTCAGCTCGAGCCCCTCGTTCCAGGGCACCAAGAGGGTGGGCGGCAGGCCGGCACGCCGAACGTCGCGCTGCTCGGGGCGGCGGCGCTCGCGCTCGAGCTCTGTGTGGCTGAACTGGGCGCGCTCGAGGCGGCCGCCGCGCGCCGCGACGCGTTCGAACGCGCGGTGCTGGCGTCGATCAGCGGCGTGGAGATCACCGGCGGTACGGCCCCACGGCTCCCCACCACCAGCAACCTGCGCTTCGACGGGCTCGCAGCCGACGCTCTGCTCATGGCGCTCGATCTCGAAGGCTTCGCCGTGTCGACCGGCGCCGCCTGCGCGTCGGGCAGCGTCGCGCCGTCCCACGTGCTGACCGCCATGGGGCTGAGCGCCGAGCAGGCCCGGTCGGCGCTGCGCGTGTCCTTTGGACTGCAGACGCCTGCCGAAGCGCTGAGCGCGCTGGCCGGCGCCCTGACGATCGCGGTGCAGCGCGCGCGCGCCGTCAGGTGAGCCCGCGCCTCGCGTCGACGCTGAGCGTTCTTTCGTTGACACCCTCCGAGCGGATCCTTAGAAGCCCGGCGCGGTCGAGAAGCCCAGGTGGTGGAATTGGTAGACACGCTAGATTCAGGGTCTAGTGGCGGCGACGCCGTGGAGGTTCGAGTCCTCTCCTGGGCACACTGAAGAAACCGAGGGGCCCGCAGCGATGCGGGCCCTTCGTCTTTTCGAAGCACTCAGGCGCGCCCTGCCCTCAGGCCGCGACGTCGAGCCAGGCGGTCAGCTCGGCGTCCGGCTGCGCTTCGCCACCCAGGCCGGGTTCCGCACGCACGAAGAACGCGTGGAACCCCCGCGCCACCAGGCTGTCGCGCAGGGCCGCGGCCGCTTCGACGGACGGGGCGAGCAGCAGCGCGCCGTCGCCCCCGCCCGCGCCGGACTGCTTGCCCCCGCCGCCGAACGCGCGCGCCATGGCCAAGATTCGGCTGAGCGCTTCGTCCGGCTCGCTGGTGAGCGTGCTCAGGAGCGCCTGCAGCTCGGCGAGCGTCGCCACCGCATCGGCGAAGTCGTGGCTCACCAGCGCCCGCTCGAGCTGCTCGGACAGGCGATCCGACGAGTCGACGAAGACGCGGCGGGCCTCGGGCCCCAGCTTGGCTTCGACGCCCTGCACGCGAACCGGCGTCGAGGCGCTGGTGCCGGTGTACGCGTAGAGCCAGTGCGCCGGGCCGATGCGCAGCTGCGACAGCTCGACTGGCGCGGCGCCGAGCAGCGCGGAGCCGAACCCTGGCTTCCGACCGGCGTCGGCCAAGCTGGCCACGTCGTACCGGCGGTAGCGGACCAGCCCGCCGGCGAAGCAGGCCGCCACGTCTCCGCCGCTGCCCTTCCCGCCCTGCGCATCGGCGTGGGCGAGCAGCGCCAGCCTCAAGGTGTCGAAGGACGCCCCAAAAGCCCAGCGCGCCGCCTCCGCCGCCAGACAGCACGCGCGCGCGCTGCTGCCCAGGCCGAGCTTCCGCCCGTCGATCAGCGGTGACGGCGCGAAGGCCACGCTCAGCCCGGGCCCTTCCGCCCCGTGGGCCCGCGCCGCGAAGTCCAGCGTGCGCGCGACGAAGCGCGCCGCCTCGGGCACCTCGCCCTGCCAGCGCACGCCCAGCGGGGTGAGCTCACCCGACACCCGCTCGCCGGCGAGGAGCACGTCGACGCGGCGATCGGCC
>JALHOS010000002.1 GCA_022842905.1 Myxococcaceae bacterium | reverse complement strand
ACGGCCGAAGAGCGCGAGGCCTGGGCGGCGCACGAAGCGGCGGTGAAGGTGGCGAAGGACGTGGGGCGCGGGCTGCTGAGTGCGGTGGGGCGGGTGCTGGGTGGACTCTTCGGCGGGGGCGGGCGGTGAAGCGACAGCGGCGACGACTCCCGACGTGGGCGCAGCGGCTGCTGGTGCTGGCCACCGGTGCGGCGCTGGCTGCGTCGTGTCCGTGGTGGCCGGAGCCGGCGAGGGAGTTGTGCGCGGCCGTGGCGCGGGCGGTGGCGGGGGTGGCCGGTGTCCCGTAGCGCGCTGGTGGCGGGCGGTGTGGTGGTGGTGGGTGGCGGCCTGGGCTGGTGGCTGTGGCGACGCGGCAAGGAGAGTGCTGACGTGATGACGACGACGCCAGCGCCGGCCGTGCCGCTGCTGACGGTGGCGCAGCTGGTGGCCGTGATGCCAGGCCTGGCGACGGCGCGCGCCGAGCAGCTGCTTCCGCACCTGCTGGCGGCAGTGGAACAAGCGGAAGTCACCACGCCGCTGAGGCTCGCGGCCTTCCTGGCGCAGGTAGGGCACGAGTCGGGCAGCCTGCGCTACTTCCGAGAGCTGGCCAGCGGCGAAGCGTACGAAGGCAGGCGCGACTTGGGCAACGTGCAACCGGGCGACGGCGTGCGCTTCCGTGGGCGCGGGCCCATCCAGGTGACGGGCCGCGCCAACTACGCGGCGGCCAGTGCTGCGCTGGGTGTGGACTTGGTGGCGCGGCCGGAGTTGGCGGAGCTGCCTGAGTGGGGTTTCAAGGTGTCGGCCTGGTACTGGACGAAGCACGCGCTGAACGCCCTGGCGGACGCGCGCAGCTTCGACGCCATCACCCGCCGCATCAACGGCGGGCTCAACGGCAAGGCCGACAGGGACGCGCGCTACGCGCGGGCGAAGCAGGTGCTGGGCGTCTCGGGCTGAACGCCGGAGACAACGGGCGCGCATGGGGCGCGACGAAACGAAGGAGGGTGGGCGATGGGCATCAACTGGAAGCAGGCGATGGTGGTGGGCGTCTTCATGGGCTTCGGGAGCGCCATCGGCGGCATGGTGGGCGCGTACGCGGCGCAGAAGCTCCGCGAAGCGTCGTCGAAGTAACAACCGGCGCGGCGGCCGGGCTCGCAGAGCGCGGGCCCGGCCGTTCGCATTTCGTGGGCGAGGAGAGTGGGCATGACGCGGCTTCTTTGGGTGTGGGTGGTGGCGGTGACGGTGGGCAGCTCGTGCGCCACCATGGCGGCGCTCGCGCGCGGGCGGGTGTGCGTGGAGGCGGACCAGAGCGGCGCGCTGCGCGTCGAGACGCAAGCGGCGGTGGAGCTTCAGCGCGACGGCGGTGCGCCGTGAAGTGGCTGGGTGGCATGGTGCTGGGCGCGGCGGGGGTGGCGGCTGGTTTCCTGTGGTGGGCGTACGCCAACCGCGACAACCCCAACGTGCACCTGCCCTTCCATGGCGGGAAGGCCTCCGGGAGCGCGCAGTCGCCCAAGGTGGTGACGGCCACCGGCGCCGGCTACCGCGGGGCCGGGGGTGTCTGGTGAGCCAGCCAACCGAAGAGCCCATCTTGCGCTTCTTCAACGCGGCGCACCTGCCGGAGCCGCTGCGCACCGTCTCGCAGCCCTTCGGAGAGCTGGCGCTGTTGGTGGTGGCGACGTGTCCGCGGAACGCAGAGCGAAGCGTCGCGCTCCGCAAGCTCCTGGAGGCGAAAGACGCGGCCGTGCGCGCGGTGCTGCCGTAGCTGGGTCAGTCCCCAGCAGGCGGCTTGCATCCGTCGGCGCTGGCGCCGGAGAGCACTTTGCCAGCGCGGTCCAGGTAGGCCACCGAGTGGCCAAAAGCGACGCCGGACACGAGCGCCGCCACGAGGGAGCCGACGGCAAGGGTGACTGAGCCGATTTGACCGCCAGTCGTCCTGTCGTAGCTGCCGAGCGTCGTAGCGAGTGCGCTGGTTCCAACGGACACCAGCGCCGCGGCGATGGTAGTGCGCTGCGCAGCCGCAGCGCACTGGAGTGTGTCGCCGGCCACCACTTGGCGGGCGTCTGGAGCCTTCGAGGAGTGGCCGAAGGTGGCGCACGACGACAGCAGGAGGACGACGGAGAGCACGGCGGAGGTGGGCTTGGTCATGGAGGGCGTTAGATCGACTCCGCCAAGCGCTTTCAAGCGGGTCGATTCAGACCCATCTTGACGCCGGGCCAGCGTCACGGCAGCGTGCCAAGCAAGACGGAATAGGCGTTCAGTGTCGGGCAGGACACCGAGCGCGTAGAAGGAAACGGCTCACGCTCGCGCGAGGGCTTGGAAGGCCCTTCGTCGGCACCCTGCCCGGTGTCGGCGAGGGGCCTTCGACTTTCTGGACGCAGCACCAACCGAGAGGGGCACCATGGGAGAAGTCGTCTACCTGGGCGGAGCGGCGAAGACGCTGCCCGTCTACCAGCCAGCGGGCGCGACGCTGGCGGAGCTGGGAGAGCTGTTCCTCGCGCAGCTGTGTGCGGGCAAGGCCCCGTCCACGCTCGCAGGGGTCCGCTACTGTCTTGCGCTCGCGACGAAGGGCGCGGCGCAGGTGCGCCCGCTGCCGTCGCACCCAACGCCCAAGGACGTGGCGCGGTGGCTGTCGGAGCTGCGCACGGGCGGCGGGCGCGACGGGGGCCCGCTGGCGGATGGGACGGTGTCCGTGCTCCGCGGGCACCTCATGCACCTCTACCGCGCGGCGCAGGCGTGCGGCTGGTGCACCGCAAACCCCGTTGCGCACGTGCCCTTCCGTCGCGTGGTGCCGCAGCGGCGCGCGTTGAAGGACGTGCACGGCATTTGGCCGTGGCTGCTGGGCGTCTGCGCGACGCAGCGGGAGCGCGCGCTGTTGTGCGTGCTGCGCTTCGCAGGCCTGCGGCGCGGGGAAGCGCTGGGGCTGGAGTGGCGGCACGTGGACGCGGTGGCGGGCTACCTCACCGTGGACCAGCAGCGGCGCCGGCCCAACTCGCTGGAGTGCACGCGCGTCCTGAAGTCCGAGGCAGCGCGGCGCCGGCTGCCCATGCGTCGCGAGCTGGCCGACGCGCTGGCGGAGCTGCGGCGCGAGGGCAATGCGCAGGTGTGGACGGGGCACGGCGGGCAGACGCTGCACACCACCGAGCTGTGCTTCCCCTTCCGCGCGGACGAGCTGGCGGCGCTGGGCGCGCGGCTGCGCGGTGTCGCGCCGGCCGACTTCCCAGAGGGCAGCCTGTGGCACGTCTTCCGTCACACGGTGGCCGTCGAGCTGTGGACAGCGGGGAAGGGTGAGGAAACCATCCGCCAGTTTCTGGGCCATGCCTCGCTGGAGAAGACGGCGGTCTACCTGCGGAGCCTCATGGGCGCGCGCGTCGGTGCCAGCGCCATTGAAGGACTGGACCCGCCGCCAGAGTCCGCAAGTCCCTTGCCTGCGCGGAGTCAGCGCAGGAAAGACGAGGGGCCGAAGCGTGGTGACACACGCCCCGGCCCCTCAACAGCAGCAGGCAGCACGAAGAGCAGTCCCACCAGGCAGTCCCACCGTCGTTCAACCGGCAGCACCACGAAAGGCCGCACCACATGAAGCCCACCAACAACGTCGTCAGTCCGCAGTCCGAAGGCGCAAGTTCGACTGTTACTTCTGCGCCCTCTTCTTGCCCTTCTCCCTCGGGAAACAGCCCTTCGGGAGTTCGACCTTTGGGGAACTAGGATTCGAACCTAGATAGCCAGAGTCAGAGTCTGGAGTCCTGCCGTTGGACGATTCCCCAGCAACTACGGCGCTTTTGCGCCGCCCTTCTTACCAACTCCGTCGGCGGGGACAACATAGATCCGCACTTCGTCGTTGGCTTGGTACACGTTGAGGCCTTCCCACTGCCCTTTGCCCGTCGTGTTCTGCAGGTGAATGGCCTTGATGCCGGGCTGGTTGACGATGGCGCGGCGCGGGTACTGACCCGCAGGGTAGGCGGTCTTGAGCCACTTCATCGTGAACTCCCAGTCCGTCGCGGCGCGGTAGCGGTGCTCGCCGACCTTCCGCGCGTTGTCCGGCAGCGGCGCGCCCAGGTCCGACTCGGCCGCCGACGAGAAGCTCAGACCCAGGACGAAGAGGCTCACGAGACGCACGGCGCTCACCAAACCCAAGGAGTCGAACGCAGTCAAGGTGACGGAGGGAACAGGGCGCTCTTCGCGGCCAGCCAGTCCATCCACACCGCGACGACGCCGTGCAGGAGCGCGCCGTACCAGAACGAGCGCGTGCGCAGCGCGAGCAGCCCCAGCGCGAGCCCCGCGACGATGCTGCCCAAGGCCTCGAGCTCGGCCTTGCCCAGGTGCATGATCGCGAAGGGCACCGTCTGGATCAGGATCGCCCCGGCCTTGCCGTAGTGCTTCATCAGGCCGTTGAGCATCCACCCGCGGTAGAGGAACTCCCAGCCGATGAAGTACGCGAAGTAGCCCAGCTCGTAGGCGAGGAAGAGCTCGAGCGAGACCACCTGCTGCCCGTCGATGGCGAGCTTGTACGCAGCCTGGCCCGCCAGCGGGTAGATGCCGCGGAACGACTCGAGCGTCGACGCGTACCAGGTCGCCGGGAGCATGACCGTCAGCAGCAGCGCGGTGAGCCCCAGCCCCGCCTTCCAGTCGCCCAAGCCCAGCCCGTAGCGGCGGAAGAAGCTGCCCTTCGTCGCGTACGCGAGCAGCAGCGGTGTGACGAAGTACAGGCACAGCGACATGCCGAACCACCAGAAGTGGCCCAGCGCCGGCGCGTACGGGGCCGCGTCGAGCCGATCGCCGAGGATCGTCCGGTAGTACCCGGTGTTCCCCTGGTAGTGCGAGACGATCAGCAGCGCCGGCACCGCGCACAGAATCACCGTCGGCTCACCGCCGAAGCCCATGAGGGCCGCGCGCAGCCACCGCAGCGTGCGGCGCACGACGCCCGGGCGCGTCGACCCTTCCATCACTTCAGGGCCAGGTCGATGCGGTAGAGCGCTTCCTCACGCCCCAGCAGCTCGAGCGTGTCTCCGATGCCGGGGCTCACGGTTCCGCCCGTCGCCGCGACGCGGATCGGCTGGGCGATGGCGCCCTTCTTCGCGCCCGTCGCGCTCGCCAGCGTGTCCACCACCGGCTCGAGGTTGGGCTGCGTCCAGGTGCTCACGCCCTGCAGGAACTCCCGCGCCTTGCCCAGCATCACCTTGCCGTCCGCGGTCAGGTGTTTGGCCGCCGCAGCTGGATCCAGCGTCACGCCGTGCGCGTAGTAGGGCACGAGCTTCTCGGCCATCTCCACCAGCGTCTTGCTGCGCTCGCGGAAGCAGACGACGCCCTTCTTGAGCTTGTCGTCGAGGCTCGCGCTCACCACGCCGGCCGAGTGCAGAAACGGCAAGAGCCGCGCGGCGACGTCGTCCACCGGGCTCTGCTTGAGCCAGTGTTCGTTCGTCGCGCTGAGCTTGTCGGGGTTCCACACGCCCGACGAGTGCCCCACGTCCTTGAAGTCGAACAGCTCGATCAGCTGCTGCCGCGTGAAGAGCTCGTCGTTCCCGTGGCTCCAGCCCAGCCGCATGACGAAGTTCGACAGCGCGTGTGGCAGCACGCCGTTCTGCTTGTGCCGCATGACGTCGGCTTCGGGGTGCTTGCGCTTGGACAGCTTCTCGCGGTCCGGCCCGAGAATGAGCGGGAAGTGCGCGAACTGCGGCGGCGCCCAGCCGAGCGCCTCGTAGACCATGAGCTGCGGGAAGGTGGAGTTGATGTGCTCCTGTCCGCGGCCGACGTGCGTCACCTGCATGTCGTGATCGTCCACGACACAGCCGAAGTTGTAGAGCGGCACCCCGTCGGAGCGCAGCAGCACGAAGTCGTCGAGATCCTCGAAGGGCTTGGTGATGCGCCCGAGCACCATGTCTTCGAAGCCGAACGTGCCTTCGCGCGCCGGCATCTTGAACCGCACCACGAACGGCCCGTCCTTCACGTCCCGCTTGTCCCGCCAGGGGCTGGTGAACTTGAAGCCGGCCGAGCGCAGCTCCTTCTCGTCGGTGATGCCCTTGCTCTGGGCGAAGGCGCGGCGGGCGGCGGCCACCTCTTCTTCCGTCGTATAGTCGCGGTACGCCCAGCCGGTGTCGATGAGCTGCTGCGCCACCTGCGTGTAGCGCCCGAGCTTCTCCATTTGGGTGTACGGCGGGAACGGACCGCCGACGCCGGGGCCTTCGTCCCAGTCGATCTCGAGCCACTTGAGCCCGTCGAGGATCGCCTGCACCGACTCGGGCGTGCTGCGCTCTTGGTCCGTGTCTTCGATGCGCAGAATGAACGTGCCGCCGTGGCGGCGCGCGTAGAGCCAGTTGAAGAGCGCCGTTCGGGCTCCGCCAATGTGGAGGTAGCCCGTCGGGGAGGGTGCGAAGCGAACGCGTGGTTTCATGGAGTTGCGCGCGCCTACCAGCCGGATCGCGTGCCGTAAAGGTGCCGCGTTTCTGTCGGTCGACGCGCTTGCTCTGGCGGGGCCGCCGCGTCGTGAATGGAGGCTGGCGTGGCGCCGCGACCGATTCTCGTTACTTGCGGCAAGCCTTGAATTCGGCAGGGTTCTTGCCTCGTCGGAAGGCGTGGTGACAGCAGGGGCGGTTTGGCGGTACGCGGCAGGACTTCAAGGGAACGACATGCGCAAGCACACGCTGGCAGCAGGCTTCTTGGTGGCGTCGAGCGTGGCGTGGGCCACGACGCTCATCGCGCTCGACGTACCCGGTCTCACGCAGGTCTCCGACGTCGTGCTGCGCGGTCGCGTCACGAAGGTCGAGCCGCAGTGGTCGCAGGACAAGACCCGCATCTTCACGGTCGCGCAGGTCGAGGTGCTCCAGCCGCTCAAGGGCGACGTGGGGGCCGTGGCGCAGGTGACGCAGCCCGGCGGGGAGATCGGCGACGTCGGCCAGCGGGTGTCGGGCGTGGCGAAGTTCACGGTCGGCGAAGAGGTCGTGCTGTTCCTCGAGCGCCGGGGCCCGTTCTTCACCGTCACCGGCATGGCGCAGGGCAAGTTCACCGTCGAGCGGTCTTCGGACGGCAAGGCCGCCTTCGCGCGGCAGGCCGACGAGTTCGACGCGCTGTTGTTGGATCCCGCGACCCGGCAGCCCACGTCGGTCAAAGCGCAGTCGATGACGCTCGACGCGCTCAGCGCGCTGGTCCGGCGCTCCGTTGGTCCTGCCCCGCAAGAAGCACCGCTGACGCCCGTGCCGCGCCTGCCAGCGCCCACCCCGGCGGTGAAGCAATGAGCGAGCTGGTGCTGGTCGCGCTGGTGGCCGTTGCCCAGGGCCAGTACGTGCGCAGCCGCGTCAACGACTCGTCGTCGACCTCGCCGTGCCTGTGGTGGAAGGAAGGCACGGAGATCGTGTACCGGCAGCACCAGGCCGGGAACATGGAGATCATGGACGACCGCGAGTTCACCGAGGTGCGCGAGGCGTTCGACGCCTGGAACACCGAGCTTGGGAAATGCGCGAGCCTCAAGCTGACGGAAGGGGCGCGAACCACGACGACGGACGTCGCGTACGACTCGGCGCGGAGCAACGAAAACGTGGTGGTGTTCAAGACCAAACGCTGCACCGTCGCGGCGCCAGCGACGGCGGCGTGCTGGCAGCGGGTCGACGGGTGCGCCAACGAGTACCAGTGCTGGGACCACAGCCTGACGGCGATCGCCGTGACGACGACGTTCTTCAGCCCGAACACCGGGCAGATCTTCGACGGCGACATCGAGCTCAACGCGGCGCCGAACTCGAACGGGTCCCGCTTCATCTTCACCGTCGTCGACTCGCCACCGTGCCCCGCTGGGACGGGCCGCCAGGACTGCGTCGCGACGGATCTGCAGAACACCATGACGCACGAGGTGGGCCACCTGCTCGGCCTGGCGCACTCGCCTTCGCGCAGCTCGACGATGAGCGCGGAGGCCGTCCCCGGCGAGACCAGCAAGCGCGTGCTCGACGCGGACTCGAAGCGCTTCCTGTGTGAGGTGTACCCGAAGAACGGCTACGCCGTGCAGTGTGTGCTCAAGAAGGCCGACAGCCAGCTCGGGGTGACGGCGCGGGGCTGCGGTGTGGTCGGCGTTCCGGCGACGGTGGCGCTCGTCGGGCTGTGGGGCCTCACGCGGCGTCGGCGGAAGGGGACCTGAGGCGCGCATGCGTTCGTGGGTGCCAGCGCTGATCCTCGTCGTGGGCGCACCGGCCCTGGCGCAGGACTACGTGCGCACCATCGCCCAGGGCGTGGGCGTGGCCGAGACGGTCACCTGCGTCACGTGGAACAAGCGCGAGTACGTGTACCGGGTGGACGCCGCCGGCAGCCGGCAGATCCCCGGCGACAACGAGTTCATCGCGATCGATCAGGCGTTCTCGACCTGGCAGGCCGTGTCCGACACCTGCTCGGACTTCAAGTTCGTCCGCGGGCCGCGAATCGATCGCCCTCGCGTCGGCGCCGGCAGCAACGACAGCAACGTGATCACGTTTCGTGAGCGCTCCTGCCGCCAGGTCGTCCCGCTCGGCGACCCCTGCCTCTCGGACAACACCTGCTCCAACGTGCACGCTTGTTGGGATCACTCCGAGCTGACGATCGGCCTGACGACGTCGACGTACTCGACGCGCACGGGGATCATCACCGACTCCGACATCGAGCTGAACGCGTCGCCCGGCACGAGCGGCGGCGGCTTCCTCTTCACCACCGTGTCCGAGCCTGTCTGTGAAGAAGGCGCGAGCTCGGCGCTGTGCGTCGCCAACGATCTCCAGAACACGCTGACCCACGAGATCGGCCACGTGGTGGGGCTCGATCACGTCCCGGAAGAGTCGTCGACCATGGCGCCCACGGCGCCGTTGGGGGAGACGCGCAAACGCGTCATCGATCACGGGACCGCGACCGGCTTCTGCCTGACGTACCCCAAGAGCCGCCCGCCGGTGCCCTGCGACGAGCTCGCCGCGCAGACGACCCGCGTGAAGGGCCGCATCGACTGCTCGGCTTCTTCGGGCGCGCCGCTCGGCCTGTTCCTGCTCGCCGCGCAAAGGTTGCGCCGTCGCCGCGTGCTCCCGACAAACCGCTGACACTTCTGCTGCACGAGCGCTGCACGCTGTGGGTAAGAGGTTCGGCCCATGGTGTGGTTCGTCGCAGTAACCCTGGTGGCGCAGCTTGATGCAGGTCTGCTCGGGACAAGTTCAGTCGACGCCGGAGTGGACGAGGACACGGATCGTCGTCGCCAGACGGTGGTGACGGGGACGCGGGCGGAGCGAAAGCTCGAGGACGCGGTCGTGAGCACCGAAGTGCTGACGCGGCCGCAGATCGAGCAGACCGGCGCGCGCGACCTGGTGCAGCTGCTCCAGCAGCAGCCCGGCGTGGAGATGGTGAACTCGAACCGCTCGGTCGGCATTCGCCTGCAGGGGCTCGACCCCGAGTACACGCTGATCCTCATCGACGGGCAGCGCGTGGCGGGGAGGGCAGGGCCGGCGGTCGACATTTCCCGCTTCAGCCTGCGCGAGCTCGAGCGAGTCGAGATCGTCAAGGGGCCGGGCGCTGCGCTCTACGGCGCGGAGGCCATGGGCGGCGTCATCAACCTCATCACCCGCAAGCCCAAGAAGCCGTTCGAAGCGTCGATCCGCGGCATGTTCGGAACGCTGCTCGAAGGTGACGTGCGCGGCCACGTCGCGTCCAAGCTCGGACCGCTGGAGCTGCGCGCCGGCGGCGGCTACCGCACTCGCCAGCCGTACGACTGGGACCCGCCTCGGCTGGCTGCGGACGGCAAGACGCCCGTAGGCGACGTGGCCACGAGCCTGCCGGGCCAGCGCCGCTTCGACTACGACGTGGAAGTGGCCGTCGCGCCGTCGGACAAGTTCCGCGCCTGGGCCCGCGCCGGCTACGTGTGGATGGATCTCGACGGCATCGACATCTCCGACAGCCGCGCGATCTTCGACCGCCGGCAGCGCACCGAGCAGTTCGACTTGTGGCTGGGCGCGCAGGGGCAGCCGTGGGCCGGCGCGTCGCTCACCGTGCGCGGCCACTACGGCATGTTCCGCGACCAGTTCCTGTTCGATCAGCGCGGCGCGCGCGATCTGGACGACTACAGCCAGTCGATCGCGCGGCTGTACGAGGCGTACGCGCAGCTCGATCAGAAGCTCGGCGCGCACACGCTCACCGCGGGGCTCGAGGGCTTCTACGAGCTGCTCTTGTCCAACCGCCTGGAGATCGCTCAGCCCACGCGCGGGCGCTTCGCCGCGTTCGTTCAGGACGAGTGGGTGATCAAGCCCGACACCGGCTTCCCCAAGCTCACCATTCTCCCCGGCATTCGCGTCGACGCGGACACGCAGTTCGGCGCGGCGCCGTCGCCTCGGCTCGCGCTCAAGCTCGACCCGTCGTCGGCGGTGACGCTGCGCACGGCGTTCGGGTTGGGCTTCCGCCCGCCCACCTTCACCGAGCTGTACTTCCGGTTGGTCAACGCGGCGATCGGCTACATCGTGCAGGGCAACCAGGGCCTCATCGCCGAGAAGAGCAGCAGCGTGAACGTCGGCGTCGACTACCGGCCGCCACCGCTCGACGGCTGGGTCTTCTCGGCCAGCGCCTGGCACACGAGCCTCTCCAACCTCATCAACGTCACCGGGAGCACGCCGCCCAACCCGGACAACCCGTCGGTGTTCACCTACGAGAACGTGTCCAACGCCTACACGCAGGGCGTCGAGCTGTCGGCCCGGCTGCGCCTGAGCAAAGGGACGTACCTGGACTTGGGCTACATGGGCCTCGACGCGCGCGATCTGACCCGCGGGCGCCCCTTGGAAGGCCGCAGCCCCCACCGCGCGAACGTGCAGCTGTCCATGAAGTACCGGCCCAGCGGGCTCGAAGCGCTGGTGCGAGGCACGTTGCACAGCGCGCGGCCGTTCTACCTGGGCACCGGCGGCGGCGCGGTCACCAACGTGCTGGGCTACGGCAGCTCGACGACGGTCATGGCGCCGGCCTACGTCGATCTCGAAGTGCAGGTCACGTACACCTTCCGCGGGTGGCTCAAGCTGTTCGTCAACGGCTACAACCTGCTCAACGGCGGCGACGCGCAGTTCAACCCTCGGCCCCCGCGCGGTGTCATCGGCGGCGCGCAGCTGGAGTACTGAAGCCATGATCCTCCGCTTGACCTCTTCACTCGTCGCGCTCGTGGTGCTCGTCGGCTGCGCGCCGGACCTGCGCTGTGATCACCCGTTCGACGGCGACCGCGGCTGCGCGGGGCAGGGCGGCGGCGCCGAAGGCCCGAAGATCTCCATTCGCCTCGACGACGACGCCGGGGTGCGCGACGTGCTGGTCGACGCCACCAGCAAGACCGCGCGGGTCCACTTGGACTTGGACGCCGACGCCGAGCTGACGGTCGACGAGGCGCTGGCCACGAACGGCTGGGACCTCGCTTTCAAGCGGGACAACGTCGCCTCGAACGGAGGCCCGGCTACGGACAACAAGGGCCAGGTGGCGATCGCCGTGCTCAAAGACGTCGCCTTCGACTCGCTGACGCGGGCGCCTGCAGACGGCTACCGCCAGGACGCGAGCCAGACGGTGCTCAACGAGGCGGAGGGCGGCTGGTACGTGTACGACTTGGGCGTGCACCGGCTCACGGCGCGGGCCGACCTGACGTACGTGGTCAAGTCCAGCGCGGGCCGGTACTTCAAGCTCAAGTTCCTCAGCTACTACGACGAAGCCGGCAGCCCGGCGCGCATCAACCTTCGCTACCAGGCGATCGCCGGGCCGAACTAGCGTACGAAGTCCTCTGTTCCCCGCAGCGCCCTCCATGAGCAGCCCCGCCCCGTCTGCGCCGCCGGCCCCGGCGCGCCCGCACCCCACCGTCGACGAGGTGGAGTTCCGCGCGCTGTACAAGAAGACCAAGTACGTCGTGGAGACGGCTGACGGTTGGTCGCTGGTGATCACCCGCTACCGCCCCACGCCGCAGCCGTTCGCGCAGCCGCTCTTCGGGGAGCCGATGCTGCTGGTGCACGGCTTCAGCCAGAACCGGCACGCCTGGACGAGCGGGGAGTTCGTCAAGAACCTCCTCTTCTTCGGCCTGGACATTCACATTCTCGAGCTGCGCGGCCACGGGAAGAGCTCCATCGACTTCCAGCGCGAGCGGGCGGCGCACTTCGGCCGGCACCCTCCGGCGGATCTCGAGTGGGGCTGGGACATCGACAGCTACTTCCTCTACGACCTGCCGGCGGCCGTCGCCGGGGTGCGGCGCATCACCCGGCGGGAGCGGATCTTCTACTGCGGGCACTCCATGGGAGGGATCCTGGGGTACGGCTACGCCGGCATCCACGATCACTTCGAGGGCATCGTCACCATCGGCGCGCCGGCTGAGCTGGGCCGCGGCAGCCCGTTCCTCAAGCTGTTGGCGCACCTCGAGCCGGGTATCGGCTCGTCGATTGACACCGCGATCTTCGCGCTCAACGCGCGCAAGCAGGTCGCGCACCTGGGCCAGGCGCTGGTCAGCAAGCTCACGCGCAAGCCCGAGGCGACGGAGCCTCAGCTCGCGCGGTTCCAATTCCTGCCGATCGACGACTGGCTCAAGTCCGCCGCCAGCGCGCTCGGGTACGCGGAGCGCAGCCCGGTGCTGGGGCTCCTCGCCAGCCGCATCAACTACCTGGCGCGGTGGGACCGCATGCAGATGGACAACGTCCGCTGGCTGCTCAAGGAAGGCGGCGAGCGCGCGCCGCGCAAGGTGGTCGAGCAGTTCGCCCGGTGGATCCGCAACAACGAGACCGTCTGCTACCGCACCGGCTACGACTTCAAGCGCGGCTTCGAGAAGATCCGCGTGCCCATGGCGATCATCTTCGGCGACGAAGATCCGCTCGCCAGCCTGCAGTCCACCAAGTCCGTCTACCGCTCGGCCAAGTCGGAGTACCTGTTGTGGCGGCCCGTGAAGGGCAACAGCCACATCGAGCTGACCATGGGGCACGACATTCGGCAGATCTGTTACGACATCAAGAACTTGGTCGAGTACGCGAAGGTGCACCGCGCGCGCGCGCCGTCGCTCCCGCGCATTCGCTGAAGCGAAGTCCGGTCCAAAACTGGCGGGGTGGGCCGCGTCGGGTAACTTCGCCGACTGCGCATGCAACAGGGCTGTGTTCGGCTGTGGCGGTGGGGCTGGGCCTTGGCCTGCGTGGCCGTGGCCTGGCCTGCGTCCGGCCAGGACACCGTTCGGCTCAACGCGATCACCAAGATCGAAGTGAAGGGCGGCGCCGTCGAGATCGTCGGCAGCAAGCGGCCCAGCTTCACGACGTTCACCTTGGGCGAGCCCGCCCGGCTGGTGATCGACCTGTCCGAAGCCACGTTTCAAGGCGTGCCCAAGGAAGTCGTGGTCAACGACGGGACCGTCACCACGATCAAGACCATGAGCTACGGCTCGGCGGCCTCGGCGATCGCGCGGGTGGTGATCGGCCTGGAGCGGGAGCTCGAGCCCGACGTCGTCAGCCAGGACACGCGGCTCATCGTCAAGCTGCCGGCCGATCCGAAGGCTGCGGCGCTCTCGAAGGTCGCCGAAGAGAAGGCCAAGCGCGAGGAGGCGGCGAAGCTGGCCGAAGTGAAGGCGAAGGAAGAGGCGCTCGCGCGCGCCAAAGAAGAAGCGGCGCGGAAGGAACTCGAGGCGCAGCGCGCCGAAGAGGCGGCGCGGCTCAAGGCCGAAGCTGCGGCCAAGGCCGAGGCTGAACGGCTGGCCCGGCTCGAGGCCGAGCGTACCCAGAAGGACGAAGAGCAGAAGCGCAAGGCCGACGCGGCGGCGAAGCTCGAGGCGGAGCGGCTGGCGCGCCTCGAGGCCGAGCGCCTGCGCAAGGAAGAGGAGGCCCGACAGAAGGCCGAGGCGGCGGCGAAGCTCGAGGCCGAGCGCCTCGCCCGCGTCGAGGCCGAGCGGGCCCGTCGCGAAGAAGAGGCGCGGCTCAAGGCCGAGGCCGCGGCCAAGCTGGAAGCCGAGCGCCTCGCCCGAGCCCAGGCCGAGCGCGCGCAACGCGAAGAGGCAGCCCGGCTCGCCGCCGAAGCCAAGGCGCGGGCCGACGCCGAGCGGCTGGCCAAGTTCGAGGAGGCCAAGGAGCGCAAGGCGGCCCTCGCTCGCGCGAAGGCCGAGGCGGCGGAGCGCAAGCGGGCGGCGGCGCAGGCCCGCGCCGACGCCGAGCGCCAGGCGAAGGAGGACGCGCGCCGCGCCAAAGACGAAGCCAAGCGGCTCAAGGCGGAAGCGGCCGCGAAGAAGCGAGCGGACGCGCTGGCCCGGGCGGAGGCGGAGCGCACCCAGAAGGAGGAGGCCGCGCGGCAGGCAGCGCAGGCCGAAGCCGCCCGCCGGGAAGCCGAAGCCCGAGCGCGCGCCGAGGCGCTGGCCGCCGCCGAGGCCCGCCGCGCCGAGGCCACGCGGGTGGATCAGCAGCGCGCGCTCGAAGCGTCAGTCGCCAGCACGCCCGCACCGCGTGTGCTCGAGGCGGAGGCCGCCGCCAAGCGCGCCAAGGCCGACGAGTTGGAGGCGTCGGTGGCGACGACGCCGTCACCCGAAGAGCTGGCCCGGCGGCCGGCCAAGGTGACCTTCGTGGGCTTCCAGCAGGCCAAGGGCGTCGGGCGCGTGTCGCTGCGCACGTCGTCCCCGGTGCGCTACTCGGTCGGTGAAGACGCTCGCCGCAACGTGGTCCTCACCTTGGCGAACGCCGAGATCGGCCTGCCCAACAACCAGCGGCTGCTCGACACGTCCTTCTTCGACACCGCGGTCTCGCTGATCCGGCCCGAGGCGGCTGACGGCGAGGTGCGCGTGACGATCTCCCTGAAGAAGGCCGTCGCCTACCGCGCCAGCCAGGCGGGCAACGAGCTGACCGTGGAGTTCTCCAGACCCGACTGACGTGGCCCAGGGCGCCTGCTAAGCGCGCCGCCCAGCGCACGCACATGTCTTGCTTCGCCATCACGCTTGGGCTGTCGCTGCTGGCCACGCCGGCGCCAGCGCGCGAGGTGCGCCTGACCGCCCAGCGTGTGCTCCACGACACCCAGCACGAACGCACGACGGCCGAGGGGCAGGCGGCGCTGACCAGCGAAGGCCTCGCGGTAGACGCCGAGCGGATCACCTACGACCAGCGCCAGGACGTCGTCACCGCGGTCGGGCACGTCCTGGTGCGCCTGGCCCAAGGCCAGCTCGTCTCGATGACGGCCGACGTCATCACGCTGCGCTTTTCGGCCGGGCAGCTCACCGAGGTGTTCATTCACGAAGGCACGGCGGTCTCGCGCAAGGGCACGACGGCCGAAGCGCTGCTGGCCGCGAACACCGCCGAGAAGCTCGCCGCCGCGGGCACGCCGGCCATTTCCCTGCAGGGCAACCACCTGGTGCGCGACGGCTCGGTCTGGCGCGTGGAGCAGCTGGCGCTCGTGCCCTGCGACTGCGACGTCACCAAGCCGACGTGGAGCATTCGCTCGAGCGCCGCCACCGTCGATCTGCAGGAAGAGCGCGCGTCCGTCGTGGGGCCCACGATCTACGTCGGCACGGTGCCGATCCTCTGGCTGCCGTGGCTGTCGATCCCCCTGACCGATCGCCAGACCGGCCTGCTCTTCCCCAAGCCGGACTTTCGCCCGGGCTTCGGCCTGGCGCTGGAGCAGCCGGTCTACGTCACCCTCGGGCGTTCGGCGGACCTCACGTTGACCCCCGGCGTCTTCACCGGGCCGCTCGGCGCCCGTCCGGCCGACGGCACCGGCTGGGCGGGACCTCGGCTGGGGGTGGAGCTTCGGTACACGCCCGCGACCACGATCCAAGGCCGCGCCGCCTTCGCCTTGCTCTACGACTTCCTCGAGCGTCGGGACGCGGTGCTGCCCAGCCGCTTCCTGACGGGTTCGCAGCGGGGCCTGCGCGGCGAGGCGAGCTGGCAGCACACCCAGGACTTCGGCGGCGGGTTCTCGGCCCGCGTCGACGCCCAGGTGCACTCGGACGGCTTCTACAACCGCGACGGGACGATCGACGTCGTCGCGCGCGGGGCGGGCTACCTGCGCTCGAGCGCGGCGCTGGCGCACCGCGGGCCGCACCACCTGGTGGTCCTCGACACCGTGCTCCGGCAGGACATTCAGTGGGGGTACGATCTCTTCGGTCGGCACCAGCAGCTCTCGCCGTCGACGCCGGCGCGCGGGCCTTCGACGTTGCAGCGGCTGCCCGCGCTCACGTTGACGGTCCCGACGCTGAAGCTGGTGGGCCCCTTGAGCTTCGATCTGAACGCGAGCGTGGTGCGCCTGGCGCCGCTGTCCGGGAGCACCGGCGACGAAGGGGTGCTCGCCAACGAAGGGCGGGCGTTCCTCGGCGGGAACGAGCTGACCGCGGAGTGTCTGCGCGCGCGGCTCTTCGTCCCCTTCGACGATCCTTCGCTTCCGGCGTGTGGGCTCAGCGCGCTCGACAAGCTCGGCCTGGCCGACGGCGTGTTCCAACCGGGGGAACGCGAGGCCCGCTCGCGACTCGACGTGCTCCCGCGCCTCGGCCTCGGCGGGTCGCTCTTCGGCGTCGCGTCGGCGCGGGCCTGGGCGGCCTGGCGGCAGGACGTGTGGCTCAGCGAGGCGACCGGCAAGGTGAGCCAGCGCGGGCACCCCGTGTTGGGCGCGCAGCTCGACACCCTGGTGGAGCGGGACTTCGGCGGGCTGGTGCACCAGGTCCGGCCGACGCTGGTGGTGAGGGCCGTGCCCGTGGTGCTCGGCCAGACCGACGTCGCGCCGCACGACGAGGTCGATCGCGCCGTGCCCGACGGCCAGCCGCGGGTGCAGGGCGCCGTGGAGCTCTCGCAGCGGCTGTTGGCGGGTGCACGGGGGCGCCGGGCCGAAGCGGCCAGGCTCGACCTCGGCCAGGGGCTCGATCTGCTGCACGGGCGGCTCGCGGAGAGCTACGCCCGGCTGGCCGTCGAGCTGCCGGCGCTGTGGGCACGCGGGCAGGTCCGCGCGTCGCTTCCGCAGGGGCGCGTCACTCGGCTGACGGCGGGGCTCGGCCTGCGGCTGGGCGATCGCTTCGCCGCGTTCGCCGAGTACGAGAACCTGCTCGACGACGGCACCCAGCGCGCGCGGCAGCCCGTCGATCTGCTGTTCGGCGACCCCGTGCCCGCGGGGGCCTCCTCTCGCCCGCAACTCCTCCGCGCTGGCCTGCAAGGCAAGGCTGGCCCGCTGGACCTGCGCTACGAAGCGCTGTTGTTGGGCAAGCCCTGGCGTGCCGGTGGGCCGCTCGAGCTGACGCCGGCGCAGCACCAGCTGGCGGTGGGGGTGTCCCCGAGCTGCGACTGCTGGCGCATCGACGCCACCTTCGTGCAGCAGTTCGATCTTCGACCGAACACCTACGCCCTGTACGTGAGCAACCCGCTCAGCGTGGGCCTGACGGTGTCGGTGTCACGGTTCGGGACATTCGGGCGCTGACGGCCGGCCTCTTGGCCGATGGCCTTCGGCCTTGACCCACCCAAATGTCCCCCGGAAGATGCCGCAGCCGTTTCTCTTCGGCGGACGTCTTCGAAATCAGGGCGAAAGCGAGCGCGACATGCGGGTCTTGGGGCTTCTGGTGGCGGTGGGGGTGGTGTCGGTGGGCTGCGGGGGGCCAGAAGTCTCCGTGTTGGAGTTCGTCGAGGTCAGCCCGCAGGAGCCGCGGATCGGTGACGTCGCGACGATCCGAGTGCGCCTGCTGGACTCGCGTGGCCTGCCGCTGGCCGGCGTGCCGGTCAACTTCGTGCTGCAGACGCCCAACCCCGCCGTCACCCTGAACCCACCGTCGGCCCTGACCAGCAAGGGGAGCGGTATCGCCGAGACGCAGCTGGTCGCCAAGGATCGCGCCGGCTCGGTGATCGTTCGGGCTTCGAGCGGCGACAAGTCAATCGTCCTGCCGTCGATCAGCTTCGCAGGCTCGGTGCCCCACGGGCGGCAATTCACTTTCCAGTGCGGCCGCATCGGCGCCGAGGCGTCGGGTGGTCGACACGCGATCGGCGCGTACGACGAGTCGCGCAACCTGATCGCCGGCATCAAGCTCGAGTGCACCGCGCACGTCGCTGACCGCAACGGCGACGGCGTGCCCGGCGCGGTCGTCTCGTTCATGACCGAAGCCGGTGCGATCGGCCCGTCCGAGGTCTCGCTGGCCAACCAGGTCGGCGACGCGAAGATCCTCCACAAGACGTCCTACCCGCTGCCCTTCGACGTGGCGCCGATCCAGCGCTTCAACTTCACGGTGCCCAACGACAGCCAGACCGGCGAGCTGGCCGCGCCCCTGTGGATGTTCCCCTGGACTTGGAAGCGAGATCAGACGGACACGACGAACCCGACCGGTGAAGAGCCGCGGCGGCAGGACCCCGTGCGCACGACGAAGCCCGGGGTGGCGGGCATCTACCAGTTCGCGCCTCCCGTCACGGCGAGCGGGCGCTACGAGAACAACCCCCGCGACAACCTGGTGACGTTGATGGCCTTCACGGCCGGCGAAGAAGGGTTCACCGATTCGAACAACAACGGGAAGTACGACGACACCGAAGCGTTCGACGACCTGTCCGAACCCTTCATCGACGTCGACGACAACGGCAAATGGGACCCCTACGAGCGCTTCATCGACGTGAACGGCGACAAGGCGTTCACGCCCAAGAACGGCGTGTGGGACGGCAACACGCTCATCTGGACCATGGAGCGCGTGTTGTGGACGGGGGTGCCCAACGTGGGCATTCCCAACTTTGGCAGTGGGCTGTCGGACACGGCGCTGTTTCGCGTGACCGAGCCGACCGCGCCGATCACGCTGCTCTGCCCGACGACCGGACCGTGCTCGCAGGCGGGGCCGCCGGTGCCGCTCAAGTTCTACATTTCCGACCCCTGGTTCAACTCGATCGCGCAGAACTCGGAAGGCGACGGGTGTTCGATCGTCGACCCCGAGCAGGCGCCGATCAAGCTGCTCCCGCGGCTGCTGAACGCGGGACTGCGCTTCACGTACCCGCCCGGCGTCATCGTCGAAGGCATCGTCAGCGACCGGCGCGATCCGAACCTCCCGGCGGACCAGGTGCGGCCGCGGAACCCGATCACCAACGGCATGGGCGGCATCGACTTTCGACAGACGGTGGTCTGCTCGTTCACCGCCTCGCAGCTCGACGCGTACAAGTCGACGGTGTCGCTCTACAGCGGCATCACCGGGAAGACCGAGTAGCCGGCGCTTCGAGGTCGAGGCGCAGCAGGCTCAGCGGGTCGACCCAGCGCCCGTCGATCTTCGCGCCGAAGTGCAGGTGTGGCCCGGTGACGCGCCCAGTCTTGCCGACGCGCCCGAGCCGGTCCCCGCGTTTGACCTGCTGGCCCTGCGCCACTTCGAACGCGGACAGGTGAAAGTACGCGGTGAAGACGCGCGCGCCGTGGTGGACCAGCACCGTATTTCCGGACGCGAAGCAGTCGCGCACGAGCACCACGTCGCCGTCGGCCGACGCGTAGATCGGCGCGCCCGTCTCGCCGTCGAGATCGACCCCGAAGTGCTGGCTCTTCTTCTTGCCGTTGAGCAGCCGCAGGTCGCCGAAGGGGGCGGTGATCACCGGCGGTCGGGGCCAGCCGAATCCGTCGACAGGTAAGAGCGCTTCGAAGTCGCGGTCGAACGCGTCCGCGAACGCGGCCGAGTCGCGGGCTGAGCGCTGTTGGTCTTTGCGGCTGGGTGAGGTGAACCGGCGGCTGACCTTGAGCTGGCGCTTGGGAAAATTGGCCGGCAGCACGTCGATGCTGCCGCGCAGCACCCAGCTGCGCTCGCCCGCGACCACGACTTCGACGGGGAGCTCACCCGCGGGGTGCTCGACCCCCAGCCCGAGGAACGCGCAGGCTCCCAGCGGGCAGGGGACGAAGCTGAGCGGCGTGGCGCCGAGCGTGCCCTCGGGCATCACCGCGCTGCCACTGACGGCGATCAGCACCGCGTCGCCCGGGCGGGCCTGGCCGGGCTGCACGTGCAGCACCGGCGCGGCTGAGGCCGTCAGGGCGACGAGGGCTGAGAGCACCACGTCACGGCAGGATCGAGAGCGCCCCAGTGACCTCGAGCGCGAACGGCGCGCCCCAGATCGTCTGGTACCCGGCCGTGGTGCTGATGTCCTTCGGGAGGAGGACCTTCATGTTGGTCGGAATCGGCAGGCCCATGGTCGGGACGGGCAGGTTCGTCACGCGCCACCGCGTCGTGTAGTTCGACGCCGTGCAGCCGAAGGTGCCGTTGTTCACGTCGAACGTGGGCTCGTCGGCGGTGATGGTGATGGTCGACACCGTCGAGCCGAACTCGCCGTTGTCGTTCATGCCGCCCACCATGCCGTTGTTGTTCAGGTCGGCCGACACGAAGACCTTGGCGTCGGCGGTGCTCCCGATCTTCCGGATCGGCGTGTTGAAGATGACCCACAGGTCGTCCCCCGTCTGGAGCCGGTCACCCATGGTGTTCCCCATGGCCTTCTTGACCCCCCACTGCGCGGTGGCTTCGAGCGCCGTGGGCGAGTTGAGCTCGCCGACGAAGAAGAAGCCCGTGCGGCTGAAGAGCCCACCGTTGTCGGCGCTCGTCGCGCGAATGGCGATGTTGTACTCCTTGTTGGCGACCCAGCCGGCGGTCGGGGCGATCGTCAACAGCGAGCCCGCGCGCAGGGTCTTGGTGCTGGCCACCGCCGTGCCGCAGTTCTCTTCAGTGATGCGCACCTGGATCGTGCTTTCGACCACCGGCTGGTTGAACAACACGGTGATGGCTTCGCTGGCGCGCAGCAGGTTGCGCAGCGGCGCCGCCGACCCGCCGGCCAGGGTGTCCACGTTGGACCCGACGACGGAGAGCGTCGTCGTGGCCCGGCCGTCGGTGAGGATGATCGGCGTGGCTCCCTGGGTGATGTAGTTCCGCGGCGTGTAGTTCACGTTGGTGCCCACGAACTCGAAGCGGCCGTCGTTGTCCTCGTCGAGGCCCGCGATGACCAGGCCCAAGGTGGTCGAGAAGGCGTTGGTCTGCATGCGGGCCAGGTCCACGAGATTGGGCAGCTTGGTGAACGTCAGCACGCCCTGGTCGTCGACCGTCGCCTCGAGGGAAACGGTGCCCGCGGAGCTGCCGTAGGTGCCGTTGAACGCCTGGAATCCGGCGCTCGACACTTCCATGAACGCCTTCGCGCGCGCCGCAGGGCGGCCGTTGGGCAGGAACACGTTCACCCGGAACGTCCCGTCCAGCTTGAACAGGCCGATCTGGCCCACGTTCGTGTTGGCGTCGTTGACGGGGAAGTTGCCGGTGGCCCCGGTGACGTTCGAGTTGACGCGCACGGTGCCGAAGTCCGCCTTGCTGACGATGATCTGCACGCTCGAAGGCGCGGGCAGGCTCTTGAGCGCGAAGTTCCCTTCGGCGTCGGACTTGGTCTTGTACGACGACGCGCCTTCGGGCTTGCCGAGCACCACGACGATGTCGGCGTCGGCCAGCGGCGCCAGCTTGGCGTCGACGATTTGCCCGGAGATCGAGCCCACGGCCTGCGTCGCCGCGACCACCGACACGGAGTCAGGCACGCGGACGCCGTCGGCCACCCCGTCCTTGTTCTTGTCTTCGCCACCAGCGCACCCAAGCGCCAGCGCACAGCCCAGCCCTGCCAAGTACCGTCTCATCTTCGTGGCCTCCCTCAAGTGAGCAAGAAACGACCGGCCGTCTATAGCGCGGCTCGGCCGAGTTTCCATTCGTTTGCGGCTATGCTGCGCCACCCTCATGTCCCCACGAACCCTCAGCGCGCTCGGCCTGGCGACCCTCGCGGTCGGCTGCGGTGGGGCTTCGTCCCAAGTGCTCGTCCCCGTCACCGGCGCGGAGCTGTGCCTCGACGGGCGGCGCGTCTGCGTCAGCTTCCCGTCCGGCGCGCTGCCCCGCGAAGTGAGCGCGCGCCTGTCGGTCACCGCCGAGCGGCCACCGTTCTCGCTGACCGACGCGGTGGCCGTCGACGTGCTCGGCGGCGCCGTCGAGCTGCGGCTGCCCGTGACGGTGTCCTTCGCGTACGACGGGCTGACGCTCGACACGCTGCCCAACGAACAGGTGCTCCGCGTCTTCCGCCAAGAGCCCGCTGAGTGGACGCCGCTGGACGCCCCCCGCGTCGACCGCGTGTTGCGCCGCGCGAGCGGCGAGTCGTCCGCACTCGGCGTGTTCATGTTGTACCGCGCCGATCGGCTCACCGACGGCGGCGTGCCGATCTCGGTCGACGCCGGCACCCGCGACGCGGGCGGCGCCATCGTCATTCCCCCGATCCCCGATGCGGGTCGGCCCGACGCCGGGCGCCCGGACGCAGGTCCACTCGACGCAGGCCCTCCGGACGCCGGTCGTCCTGACGCTGGCGGCTTCGATGCCGGCGCTCCAGATGCCGGCGGTGTCGACGCAGGGCCAGCCGACGCCGGTCCTCCCGATGCGGGATCGCCGGACGCCGGACCGCCCGATGCGGGAGAGCCCGACGCAGGCCCGCCGGACGCAGTCCCTCCTGATGCGGGTGCACCAGACGCTGGTCCTCCAGACGCGGGCCCCGACGACGCGGGCACTGGAGGCGTCGACGCCGGTATTGGGACCGACGCCGGCGACCCTGACGCAGGCCCGACCGACGCCGGGAGCGGCGACTCGGGCATGTGACGGGCGCGCACTTCGACGCCGCCGCAGTCGCGGCTCCGGATCGGCGTGTGCTCGACGCCTCGGTCCGCGTGCGCTGCGCCAGCCTTACGGCGGCTTACTCGCCGGTCGCCTTGAGCGAGTACTTCTGCACCAGGCGGTGGACGTAGTTCCGGGCGATGCCGGCTTCCCGCGCCGCCTGGGAGATGTTCCCGTCACACTTCTCGAGGAGCGCCACCAGGTAGTCCTTGGTGAAGGACTCCACGAGGCGTTCTTTGGCTTCTTTGAACGGCAGGTCCGTCAGCTCGCCACCCGCGGGTACGGGGCGGGGTTTGGTCGCGGCGGCTTCCGTCGGAGGTCGCGGGTCGACGTCTGCCCCGGCCAGCGCCCGCTCGATCAGGTTGCGCAGCTCGCGGACGTTGCCCGGCCAGTGGTAGCTCGCGAAGCGCGCCATGAGCTGGCGGTTGAGTTCGAAGTCGCCGCGCCCCATGGAATGGACGAAGTGGGACACGAGCAGCGGCAGATCTTCGAGCCGGTCGCGCAAGGGCGGGACGCTGACGAGCACCACGGCCAGCCGGTAATACAGATCGCGGCGGAAGCGGCCGCTCTCCACTTCTTTGTCGAGGTCGCGGTGCGTCGCGGCGATCACCCGCACGTCGACGCGGCGGGTCTTGTCTTCGCCCACTCGGCGGATCTGCCCGGCCTCGAGCGCCCGCAAGAGCTTGGGCTGCAGCTCCAGCGGCAGCTCGCCGATCTCGTCGAGGAAGATCGTGCCGCCGTCGGCTTCCAGGAACGCGCCGTTTCGATCCGCCACGGCGCCGGTGAAGCTGCCGCGCACGTGACCGAACAGCTCACTCTCGATGAGCGTGGGGGCGACGGCGCCGCAGTCCACGACGACGAACGGCTGGTTCGCCCGGCCGGAGTGCTGGTGGATCGCCTTGGCGAGCACTTCCTTGCCGGTGCCCGTCTCGCCGAGCAAGAGCACCGTCGAGTCGGTGGGGGACACCTTGTGGAGGATCCCGAACAGCTGCTTCATGGCCGTCGACGCGCCGACCGCCGCGCCGAAGTTCGGTTCGGCCGTGGGCAGCCCCAGATCTGCTTCGAGCATGCTGATCTTCAGCTGCGTCTTGCCGACGCTGAGCACCGCCTCGTGCTCGACGACGACCTCGCTGATCCGCGTCGCGCCCAGGTACGTCCCGTTGGTCGACTCGAGATCGCGCACGCGCACGCCGTCGGGCTTGGCTTCGAACTCGACGTGGTACCGGGACACGGTGGTGTCCTTGAGCGGCAGCCCCGCGTCGACGTGGGTCCCCACTGTCAGCCGGCCGGTGATCTCCCGGGTCAGGCCCAGATCCGGCCCGAACACCACGGTCGCTTGGTAGCGGCGCTCCTTGAGCGTGCCCGACGCGCGGTCCAGTCGAACCAGGGCCGCCGCGTGTTGAAGTCGCTCCGTCGCTGCCATGTGCGAATGGGTGACTACACGAGCACTGATTCAAGCTCAAACGCGCTTTCCAGTGAGGTGTTGACGGGCGCGCGGTCGCACCGTTGTATGCGCCGCCTTTCGGCGTTTGGACTGGAACTCATCTTCGAGGAGCACACATGGCTGGCGACAAGATCACGCTCAAGGACGGCAAGCTGTTCGTCCCGAACAACCCCGTCATCCCCTTCATCGAAGGAGACGGGACCGGCCCCGACATTTGGCGCGCGTCCCAGGCGGTGGTCGACGCGGCGGTCGCCAAGGCCTACGGCGGCAAGCGCAAGATCGAGTGGATGGAGGTCCTCGCCGGCGAGAAGGCGTTCAAGCTGAAGAACAACTGGCTGCCCGACGAGACGGTGCAGGCGTTTCGCGACTACCTCGTCGGCATCAAGGGCCCGCTCACCACGCCCGTCGGCGGCGGCATTCGGTCGCTCAACGTGGCGCTGCGGCAAATGCTCGACCTCTACGTCTGCCTGCGGCCGGTCCGCTACTTCAAGGGCGTGCCGTCGCCGGTGAAGGCGCCAGAGAAGGTGGACATGGTGATCTTCCGGGAGAACACCGAGGACATCTACGCGGGCATTGAATACGAGGCCGGCACCGAGAAGGCGATCAAGCTCGCCAACTTCCTCAAGGCCGAGTTCCCGAAGGACTACGAGAAGATCCGCTTCAAGGACAACGTGGGCCTGGGCATCAAGCCGGTGTCCAAGGAAGGCACCGAGCGGCTGGTTCGCGCGGCGATCCGCTACGCGCTCGAGCTCAAGCGCAAGTCGGTCACGATCGTCCACAAGGGCAACATCATGAAGTACACCGAAGGCGCCTTCATGAAGTGGGGGTACGAGCTGGCCGAGCGCGAGTTCGGCGACCGCGTGTACACCTGGCAGCAGTGGGAGAAGACCAAGGCCGCCAAGGGTGAAGAAGCCGCCAACGCCGAGCAGAAGGAGCAGCTGAAGGCCGGCAAGGTGCTGGTGAAGGACGCGATCGCCGACATCAGCCTGCAGCAGGTGCTCACGCGGCCGGACGAGTTCGACGTCATCGCCACGCTCAACTTGAACGGCGACTACCTGTCCGACGCGCTCGCGGCGCAGGTCGGCGGCATCGGCATCGCGCCGGGCGGCAACATCAACTACGTGACTGGCCACGCGGTGTTCGAAGCCACCCACGGCACGGCGCCCAAGTACGCCAACCTGGACAAGGTGAACCCCGGCTCGGTGATCCTATCCTCGGAGATGATGCTCCGGCACCTGGTGTGGGGCGAGGCGGCGGACCTGATCATCAAGGGCATGGACGCGGCGATCGCGCAGAAGACCGTCACCTACGACTTCGCCCGGCTGATGAAGAACGAAGGGCAGAACCCGACCGAGGTGAAGTGCAGCGAGTTCGGTCAGGCGATCATCAAGAACATGTAACCCGAAGGCCGTAAGGCCGACGTCTTCACCCCCAAGAGACCCCGAAAAGAGGAGCGCACCATGAAGTCACCCGTTCGCGTCGCAGTCACCGGAGCCGCCGGCCGCATCGGCACGCACATGCTGTACCGGATCGCCTCCGGTGAGATGTTGGGCAAGGACCAGCCCGTCATCTTGAGCTTGCTCGAGGTCCCCGACGTCAAGGACGCCCAGGGCAACGTCACCTTCAGCGCCATGAAGGGCCTCAAGGGCGCGCTCATGGAGCTCGACGACTGCGCGTTTCCGCTGCTGCAGGGCGTCAGCGCTTCCGACGACCCGAAGGTGGCGTTCAAGGACATCGACGTGGCGCTGCTCGTGGGCGCCACGCCGCGCGGGCCGGGCATGGAGCGGCGCGACCTGCTGACGAAGAACGCGCAGGTCTTCATCGCGCAGGGCCGCGCGCTGAACGAGGTCGCCAAGCGCGACTGCAAGGTGCTGGTGGTGGGCAACCCGGCCAACACCAACGCGTACATCGCCATGAAGAGCGCGCCCAACCTCAAGCGCGAGAACTTCACGGCCATGCTGCGGCTCGATCACAACCGGGCGCTCGCGCAGCTGTCGAAGAAGACCGGCAAGCCGGTCGAGGCCTTCGAGAAGCTCGCGGTGTGGGGCAACCACAGCCCGACCATGTACCCGGACATTCGCTTCGCGACGGCGGGCGGCGCGGCCGTCAAGACGCTCGTCAACGACGACGCGTGGCTCAAGGACACGTTCATTCCCACCGTCGGCCAGCGCGGCAAGGCGATCATCGACGCGTCGGGCATTTCGTCGGTGCCGTCGGCAGCGAACGCGGCGATCGACCACATGCGCGACTGGTGGATGGGCGCGGGCACCAAGTGGGTCACCATGGGCGTGCCGTCGAACGGCGACTACGGCATTCCGCAGGACGTGATCTACGGCTTCCCGTGCCTGTGCACGGGCGGGCGCTACGAGATCATCAAGGGCCTGGAGATCGACGAGTTCAGCCGCGGCAAGATGAACGCCACGCTCAAGGAGCTCGAAGAAGAGCGCGAGGCGATCAAGTCGATGTTGGGCTGACGGACCGGCTGGGGGCGCTCCGCTGCGGTTGGTCGTAGAGTCCGCACGGAGCAGGCCTCACCCGTGCAAGACGAGCAAGCCATCTTGGAAGCGCTGGCGCAGCGCCCCTTCGACCCGGGGCTGCGCGGCGTCTACGCGGACTTCCTGCTCGAGCGCGGTGACGCCCGCGGCGAGGCGATCTCGCTGGGCGCGCAGGTCAGCCCCAGCCTGTCCACCAAGCGCCGGCTCCAGAAGCTGACCGAAGCCCACGGCGCGGCTTGGCTGGGGCCCCTCGCCGCGGTGTGCGACGTGGGACACGTCGAGTGGGAAGGTGGCTTCCCGTCGGCGCTCACGTTTCGCCACGCGCACGATCCGAGCGCGTGGAAGGCCGTGGTGAACGAGCCGCGGCTCGCGACGGTGCGCTCGCTGGTCTTTCCCCTGACGCCGCTGATGCCGACCACCGGTCAATTCCTGGCCGCGCCGGTGCTGCGGCACGTCGAGCGGCTGCGCGCCGGGCTGCCCTTGCTGCAGTCGGTCGCGACGGTGACGCCGCCCTTTCGCTTGAGGCAGCTCTCGGTGTCGAGCTGGGGCACCGGCGTGGACGATCTGCCCGACGTCGTCCGCGCGCTCGACACGCCGCTGCTTTCGGGGGTGCGGCGGCTGCAGCTGGCGCCGATCGACTTCTTCAACCAGATCGTCGCGACGGAGCTGAGGCAAGCGGTCGGGCGGCAGCCGAGCCTGCTCGCCCTGGTGGACGAGCTCGAGGTGCGGGTCGAGTACGGCGTGAACTTCGAGTCGGTGATGAGCTGGCTGCGGATCGCCGACGAGCCGGCGATCGTCGAGCGGTGGAGCAACGGGCAGCGTTGGGCGTTGAGGCGCGGCGAGCTGACCTACGCGCTGGTCCGCGACGCGCGCGGCGGCTTCGGGCGTTTGGAGATCGACACCGACCAGGACGTGCACGGGCTCGATCGCCGCATCGCCGAAGCGGCGTCAGTGCTGCGGCAGTTGCGCGCACACGCGCTGCGCGAGGTCGAGCTCAAACTGCCGCCGGGCGGCCGGCTGCGGCCCAACGAGCGAAACCTGCTCCGCCACGCCGCGCGCACGCTGCACTCGGTCAGTGTCTTGACGATCGACGGCGTCGCGCTGCCGCCGTGACGCCAGCCTTGACTTGATCCGCGACGCCTCTTACGACCCGCGGCTGCTTTCCAACCGGAAGTCCACGATCGCGAGGCCGGACGCCATGACGCCGCAAGACCAGCAGCAACAGCAGGCTCCTTTGATTCAGAGCGCGGGCAACGACGCCGTGCGCGACCAGGACAAGATCATGCTCGTCCTGGCGTACTTCGGCCTGTTCTCGCTGATCCCGCTGCTGACCGTGAAGGACAGCGACTACGTGAAGTGGCACGCCAAGCAGGGGCTTGTACTGTTCTTCGCCTTCATCGTGGCCGGCGTCGCCGCCGCCGTGATCGGCATGATCCCCGTCATCGGCTGGATCATCTCGGGCTGCCTGTACCCGCTTGCGGCGCTCGGCCTGTCGATCATGGCGATCATGAAGGCCCTCAAGGGCGAGCGCTGGCGCCTGCCGGTCGTCGCGGACCTGGCCGACAAGATCAACCTCTAAGCAGCCCCGAAGAACGGGAAAGCCCGGCCACCTGGGAGGGGGGGCCGGGCTTTCTCATGTCCACTGACTGACGCCGTCGTCGGCTCCGTGCGCACGCAAGCGGCGCGCGCCGGTTCTCACCGACCGCGCTCGTCAGCGGTCGTCGTCTTCGTCGACGTCTTCCTCTTCATCATCGTCGTCGTCGTCGTCATCATCGTCATCGTCGTCATCATCATCGTCGTCGTCGTCGTCCGCGTCGTCATCGTCATCCGCGTCGTCGGCGTCGTCGTCATCAGACTCTTCGGTTTCGTCCTCGGCGCCGATCTCCTCCGAGTCGATCTCCATGGTCAGCGTGAACTTCTTGCTGAGCGCGAGGAGCTGGCTGTTGAGCTCGGTGAGCGCGGCGGTGAGATCTTCGGTCTGCGTCTTGGTGGCCTTCGCGCCGCAGTGCGGACACTCCAACTCCTCGCTGCCGTCGATCAGATCCTGCGCGTCGATTTCGAAACTGCCCTCGCACTTCTGACAGGTGAACTCGATGGTCATGGCGTGTGTGGTGCTCAGCGGGCTCGAGCCTTTAGCCGCGCTTCTCGATGGCGACGTAGTCGCGCTTGCGCTGACCGGTGAAGATCTGCCGCGGGCGGGCGATCTTCTGGTCGTTGTCGGAGATCATCTCCTCGAACTGGCACACCCAGCCGACGGTGCGCGGGATCGCGAAGAGGTTGGTGAAGAAGTCCACCGGGAAGCCCATGGCCTCGTAGATGAGCCCCGAATAGAAATCGACGTTCGGGTACAGCTTGCGCTGCACGAAGTAGTCGTCTTGCAGCGCGATGCGCTCGAGCTCCACGGCGATGTCGAGCAGCGGGTTCTTGCCCGTCACCTCGAACACCTCGTCGCAGGCCTTCTTGATGACCTTCGCCCGAGGATCGTAGTTCTTGTAGACGCGGTGGCCGAAGCCCATGAGCTTCTTGTCGCCGTCCTTGTCCTTCACCTTCTTGATGAACTCCGGAATGTTCTTCTTGTCGCCGATCTCCCGGAGCATGCGGAGCACCGCCTCGTTGGCGCCGCCGTGCAGTGGGCCGTAGAGCGCGGTGATGCCCGCCGCGACCGCGGAGTAGGGGTCGGCTTCGGAGCTGCCCACCACGCGCGTCGCCGTCGTCGAGCAGTTCTGCTCGTGGTCCGCGTGGAGGATGAAGAGGATCTCCAGCGCCTTGACCAGCGCCGGGTGCGAGCGCCAGTTCTGCTTGCCGATGGACTTCACCATCGTCAGGAAGTTCTCGACGTAGCCCAGATCGTTGTTCGGGTAGATGTAGGGCAGGCCCTGGCTGTGGCGGTACCCGAACGCGGCGATCGTCGGCATCTTGGCGATGAGCCGAATCATCTGCCGGCGGCGGACTTCCTTGGACCGCACGTTCTTCGCTTCCGGGTAGAAGCTCGAGAGCGCCGCGACCGTCGACGCGAGCATGCTCATGGGGTGCGCGTCGTAGCGGAACCCGTCCATGAAGCCCTTGATGTTCTCGTGGACGTAGGTGTGCGTGGTGATGCTCGCGGTGAACTCTTCGAGCTGGCTCTTGTTCGGCAGCTCGCCGTTCATGAGCAGGTAGGCCACCTCGAGGTGCGTGGAGTGCTCGGCCAGCTGCTCGATCGGGTACCCGCGGTACTCGAGGATCCCCTTGTCGCCGTCGATGAAGGTGATCGCGCTCTTGCAGTTCGCGGTGTTGAGGAACGCCGGGTCGTACGCCATCAGACCGAAGTCCTCGGCTCCGCTCTTGATCTGCCGGAGGTCCATGGCGCGAATGCAGCCGTTGTCGATCGCAAGCTCGTAGGTCTTGCCGGTGCGGTTGTCGGTGACTGTCAGGGAGTCCTTGGCCATGCTCGGGAAATTCCACGATGAAGGGGCCATTTCAACGAAAAAGAAGGTCGAGCCGTGCGTAGGCGTGTGGGTGTCACGATCGCGGCACTGGCGGCGGTGGGCGTCGTGGGCCTGGCTCGCTGGAAGCTGGGCCCCGTCGACGCCCCGCGCGTGGCCCAGTCGCTGAGCGCCGTCGCCGAGTCCCCCTGGGCCATTCCAGCGTTTCTCGTCGGCTTCCTCATGGGCTCGGGGCTGTTCGCGCCGGCGATCGCCTTCTTCGCTGCCGCGGGCGCCGCATGGGGCTTTTCCAAGGGGCTCTTGCTCGGCCTCCTCGGGGTCAACCTCGCGGCCAACGTGCAATTTGGCGTCGGGCGCTGGCTCGGTGGCGACACGGTCAAGCGCGCGCTCGAGCGCCGCGGCTGGAGCTGGCTGCTCTTGGAGCTGTCCGGGCGCGGGGCGCTGTCGGTGGTGATCGTCCGCCAGCTCCCGCTGCCGTTTCTGGGGGTGAACGTCGCGGCGGGCGCGTCACCGGTGCCGTGGCCGGCCTTCGTCCTGGGCAACGCCCTGGGCGTACTGCCGAACGCGCTCGTCTACACGTACTTCGCGTCGGTGCTCGTCGACGGTGCCAAGGGTGGGTCGGACGTCGTCCTCCGTGCGGCGCTCGCGGCCGGCGGGGCGCTGCTGGTGGCGCTGCTGACGCGCTGGCTCAGCGCGCGGTGGCGGCCGCGGCTCGCGAGCGGGGGCCCTCAGGCCACGACGCCGAGGTAGATGAACGCGACGCCGAACAGCAGCGGCTGAGCGTTGACCTGCGAAAACCGACCGGTCTTTCGCATCAGCTCCACGAAGCGCTCGCCAGACGGGAACGCGGCGGACGTGCGCGGCAGGTACTCGTACGCGGCGCGGTTGCCCGTCACCAGCTGACCCAAGCGGGGCATGACGTGCCGCGCGTACGGTCGGAACACGTAGCCGAACGCGCCGCTCGGCTGGCCGAACTCGAGCACCAGCACGCGGCCTCCGGGCTTGACCACCCGCGACAGCTCGTTCAGGCACACGCTCGGATCATCCACGTTGCGAATGCCAAACGCGATGGAGGCGATGTCGAAGCGCGCGGCCTCGTACGGCAGCTTCATCGCGTCGGCGACCTCGAAGCGCACGTCGAGCCCGGCCCGCTGCGCCTTGTCCGGCGCCGTCTTGAGCATGTCGGCGTTGAAGTCCGTGCCCAGCACCGAGCCCGTCGGGCCCACCGCCCGCTTGAAGGCCAGCGCGAGATCGCCGGTGCCCGTGGCGCAGTCGAGCACGTGCTCACCCGTGCGGGCCCCGACGGCGCGAACGGCGCGGCGTCGCCACAGCCGGTGGGTGCCGAAGGAAAGCAGATCGTTCCCGGCGTCGTAGCGCGGGGCGATCTGGCTGAACATGGTGTGGACCTGCTCGCTCATGTCGTTCCTCGTTCGGCTTTACCGTGCCCCGCCGACGGCTCGGCGCAGCTCCTGGCCGAAGAGCGGGCGACCCACCGCGGCGAGCACCGGCGCCAACGCCTGCATGAGGCCTTCGAACAGCGTCGGGGTCAGCGCTTGTGGCCCATCACACAGCGCGGCTTCGGGCGTGGGGTGGACTTCCACCATGAGGCCGTCGGCGCCAGCCGCCGCCGCCGCGAGCGCCATCGGCGTGACGAGGCTCCGCTGGCCGGTCGAGTGTGACGGGTCGACGATCACCGGCAGGTGGCTGCGCTCCTTCATCCACGCGACGCCGGCCAGATCCAGCGTGTTGCGCAGCGTGTTGTCGAAGGACCGAATGCCGCGCTCACACAGCACGACGTTGGGCTGGCCGCCGTCGAGCAGGTACTCCGCGGCGAGCAGCCACTCCTCGAGCGTGCAGCCGAACCCGCGCTTGAGCACCACCGGCCGCCCAGCCTTCGCCACCGCGCGCAGCAGCGAGAAGTTCTGCATGTTCCGCGCGCCGATCTGCAGCACGTCGACGTAGTCGAGCATCACCGGCAGCTGCTGCGCGTCCATGACCTCCGAGACGACCGGCAGCCGCAGCCGGTGCCCCGCGTCCTTGAGCAGCTTGAGCCCCGGCTCGCCCAGCCCCTGGAACGAGTACGGGCTCGTGCGTGGCTTGAACGCGCCGCCGCGGAGCACGTGCGCGCCGGCGTGGTGTACCGCCGCCGCCGTCCGCTCGACCTGCTCCTGGCCCTCCAGCGCACAGGGGCCTGCCAGCACCACGAAGCCCGACCCGCCGATCCGCACGCCGTGGCCCAGCGGCACCTCGGTGGTCCGCTGGCCGGCCTGGCGAAGCACTTGATTGGGCGTCGCTGACATGGAACTCCTTCCCGAGTTCAAGCGGTTTTGAACTGAGTGATGCATCTATAGCGGCCTTGGCTTAGAAGACAACGCCAGAAACACCAAGCGCCCCTCCACGGTCATGAAAGCGAGTCCTTCTCAGCGGTTCATCGGCGCCTGGCGCGAGGTGGGGGCGCTGCCGCTCACGCGCGTCGGCCCCGCGCCGCTGCAGGTGGCCTGGCTGAATGACGCGCTGGGGGAGCGGGCCGTGGGCTTGGGCGTGGCCGGCGAAGGTGAGGGGCGGGTGGACTGGGCTGACGGTGGCGCGCCGCCGGTCGAGCCTCCCGGGCCCTGGTTCGGCGGGTGGGCGTTCGACGAGGCGCGCGGCTGGCCGGGCTTTCCTGCGGAGCGCTGGGTGTTGCCGGCGCTGCTCGTCTGGGAAGCGGGCGGGCGGACGTTCGCCGCGGCGTTTGGCGTGGAGGGGGAAGCGCGTGCGCCACTGATCGCCGGACTCGAACGTGTGTCCGAGGCGTCGGTCAGCGCGCCCTCCGACGCGAAGGTCAGCGCTGCGTCCTCACGCGAGGCTTGGACGCGGCTGGTGGGCGACGCGCTCGCGGCGATCGACGGCGGGCTCGTGCAGAAGATCGTGCTGGCCCGTGAGCTCTTGGTCGCCGCCGCGCGCCCCTTCGACGAGCGCACGGTGCTCGAGGCGCTCGGCGCTGCTCAGCGCGGCTGCCACGTCTTCGCGTTCCGCGGCCTGGACGACTCGGTCTTTCTCGGCGCGACGCCGGAGCTGCTGGTCGACCTGCGCGCCCAGCGGCTGCGCACCGAAGCGCTCGCGGGGAGCGCGGCGCCCGGCCAGGAAGCGGCGCTGCTGGCTTCGGCGAAGGACCTGGCCGAGCACCAGTTCGTCGTCGACGCGCTCGAGGCGCGGCTGCGGCCCTTCGTTCACGCCGTCGACCGGCCCGCACGTCCGTCGGTTCGCGCGCTGGCCAACGTGGTCCACCTCCACACGCCGATGCAGGCGACGCTGCGCGCGCCGACCGACGCTCGGCTCTTGGCCCGCGCCCTCCACCCGACGCCCGCGGTCTGTGGCACCCCGACCGACGCCGCCCGCAGCTGGCTGCGCGCCCACGAGCGCTTCGCTCGCGGGTGGTACACGGGGGTCGTCGCCGCCCGAGGCTCGGACAAGTTCACCGCTTTCGTCGCGCTTCGCTCTTCACTTCTGAGAAAGCAGGAGGCAATCGTCTTCGCCGGCGCGGGAATCGTGCGTGGATCGAGCGCCGAGGCCGAGTGGGAAGAAACCGAGCGGAAGGCCAGGGCGATGATGAACGGGTTGGGAGTCAACACGCATGGGTGACCGCCTGAATCAGCGCTGGGCGGCGCAGTTGGTCGGCGCGCTGGTGGCCCCTGGGGTGCGGCACGTCGTGGTGTGCCCGGGGTCCCGCTCGACTCCGCTGACCTTGGCCGTCGCGGAGCGCAGCGAGCTGACGGTGTGGCCCATCGTCGACGAGCGGAGCGCCGGCTTCTTCGCGCTGGGCCTGGCTAAGGCGACGCAGAAGGCCGTGGCGCTGGTGTGCACGTCGGGCAGCGCGGGGGCCCACTTCCTTCCGGCGGTCATCGAAGCGTCCCACGGTGCGGTGCCGCTGCTCGTGCTGACGGCGGATCGTCCGTGGGAGCTGCAGGGCTTCGGCGCCGCGCAGACGATCGATCAGTCTTCGCTCTTCGGGCGCTTTGCCCGGCGCGTGGAGCTGCTGACCAGCCCCGAGGAGAGCGAGGCGTCGCTCAACCACCTCGTCGCGGTGATCGCACGCGCAGTGGCCACGGCGCAGGGCAGCCACCGAGGGCCGGTGCACGTCAACGTGCCCTTCCGGGAGCCGCTGGCGCCGCCCGACGCGGGGAAGCTGGAGCCCGCGTACGTCAACCCGCCGGTGTTCAGCGAGCGGCGCACGCAGCCCGACATCAGCGGTTTGAAGAAGGCGCTGGAGGCGTCCAAGCGGTGCCTGTTCGTCTGCGGTCCCCGCGAGCGCTTCGACGGCTTTGCTGATGCGGTGCACCGCCTGTCTTGGCGCTGGGGGGCACCGGTGCTCGCGGAAGCGGCGTCGAACGTGCGCTACGGCTTCCCGGAGAGCGTCGCCTGCTACGACGCCATGCTGCGCAACCCGCGCTTCGCCGAGGTGATGCGGCCGGACGTGGTGGTGCGCTTCGGCGGCGGGCTGACGTCGAAGACGCCGCAGGCCTGGCTCGACGAGTCGCCGGCCCGCGTCTTCCACGTCGTCGAAGACGGGCTCGTGTTCGACCCTCAGCACCGCGCGGAGGAGTTCATCGCCGCGTCGGCGCTCGACGTGTGCCGAGAGCTGGCCGCCGGGCTGCCGCGCAGCACCGAGTACCGCGAGACGTTCTTGCGGGTGCAGGGCCACGTCGAAGGGCGCCTCCACACGCTCAGCCAGGAGCTGGACGAGCCGACCGCCGCCCGCGCGCTGGTCGCCGGGGTGCCGGCCGGCGTGTCGCTCATGGTGTCGAGCAGCATGCCCATTCGAGACGTGGACGCGTTCGCGCCGCGCTCACAGGGGCCGCTGCGCCTGTTCTCCAATCGAGGCGCCAACGGCATCGACGGCATCGTGTCGACGGCGCTCGGCATCGCCGCGGGCTCCGAAGGGCGCGCGGTCGTGTACCTGGGCGATCTGGCCTTGCTGCATGATCTCCACGGCCTGTTGATCGCTCGGCAGCACAAGCTGTCGCTGACGCTGGTGGTGAGCAACAACGACGGCGGCGGCATCTTCAACTTCTTGCCGATCGCCGAGCGCACGCGGCACTTCGAGCGGCTCTTCGCGACGCCCCACGGCGTGGACCTGGCGCACGTCGCCGCGCTCGCCGGGGGGCAGCTCCACCGGCCGGCCGAGCTGGTCGGCTTCCGCCGGGCGATCGCCACCGGGCTCGACGGCGGCGTGCACCTCATCGAAGTGAAGACCGATCGCAAAGAGAACGTCGAGCTACACAAGCGCTACTTCAACGCCCTGTCGTCCGTCGCCGAGGTCCAGATCCCATGAACGTCCAGCTGACCCCCGCCGTGCCGCTCCCTCACCCCGCGGCGTATCAAGTCCAGGCGCACTCGTGGGGCCGAGGCCCGGTGCCGGTGCTGTTCCTCCACGGCTTCACGGGCAACGCCCAGTCCTTCGATCACCTCGCGCCGCTGCTGGGCGACGTCGTCACGGCGACCTGCGTCGATCTGCCCGGTCACCGCGGCGCCGGCCTGCCCACGCGGGAAGGCGCCAGCGGCTTCATCGAGGCGGTCGACGCGATCGCCCAGACGCTGACCAAGCCGCACGTGGTCGTCGGCTATTCACAGGGCGCCCGCGTGGCGTTGGTGTTGGCGGCGAGGCACCCGGCGCTCGTCAGCCGGCTGGTGCTCGAGAGCGGCTCCCCCGGACTTCGCCACCGGCACGTCCGCGTGCTGCGGCGGCTGGACGACGAGCTACGCGCTCGGCAGGCCGAAGCCCACGGCGTCGAAGCGTTCATCGACGCGTGGGAGCGGCTGCCGTTGTTCGCGGGGCTGCGGCGGCTGCCGGAAGCCGAGCAGCAGGCGCTCAAGGCGCGGCGCACCAGCCACCACCCCCGCGGGCTGGCCGGGGCGCTGCGCGTGCTGGGGCAGGGCGTGCAGCCGGACATGTGGGGCAGCCTGCAGCGGCTGCGCATGCCGGTCCTGCTGCTGACCGGCGCGCTCGACGCGAAGTACACGCACGTGGCGCGGCGCATGGCGCACGACCTGCCGCTCGCGTGGCGCAAGACCTTCGACGGCGTCGGGCATGCGCCGCACCTCGAGTGCCCGGCTGCGTACGCGGACGAGCTGCGCAGCTTCATCGCGGCCGAGTGGTCTTTCGTGCACTGAACGCGGCGCGCTGCCTTTTCCACGAGGCGCGTGAGGCGCTGGGCTGCTAGGGGGACGCGCCTTTTCGATCATGGACGCCCTCGCTCCCATGCCGCCCGGCGCGCTCAAGGCGTGGTTCCTGGCCAGCCGGCCCCGCACCCTCGTCGCGGGCGCCGTGCCCGTCGCGGTTGGGTCCGCGCTCGCGTGGAAGGCTCAGTCCTTCGCTGCGCTGCCGGCGCTGGCCGCCCTCGTCGGGGCGCTGCTGATCCAGATCGGCACGAACCTGGCGAACGACTACTTCGACTTCGTGCGCGGGGCCGATACCGGCGACCGGCTGGGGCCCCAGCGCGCCAGTCAGCAAGGCTGGCTGGCGCCCAAGACCGTGCTCATGGGGGCGCTGACGGCCTTCGGCCTGGCGTTCGTCGTCGGCGTGTACCTCGTGTCTCACGCCGGCTGGCCGATCATGGTGGTGGGGCTGGTGTCGCTGGCCGCCGGCTACGCGTACACCGGCGGTCCGTTTCCCCTGGCGTACAACGGGCTGGGCGACCTGTTCGTGCTGGTGTTCTTTGGGGTCGTCGCGGTGTGCGGCACGTACTTCGTCCAGGCCCATGACGTGACGCGGACGGCGCTGGTCGCGTCGCTGCCGGTCGGGTGCCTCGGCGTCGCGCTGTTGGCCGTCAACAACACGCGCGATCAGCAGACGGACGAGCGCGCCGGCAAGCGAACGCTCGTGGTCCGGTTCGGCTCGCGCTTCGGTCGCGCCGAGTGGTTCACCATGGTCGGCGCCGCCTTCGTGGTGCCGGTGCTCCTCGCGGCGTCGGGCTGGACGAGCGCCTGGGTGTTGCTGGCGGCGCTCTCGCTGCCGCTGTCGGTTGGGCCGGGCAGGCTGGTGGCGAGCGCGAGTGGGGCGGCGCTCAACGTGGCGCTCGCCGGCACGGCCAAGCTGCAGCTCGTCTTCGGCCTCCTCTTCGCCGTGGGGTTGTCGCGATGATCGACGTGTCCTTCGCGCCGTTGGCGCTCAAGCTCAAGCAGCCGATCCAGACGGCGCGCGGACCCATGCTGGAGCGGCTGGGGTGGATCGTCACCGCGCGCGCCGGCGGCGTGGAAGGTCGCGGCGAGGTGATGCCGCTGGAGGGCTTCGGGACGGAGTCGCTGGACGCGGCGCGGCGCACGCTGGAGCGCTTTCGAGGCCCGGCGCGGCTCGACACCGTCGAAGACGTCGAGGTCGCGCTGCAAGGGGTGCAGGGGACGCCGGCGACGCGCTTCGGGCTCGAGTGCGCGCTGCTGGAGCACCTCGCGCGCCAGAGCAAGCAGTCGGTCGCCTCGCTGCTCGCGGGTGGGGCGCCGCTGCGTCGGCAGCTGGTGGTCAACACCATCCTCGAAGGGGAAGACGCCGCGGGGCTCGCGCGTTCGGCGGAGGCGGCGATGCGGGCGGGCTACAAGGTCGTCAAGGTGAAGGTCGCCGCGCGGCCCTTGGCGATCGAAGCCCAGCGGCTGCTCGCGATCCGTCGGGTGGTGGGCGACGGCGTGCAGATCCGCATCGACGCGAACGGTGGCTGGACGGAAGCCAACGCGCGGTCGGCGCTGCGCGGCCTCGAGGCGCTCAACCTGGAGCTGTGTGAGCAGCCCGTCGGCGCCGCCGACATCGAAGGGCTGCGGCGGCTGCGTCGGCAGGTGCCCTGTCAGATCGCCGCGGACGAGTCCGTGCTCCGCCCCGGCGCGGTCGACGCCATGTTGGCGCTGAGCCCCGCCGCGGCGGTCGACGTGCTGGTGCTCAAGCCCATGGCGCTCGGCGGGCTGTTGCCCACGCTGCGGCTGGCGCTCGACGCGTTGCCCCGCGGCGTGCACGCGTACGTGACGACGCTCATGGACGGGCCGCTGGCTCGGGCCGCCGCGGCACAGCTGGCCGCCGTGCTCCCCGCCGACGGGTACGCCCACGGGCTGGCGACGGTGGAGCTCTTCGCCGACGTGCTGGCCGATCCGTACACGCCGCGGGACGGGGTGCTCACCGTGCCGGACGCGCCCGGCTGGGGTTTGCCCACGTGAAGCGCGTCTGCCCGGTGGCGCTGCAAGCCGCGAGGGCGCCGGACGCGTTGGCGCTCGACGTCGACGACGGCGCGCGGTGGAGCTGGCGCGCGCTCGAGCTGCACGTGCGCCGCGCGCAGGCCGCCTTGTCGGCGCGGGGCGTCCGTGCCGGCGAGCGCGTGGCGATCCTCTCGTGGAACAGCGTCGAGCTCGTCGCGGCCCTGTTCGCGCTCGGGCGGCTGGGGGCCTGCGCGGTGCTGCTCAACGCCCGGCTTCGGTCGACCGAGCTTCAGGCGCTGCTCGCGCAAGCCGGGACGACGCGCTGCTTCGTGGCGAACGGGCTGTCGGCCGCGCTCGAAGGGGAGCCGCTGGCGGGGCTCTTCACCGCGGAGCAACCCCCAGAAGGCGAAGGTGCCGAGGTCGACGCGGAGCAGCCGTGGTGTGGCCTCTTCACCTCGGGGACGACGGGCACGCCCAAGCTGATCGAGCTGAGCCATGCGAACTTCACGGCGAGCGCGGAGGCGTCTGCGCGGAACCTCGGGGCCAGCCCCGACGATCGTTGGCTGCTGACGCTGCCCCTCTTTCACGTGGGCGGCCTGGCCATGCTCTACCGCTGCGCTCACGACGGCGCGGGCCTGCTCCTGGAGCGTTCCTTCGACGCGGCGCGCCTGGCGCTGCGCCTGGGCGCCGGTGAGGTGAGTCACTTGAGCGTGGTGCCCACCATGCTCGAGCGGCTCCTCGGCGAGCTGACCGAGCCGGTGCGCGGCGTGAAGGCGGTCCTCGTCGGCGGCGGGCCCTGTCGCCCTGACGTGCTCGCGCGCGCCCGAGCGCTCGGGTTGCCGGTGCTCCAGACCTACGGTCTGACGGAGGCGTGCTCACAGGTCACCACCGAGTCGCCAGCGGAGGCCGACGGGTCGACGGCGGGCCGGCCGCTGTCCGGCGTCGAGGTCCGCATCGCGCGCGAAGACGGCGCCGACGCGCTCGTGGGTGAGGTGGGGGAGATCCAGGTCCGCGGCGCCACCGTGGCCAAGGCGCTCGGCCCGTGGCTTCAAACCAAAGACCTGGGCGCGCTCGACGAGCGGGGCCGGCTGACCGTGTACGCGCGGCGGGTCGATCTGATCTTGAGCGGCGGTGAGAACGTGTACCCGGTGGAGGTCGAGCGGGTGCTGGCGTCGCACCCGAGCGTCGGCGACGTCTGCGTGGTGCCGGTGGCGGACGAGCGCTGGGGCCAGGCCCCCGCGGCGGTGGTGGTGCCGCGCGGCGCGGCGCCGACGCTCGAAGTGCTGCAGCGGCACGCGCAGGCCTTCCTGGCCAGCTTCAAGCTCCCCAAGCGCTTGCTCGTCGTCGAAGAGCTCCCGCGGACGGCCAGCGGCAAGGTGGACCGCCGGGCGGTGCTGCAGCTCTTCGGCGGCGCTGTAGCCGGCGACACGCGCCTGTAGCGGTTTTCTTGCGGGGTGAAGGCCCGTTGGTACCTTCGCTCGTGCATGACGCGGCAGCGGCACTTCCTGTGGGGCGCAGTGATCGTCGCGCTCGTGTTGCTGGCGTCCTCCGTCGTCGCCAAGGGTGGCTTTCGTCGCTACTGGAAGCTCCAGGGCGACGTGCGCGCGCTCGAAGAGCGCAGGGCCAAGCTGACCGACGAGAACGCGCGGCTGCGGCGAGAAGCGCAGGCTCTGCAGGACGACCTGCCGACGATCGAGCGCGCCGCGCGCGAAGAGCTGGGCTTCGTCAAACAAGGTGAGCTGGTCTTGAGCCTGGAGGGCCGATGACACCGTCGAACTCGCTGCCGCGCATGCGGCTGGGCCGGCCGCTGGCGTTCACCCCGGGCAAGTGGGCGCAGCACCTGGTCCGCGCGGTCCCTGGGCTTTCCGTCTTGAGCGTCTTCGCGCTGCTCGCGCAGGGGCACTTCCGCACGGTGCACGCGCTGGGCTGGCTCGACGCGCTGGCGCTGACGGTGCTGCTGCTGGGCGGGGCGCTGGCCATGGTGCGGCGGGTGCGCCGGGCCATGCACGGCGCGGCGCTCCTGCTGCGCGACGAGCTCGAGCTGGGGGCGACGTTGCTCGCCGCGTCCTTCGTCGTCGTGGCGCTGCTGGGCGACACGGCCTACCCGCTCATCTACCTGCTCATGGCCTTCCTGGTGTCCTTCCTGTCGCGGCCGGCGGGGCTGACGCTGGTGGGCATGGCGGTGCTCTTCGACGCGCTGTTGACGCTGCCGGAGCGCTGGGGCGTGTGGCTGGCGCGGGTGGCCTTCCTCGGCTTGTTCGCGGGCCTGTACCACCTGGTGCTGCGCGCTCGGCTGCTGGCGTCCCAGCGCGCGGAGCACGACGCGGTGAAGAACAAGATCCGCGAGCTCGAAGAACGGGCGCGGACGTTCCGGCTGGTCTCCAGCGGCTCCCACGACAGCCTCCCCGGCGTGCAGGAGCAGGAAAAGTGGCTGGTCGCCGCGGTGAAGGAGATCGAAGGGGCGACGGGGTCGGCGCTGGAGATCGCCGAGCTGGCGGTGCGGGCGCACACGGTGGGGGTGTTCCTCCTCACGCAGGACGACCGGGGCTTGAAGCTGCACGACTGTCGGTCGGCGTCCGAGCGGGTGCAGCGGGAGCGCTTCCCGGCCGGTGAAGGCGTGTTCGGGGCGCTGCTCAAGCGCGGCCTGCCGCTGCGCATGAACGCGGACGGTGGGGTCAAGGGCGTGACGCACTACGAGCCCGGCGGGCCTGAGGTGCGGGCGATCTGCGCGGTGCCGATCGTCGAGGGCAGCGGGCACGTGCGCGGCGTGTTGGTGGCGGACCGGCTCGACAACTCGCCCTTCACCGACGACGAGGAGCGCCTGCTGACGACGGTGGCGGCCGAGGTGCTGCGCTCGATCGAGGTCGAGCGGGTCATGTCGTACATTCGCCGGTCCCGCGACGAGAAGGACCGGTTCTTCAAGGCGCTCGAAGAGCTCAACCGCGCCGGGTCGCCGGACCAGGTGTTCCTGGCCGTGCTCGAGAGCGCGCGGCACTTGGCGCCGCTGGACTTCTGCGCGGTGACGCTGGTGGCCGAAGAGCAGGGCAAGCGCCTGCACAAGATCATGCGCATGAGCGGCGTCACCAATGCCGGCCGCGCGCTCGAAGGCCGGTCCTTCGCCGACAACAACGGGCTGGTGGCGAACGTGGTGCGTTATGGCGCGCCGCTGCCGGGCCGAGACGCCGGTGCGATGGATCGGCAGATCATCTTCGACGACGACACGCAGATCCGCGGGCTCCAGTCGCTCAAGATCTTCCCGCTGGTGGCCGGCGGGCGGAGCCTGGGCACCTTGGTCGCCGGGTCGCGCAAGAAGGCGGCGTTCGACAGCGACGAGCTGCGCATGCTCGAGGTCGTCGCGCTGTCCGCCGCGCAGGCGGTCTTGCGGGCGCAGCTGTTCGAACAGATGGAGCGCATGGCGACCACCGACGGGCTCACCGGCCTGCTCAACCACCGCACCTTCCAGGGCCGCTTCGACGACGCGCTCGCGGGCGCCAAGCGCTACGGCCGCAAGCTGTCGGTGATCCTCACCGACGTGGACCACTTCAAGTCCGTCAACGACACCTACGGCCACCCGACCGGCGACCAGGTGCTCAAGGGCGTCGCGCGGATCCTCAGGGAGACGGCGCGGGACACCGATCTCGTCGCGCGCTACGGCGGCGAAGAGTTCGCGATCATCATGCCGGAGACGGACACCAAGGGCGCCCAGGTGATCGCCGAGCGGATCCGCGAGCGCGTCATGGCCGAGGTGTTTCAGTCGGAGCAGGGCCCGCTCAAGGTGACGCTGTCGCTGGGCATCGCCACCTGTCCGGACGTCGGCGAGCAGAAGCAGCAGCTGATCGACCTGGCGGATCAGTGCCTGTACTTCGCCAAGCGCCACGGGCGAAACCAGTCGGTCACCGTGCAGCACATGCAGGCCGGCGGGCGCCGCGTCGCCGAGGCCGGTTGAGTCGCGCGAAGCCCGCTCGGATCTCACTTGGTCCCCTGAACGTGGAGCCGTAGGGTCCAGCCCGTCCATGGGTCTCCGGAGCCGACTGCTGTGGCTGGTGCAGGCGATCCTCGCCGCCAGCCTCACGTTCGGCGCGCTGCTCTTCTTCGACCTCCTGCGCCGCGACGAGCTGGTCGACTTCCGGACGCGCAACGAGAAGCTGGTGCAGGCGATCGGCGTCACCGCGGCCGTCTTCGTGGCGCAGAACGATCTCGGCGGCCTGGACACGCTGGTCGCCCACCTGTCGGAGAGCCTCAAGGGCCGCGACTTGATCGATCTGGCCGTCGTCGACGAGCAAGCCCGGGTGCTCGCCCACACCGACACCGAGCGCTTCAACACCGTGCTGACGGACGAGCTGGTGAGCGAGGCGATCGACACCGATTCGACCGTGTGGGCCCACCGCGGCCACGAGCTGGTGATCGGCGTGCCAGCCAAGTCCGGCATTCGCTGGGCGACGGTCGTGGCGCGCTTCTCGTTCGAACGGGTCGAAGCGCAGATCTCCCGCACGCGCATGTTCGTCGGCAGCGCGCTGTTCGGGCTGTTCTTGCTGCTGGCCGCCGTGCAGCTCGTCGGGCTCGAGCGGCTGGTGATCCGCCCGATCCGCACGCTGCAGCAGGCCGTTCGCCGCATCGCCGAAGGCCACCTGACGACGCGCGTGCCGCCGCTGAAGAGCCGCGAGCTGGGCGAGCTCTCCGAGACCGTCAACCGCATGGCCGCCGCGCTCCAGGCCGAGCGGGACAACCTGGAGCGGGCCGTCGCCGAGCGAACGCGCGAGCTGTCGGAAGCCAACGCCCGGCTGGAGCGGCTCGCCGTGACCGACGGCCTGACCGGCATGTTCAACCACCGCCGCTTTCACGAAGTCCTGCAGGCCGAGCTCTTGCGCGCGCTGCGGCACAAGCGGCCCATGGGCGTGCTCATGGTCGACGTCGACTTCTTCAAGAAGGTGAACGACACGCTCGGGCACCCGGCGGGGGACGAGCTGCTGCGGCGCCTCGCGGAGGTGCTCAGCCGAGACCTGCGCCAGACCGACCTCATCGCCCGCTATGGCGGCGAAGAGTTTGCCGTCGTGCTCCCCGAGACGACGAAGGCCGAGGCGATCCAGGTGGCGGAGCGCATGCGCGGCGCGGTGGAGGCCAAGCTCAACGGGACCGAGCAGTGGAAGCAGACCATCACCGTCTCCATTGGCGTCGCCACGTTCCCCGAAGACGGCACGACGGGCGAAGCGCTGCTCGAAGCCGCGGACCAGGCCATGTACCTGGCCAAGCGCTCGGGCCGTAACCGGGTCATGACCACCAAGGGGCCGGCGTGACGCTGCGTTCGCTCACCTGCTGGCTGCTCGTGGTGGTCGCCGGTGGCGCGTGTGAGCCGCTCCCGGAGCGCTCGGTGCCCGCTCGACGCGCCGCGCCCAAGGCGCCGAAGTCCTTTGCGCCGCCCCAGGGCTTCACGCAGCTGCGTCTGGGGGTCATTCCGTCGCTGGCGACGGACACGCTGCGCAAGTCGTACGCGCGCTTCGGGGAGTACCTGCAGCGGCAGCTGTCCGTGCCGGTGCACATTCTGGTGCCGGACACCTACGCCGACGCGATCAACAAGGTGAAGGCCGGGGAGTACGATCTCGTGTCGCTCAGCCCGTACGCGTACACGCAGGCCACCGACGAGGTGAAGCTCAACTGCCTGGTGCAGAGCATCGCCGACGGCTCGGCCACCGCGTCGGGCTACGTGTTCGTGCGCGACGACAGCCCCCGGCGGTCGATCGAAGAGCTCGTCGGGGCGCGCTTCGGCTTCGTCGATCCGGACTCCACGTCGGGCTACCTGTACCCGATGAAGCTGCTGCGCGACCGCAAGTTCAACCCGGTGACGCTCGCGTCGACGGAGTTCTTGGGCAACCACGAAGCGGTGTTGCTGGCCGTGCTCGAAGGCCGCGTCGACGTGGGCGCGACGTACCAGGGCGCGTTCGCGGCGCTGCGCCGGGCCCGGGGCGTCGACCCGCGGAGCTTTCGGGTGATCGCCAAGACCCAGCGCATGCCCCGCGACATCTTCTGTCTGCGGCGCGACGTGCCGCTCGAGGTCGGTGAGGCGATCAGCCGCGCGCTCTTGGCGCTGTCCGGCAGCGAGCGGGCCGGGCGGGAGATCTTGGGGCCGCTGGAGATCAACGGGTTCACGCCGGCCGACGACGCCGCCTACGACGACGTGCGCAAGGTCGCGCGGGAAGTGCCCCACGCGCCGCGGTCAGCGCCTGCCGTCGACGCCGGTTCCCCCTGACGTCGCTGCGAGCGGTCCCGACGGCCTACGGAATGTCGGTCGGGGCGCGGTTGGCCGCCTTCGGGAGCCCTTCGCTGCCCAGCGCGCCGAGCTTGGCTGACAGCGCGCCGGCCAGCTCGTGCGGCATCTGCTCGCGGGCCGAGCGGAAGGTGTGCATGGGGCTGTAGCTGCCCAAGTTGGAGACGCGGCTGGTGTACAGGCAGGCGTACTGCTCGACCTGCTCGCCGAAGCGCGAGTTCTCGACGCCTTCCTTGAAGTGCAGGCCCCAGCGCGGGTTGAACCCTCGTTCGATGTCCTCTTCGAGCGTGCGGGCCAGCCCCATGCAGTCCTTGTGCGACTTGCGGAGGTGATCGAGCTCACCCTTGACCGCCTTGAAGGCGGCCTCGAGCTCCGACTGCTCGAGCGGCGCCGTCGCCTCGCGCTCCAGCTTGCGCTCGATCTGGTTGAGCTGCGTCTTGTGCCGCTGCACCTCGTCGTCCAGCCGGCTCTGCAGCAGCTCGAGATCCGCCAGCCGGGTCACCTCGTCTCGGCGGGACTCGAGGTAGGTGATCTCGTCTTCGATCTCCTGGACGATCATGCAGGTGCGCCACATCGACGTCTTCTTCGACTTGAGAATGTCGCCGTAGATGTGGTCGCCGACGTAGAGCACCGCGCCGCCGGCGATCTCCGTCATGCGTTCGAAGGCCGCCAGGTTTCCGCCCTGGTACACCTTGCCCCGCTCGAGGGACTCCGCTTCGCCCAAGACGGTGTTCGCTTCGGTGCTCGCGTCGATCTCCAAGAACGGCCGCGCTTCGCTGAAGAACGCGGGCTTGGCCGCGCCGGTGATCACCACGTCGAAGTAGTTCCGCCAGCTCGGGTACTCGGGCAAGAGCCCGTCGAGCAGGTAGCTCATGACGGCCTGCGTGTAGTCCCACAGCGAGTTCGTCAGCACGAAGAGCTTCTTCCCGCCGGACCGCAGCTTGTGCAGCGCGGGGCCCAGCTCCTCGTCCTTGTAGATGTACTTGGCGATGTCCTGGCGAATGACGGCCTTGAGCGTGTTGTCGCGGTGCACCGTGTCGATCGACTCGCGCACGTCGTCGAAGAGCTTGCGGTAGTCGAGCGGGCGCTGGAGCTCTTTCTCGAACAGGTCCACGCAGCCCAGGAAGATCGCGCCTTCGGGCAGCGCGAAGAGGGTGTCGAGCCAGGCGTAGTCGTCGTTCTTGAGCCGAATGCGCTCGTTTCGATACAGCTTGTCGAGCTGCTCTTCGCTGAGCGGATCGCTCCCGTGGAACGCGCGCCCCACGTGGCCGAAGCGGTCGATCTTGAGGAGGTTCCCGTAGCGCTTGTCGATGAAGAGCCCGCGGATCACGGCGGCGTGATCGTACGTGAGCTTGCGCAGCTCCTCTGGGTAGCCCTTGTGCGTCACCAGCCGCTCGATCGTCATGTCGTAGCTGAGCTGTTCGATCCGCCGCAGGTGGTAGATCGCCAGCGTGTAGTCCATGTCGAAGCCGACGGCCTCGACCTTGCCCAGGTGCAGGTTGCGGTTGACGAAGACCTGCCGCGCGACCGGCACGTCGCGGCCCGAGCGGGCCTGGAAGATCTTGCCCAGCGTCGGGTCCGACAGCAGCGCCTGCGCCCGCCGCTGCGCTTGCGCCACGCGCTCCGCGTCACTCTCGCCACGGAGCCCGCCATGAATGGAGTTCACGTTTTTTCCTTCTCGAAGAGGTCGTGGCACGCTTCTTACCGACGATGAGCAAGCGCACCAGAGGCCTTTCTGCCGAGGAGACCCGGGACTTGCTCCAGCGCGTGGCGTTGCTCGAGGCGCGGCTGCTCAAGGTCGAGGACAAGGTCCGCAAGCCTACGGTGCGCAAGACGCTCGGGCTGCCGCCGCTGCCCAAACCCCAAGGCCGGCGGTGCCCCGGCTGCACGGTGCCGCTCCCCAAGGGCTACCGGAAGCCGACCTGCGTGTGGTGCGGCTTCGTCTTCGCGGGGCTCAAGCTGAGGGACGAAGTCTTCGCGCGCGCGGCGAAGAAGCGCCGGGTGCGGACGCCGCGGTCGGCCTGAGCCCACGAGCGGATCTGATCGTGCTGCGCGTGCTCTCGCGACTGCAGGGGACGGAAGGGGCCGACGAGTTCGCCGCGGAGCTGGACGGCGCGCCGGTGGTCGTCGAGCTGTGGAGCCCCGGCCTCGGCGACGAAGTCCAGCGCCGGGCCCAGGCGCGGGCGGCCGTCACCGCGCAGACATTCACCCAGGGCGGCGTCGTTCGTGTGCATGAGGTCGGCGTCGTCGCCGGGCGCACTGCGATCGTCCGGGCGGCCTTCGGGGCCGGCACGCTCCACCACGTGCTGGCGACGGGCGTGCTCCCGCCGCCGGTCGCGCTCGCCATCGCCGCGTCGCTCGCGCAGACGCTCGCCCAAGCGCACGCCGTCGGCTTGGTGCACGGGCGCCTCGAGCCGCGCTTGGTGCACCTGTCGAAGGATGCCCAGGTCCGGCTGTCCGGCTTCGGGCGTACGAAGGGCCGCGGGGCGCTGGGCGACGTGCAGGACGTCGGCCGGCTGCTGTACCGGTCGCTCACTGGGAAGGAACCGCCGACGCCGCCGCCGGAGCCCGAAGCGCTCGCCGAGCAGGTGCCCGGCCTGCAGCCCAAGGCGCTCAGCGTCGTGCTCCGCAGCATCGATCCGTCGCCGGCGCGGGGCTTCTCGTCTGCTTCCGCGCTCGCCAGGGCCTTGGTCGACGCGCTGGACGCGACCGGCGGCGCGGCGCCGTTGGAGGTGTGGCGGAGGCTGCTCGAGACTCGGCTGACCAGCGCGGCGACGGTCCTCGACGACGCCCGGGTGCCCAGGGAGCTGCGGGGCGAGCTGAAGCTGGAGCACACCGAGCCCTTCGACGCCGCGACGGACCGCAGCCACGCGTTGCCTGAGCCTGAGCCCGCGCCTCGAGCGCCGCCGGAGCCAGAGCAGACGCAGGTGCCGGCGACCGTCGTCGAGCCGCCGTCGATCCGCGAGGCCCGCGCCAGGCCCAAGCCCGCGCCGCCCGTCGTCGTGTCCACGCCCGCGCCGCCCGCGCCCACGCGGCGCCAGTACGCCATGCCGTTCCAGAAGGAAGGCGACGTGCTCCCGCCGGACGTGGCGTTCTGGCGACGGGTCGCCGAGCGCCGTGAGCGCTACGCCGCGCGGGCGGGCTTCACGGCGCTGATCGTCATGCTCGGGGCGATGATCACGTTCTGGGCGCTGTCCACCGACGATCACCTCGGCGCGCTGATCTCGTACTTGCCCGGGCCTCTCGAGCGCGTGCTCGCCGAGAAGCGGGGCGCCAAACCCAAGGCGCCTGGACCGCCCAAGGCCGTCGTCGGGAGCCTGCGGCGCGGCGCGGATCCGAGCGCGCCTTGTTACGAGGCGACCGGACCGGAGCGCGGCACGTTGTTGATCGTCTCGTCGGTCCCCGTCGAGGTGCAGATCGACGGGCGCCGGCTGTGCGGCGACGTCGCGAAGGTGAGCGTCGACGTCGGCGAGCGGCAGGTCTGGGTGCGCGAGCCGAAGGACGGCGCGGAGCAGGAGAGCTTCGTGACGATCGAAGCGGGGAAGACGGCGAAGCTGGTCGCGTTCTAAGGCCGCTGACGTTCCCCACTCGGCGCTGTCGACGCTCGCCCGGCGCGCGGGCAGAGTGTGAGCGCTTTCGAAGCCCCGCGAGGACCCCAAGACCATGGACGCCGCCAAGCCCCACCGCCTCTTCGTCGTCGAAGACCAGCCGGTGCTCCTGAAGAACGTGCTCAAGGTGCTCTCGGCGTTCCCCGAGCTCGAGGTCGTGGGCACGGCGCAGGAAGGGGAGAGCGCGGTCGATCAGATCGGCAAGCTGCTCCCGGACGTCGTGCTGCTCGATCTGGAGCTGCCCGGCATCGACGGCATCGAGGTGACGCGTCGGCTCAAGGTCCGCTGCCCGCAGGTCGAAGTGCTGATCCTCACGTCCTTCGACGACGAGCAGAAGGTGTACGAGGCCATGCAGGCCGGCGCGAGCGGGTACCTCGTCAAGCGCGTGGGCCCGGACAAGATTCGCGCCGGCATCGCCGAGGTCCTCCAGGGGGGCACGGTGCTCGAGCCAGTGATCGCCCGGCGCTTCTGGAATTACTTCCAAGCCGTGCAGGCCAAGAAGCAGAGCGTCGAGAACCCGTGGGGGCTGACGCCGCTCGAGTTCGACGTGCTGCGCTACGTCGCCAAGGGCCTGTCCAACGCCGAGGTCGGCCAGGTCATGGCGATCGAGCGGCGCACGGTGAAGACCCACCTGGGCCACATCTACCGGAAGATGGGCGTCAACTCCCACGTGGAGGCCGTCGTCGCGGCGCTCAAGGCGGGGATCGTGCAGCTGTGATGCTGGGCGCGGTGATCGCCGGCCTGCTTCTGGCCGGGCCGACGGTGTCGCACCGGGAGCTGGTCGTCTCCGATGGGGCGCGGCTCGTGGTGACGAAGGTCCGGCCGCGCAGCGCCGTGGGCACGGTGGTGCTGTTCGCCGACGTGGGGTTCGGGCGCACGCTCCTGCGGCCGCTCGCGCTCGCGTTGGCTGAGCGGGGGCGTACCGTCTACGCGGTCGATGTTCGCGGACAGGGGAGCGCGTCGTCGCGCGGTGGGCTCGTGGAGGCCGCGACGGTGGACGTCCCGGCGGTGCTCCGGCTGGCGGTGAGCGAGTCTGGCCGCCCAGTCGACGTCGTCGTGCACGGGTGGCTCGGCACGCTGGTGTTGGCGCGGTTGGCTGGGCCTGACGCGCCGGCGGTGCGCCGCGTGGTCGCCGCCAACACGCCGGTGCTCACCGAACTCCCCAACCGCGCCACCGAGCGCTTCCTGCGCGATCAGGGCCGCTTCACGGCGCTCCTGTCGTCCCCCGACGGCGCGGAGGTCTTCTCGCAGCTCTTCGCGCCGGAGGTTCGCGGAGGCGCTCGCGTGCGGGCGGCGCTGGGCTGGGCGGCGAGGGACTTGGGGCCGCAGCGGTCGGCGGAGCTGCTGGCGTGGATGCGGGCCGGTGACTTCCCGCTGGGCACAAGTACGGTTGGCGCCGCGCTCAAGGGCTTCGATCGGCCCACGCTGCAGCTGCTGGCGCTGGGTGACGGCTTCGCGCCCCCGGAGCTGGCCAGCCCGCTGCGCGAGGTCTCCTCGGCGCCGGTCGTCGTCCGCACGTTCACGCGCCTCTTCGCGGCGGAGGACTACGGACACGCGTCGCTGCTCGCGTCCCCCACGGCGGCCAAGGACGTGTTCCCCGTCATCGCCGCGTTCCTGGAGGCGCCGTGAAGGCCGATTGGCGTCGCCGCTGGAGTCACCGTCGGCGGCGCCGTGAGGGCCGCGCCTCGTCGCTCCAAGCGTCGCCCTCGGCGAGCCGGGAAGCGTTCCCCGTCATCGCCACGTTGCTGGAGGCCCCGTGAAGGCCGCGTCCTGTGCCGTCTGGCTGCTCCTGTCCGCCTGCGTGCGCACGGTGCCGCTGCCGGACCGCGCCCTCGTGCAGCGCGCGACGACGGACGACGGCTGGGAACTGGAGCTGGTGCGCTACGACGCACAAGGGCCCGTGACGGGGCGGCCGGTGCTGCTGTGCCACGGCATCTCCGCCAACGCGCGGAACATGGACCTCGACGAAGGCCACAGCCTGGCGCGGTGGCTCTCGGCCCACGGCCGGCAGGCCTGGACGCTGTCGCTGCGCGGCACGGGCTCGTCGAGCAGGGTGGACGTGCGCTTGGGTCGCGGGCCGATCTCCTTCGACGACTACTGGCGGCACGATCTGCCCGCGGCCATTCGCCACGTGCTGGCCCAGAGCGGCGCCCCGCAGCTCGACTACATCGGCCACAGCATGGGCGGCATGGTGCTCTACGCGTACCTGTCGCAGGGCGGGCAGGGGGTCGCTGCCGCGGCGACGTTGGGCTCGCCGACGCGACTGGACTGGGGCACGGTGCTCGATCGCGTCCTCGCCCAGGCGGCGCCGCCGCTGCTTCCGAAGTCGGGCGCGTTGCCGAGCGCCTTCGGCTCGGCCGTGGCCGCGCCGTTTCAAGGTGGCGTCGCCGACGACTTCTTCGAGCGGCTGTTCTACCGACGCGAGAGCACCCGCGTGGCGTCGTGGCAGCGGCTCATGGCCTACGGCACCGCGGACACCTCAGGCCCGGTCGCGCGCCACTTCCTCCAGCTGGCTTCCTCCGGGCGCTTCCTGTCGGCCGACGGTCGGCTCGATCTGCGCGCCGACATGGGGCGGGCGACGACGCCACTCCTCGTCGTCGCAGGCGCGTTCGATCGCATCGCGCTGACCCCGGCTGTCAAGGACGGCTTTCGCGCTTGGGCTGGCCCCAAGGCCTGGGCGCTCATATCCAAGGCGAACGGCGCGCAGGCCGAATACGGTCACATGGACTTGGTGATTGGAGAGCACGCCGCCGAGGACGTCTGGACGCCAGTGCTCGACTTCCTGCGCGCTCACTCAACAGCGCTCACGCACCCATGAAGAGGACTCGACGAACCCCATGCCACGCCCCTCCGCTCGCAAGCCTACGCTCCCGTCCCACCTGCAGGCCCTCGCCGACTCGGTGATCGAGCACACGCTCAAGAACGGCCTGAAGATCCGCCTGCTGCCCAGCGACGGCGTGCCGACCTGCAGCTTCTATACGTTCTTCAAGGTGGGGGCCCGGAACGAGCGGCCCGGCATCACCGGCATCAGCCACCTGTTCGAACACATGATGTTCAACGGCGCGAAGAAGTACGGGCCGGGCCAGTTCGACAAGGTGCTCGAAGCGAACGGCGGCACGTCGAACGCGTACACGTCGAACGACGTCACCGTCTACTACGAGGACTTCATGGCCGAGGCGCTCGAGCGGGTGATCGACCTCGAGAGCGATCGCATGCGCTCGCTGCAGGTGACGCCCAAGATGCTCGAGAGCGAGCGGCAGGTCGTCAAAGAGGAACGGCTGCTCCGCGTCGACAACGAGATCAGCGGCCTGCTCGACGAAGAGCTGTCCAGCCTGGTGTGGAAGGCGCACCCCTACCGCTGGCCGGTGATCGGGTGGATGCGGGACATCGAGAACATTCGCCGGGAGGACTGCCTCGAGTACTTCCGCACGTACTACGCGCCCAACAACGCCACGATCTACGTGAGCGGTGACTTCGACCCGAAGCGGGCGCTCGCCTGGCTCACCAAGTATTACGGCGCGATCCCCAAGGGCCCGCCGGTGCCCTCCGTCGTCGACGCCGAGCCCGAGCAGAAGGGCGAGCGCCGCAGCGAAGTGCACCACCCGGCGCAGGCGCCGACGGTGATGGTGGCCTGGCGGGGACCCGCCTGCGCGAACCCCGACACCCTCACCCTCGACGTGCTGCAGTACGCGCTGTCCGTCGGCCAGTCGAGTCGGCTGACCCGCGCGCTGGTCTTCGAGCAGGAAGCGTGCGTGAGCGTGGGCGTCGACTGGGCGTGGCGCTTCGACCAGGGCGCCTTCATGGTGGCCATGGAGCTCAAGCCCGGTGGCTCGCCCAAGGCCGCGGAGGACGCGCTGTACGCGGAGCTGTTGCGCGTGGCGAAGGACGGGCTGACCCAAGCCGAAGTCGAGAAGGCGAAGAACAACCTCGAGGCCCACCTGCTGCGCGAGCTGGCGACGAACAACGGCCGCGCGCACGCGCTGGGGACCTACGAGACCATGCTCGGTGACTGGCGGGCCGGGCTGGCGCTGGTCAGCCGCTACGCCGCGGTGACGCCGGCCATGGTGCAGGACGTGGCCAAGCGCTACCTGACCCCGCTGCGACGCTCGGTGGTGACGCTGGTGCCCACCCAAGAAGGCGCCGCGCCGCAGGGGGTGGCCGCGTGAGCGCGCGCGTCGAAGGGCTCGAGCTGCGACCGTTGAAGCTGCCGCCCCACGAGCGGCACGTGCTGTCCAACGGGCTGACGCTGCACGTGGTGCCTCGCGCGCAGCTGCCGCTGGTGTCCGTCAAGCTGATGATGAACGCAGGGTCGGCATTCGATCCGACCGGCAAGCAGGGCGTGGCCGACTTCGCGTCGCGGCTGTTGCGCCGGGGCGCGGCGGGGAAGAGCGCCGACGCGATCAGCGAAGCGGTGGAGTTCGTCGGCGCCAGCGTCGGCGGGTACGCGAACGAAGAGAACGTGATCGTCGCGCTCAGCACGCCAGCGAAGCACCTGGCCGCCATGCTGGGCGTGTTCGCCGACGTCGCGCTCGCCCCGGAGTTCCCGGAGGCCGAGGTCGAGCTGCTCCGGCGCCGCACCCTCGCGCAGCTCCAGAACGAGCTCGACGATCCGGGGGACCTCGCCGAGAAGGGCTACTCGCGCGCCGTCTGGGGCATGCACCCGTTCGGTCTGCCCACGTCGGGCACCATGGTGTCGGTCCAGGGCCTGGGCCGCGCGGACTTGGTCCACTTCCACAAGACGCGGCTTGGGCCTCAGGTCGCGCAGCTGTTCGTCGTCGGCGACGTCACCAGCCGCCAGGTGCTCCCGCTCGTCGAGAGAGCGTTCGGGAAGTGGACTGGAGGGCCCGCGCAGCGCCCGCAGCCGCCCGCGTGGCCAGGGCTGTCCAAGCCTCGGCCCGTGCTCGTGATCGACAAGCCGGAGCAGACGCAGGTGCAGCTGCGGATCGGCGCCGTCGGCGTGCGGCGGGGCCACCCGGATCATTTCCCCATCTCCATGATGAACGCGGTGCTGGGCGGCAGCTTCACCAGCCGGCTCATCACGGAGATCCGCGTGAAGCGGGGGCTGTCCTACGGCGCCGGCAGCAGCTGGGACATGATGAGCGGCGCGGGGACCTTCTCGGTGTCGTCCTTCACCAAGACCGAGTCGATCAACACGCTGGTCGACGTCGCGCTGGCTGAAGTGAAGAAGATGCGGGAGCGCGGCCCGACGGCGCAGGAGCTGTCGACGGTGCAGCGCTACGTCGCGGGCTTGTACCCCTCGCGCGTGGAGACGAACGAAGCGGTCAGCAGCGCGATCGCCGACATCGAGCACTACGGGCTGCCGGCGGACTGGGTGTCGGAGTACCGCGCCCGCGTCGTGGCGGTGACTCGGGAGCAGGCCGCGCAGGCCGCGCGCACGTACTTGCCGGACCGTGAGCGTGCGCTCGTGTTCGTCGGCAACGCGAAGCAGCTGCTCAAGCGCGTCCAGCGCTACGGCGACGTGGAGGTCCTGACGCCGGACGCGCTGGGATGAGCCTGGTCGTCCTCGGCCAGGCCGGCGGGCTCGTCGCCGTCCTCAAGCCACCCGGGCGCGTCGTCATTCCCGGGCGCGGGCCGGAGCCCGAGGTTCCACTCAACGCCGAGCTGCAGGCTCAGCTCGGGCAGCGGATCTGGGTCGTACACCGGCTCGATCGCGACACGAGCGGCGTGCTGCTCTTCGCGCTGGACGAAGCGACGCACCGCGCCGCCTCGTTGGCCTTCGAACACGGCGAGGTGAAGAAGCGCTACCTCGCGCTGGTGGAAGGTGACGTGGCCGCGCCGCTGAGGCTGGACGTGGCGTTGGTGCCCGGGCGCAAGGGCAAGGTCCGGCCCGCGTTTCCTGGTGAGGAAGGGAAGCCGGCGACCACCCTGGTGACGCCCACCGAACGCTTCGGTCGCGTGAGCTGGGTCGACTGTGAGCCGCTCACCGGCCGGCAGCACCAGATCCGCGTGCACCTGAAGGCCGCGGGCCACCCGCTGCTGGTCGATCCGCAGTACGGCAAGAAGGAGCCGCTGACCGAATCGGCGCTGGGCGGGCAGGGCGAGGCGGTGCTCCTGGACCGAACGCCGCTGCATGCCGCGCGGATCGCGTTGCTGGGGCAGGTCTTCCAAGCGCCGCTGCCGGACGATCTGCAGCGGGTGCTCGGGGTGCTGCGCGGCTGAGAGGTTGCGCGCGCGATCAGCTCGCCGCCGGATCCGGGGGGGGCGTGCGGCCGTGGATCAGCGTCTTGTCGAACGTGCGGAACGTGATGTCGACCTTGTCGCCGCGCACGGCGCTGACGAAGCCTCGGCCGAACGTGGGGTGATCGACCACGTCGTCGAGCTTGAACGTCTCCTTCACGGAGTACAGGCGCGCTCCGACCTGGTTCTTCTGTTTGAGCTGCTCTTCGAAGTTGAGCACCACGCGCTCGGCGGCGGTGGTGCGCGGGGTCGACGCCTTCTTCGGCGCAGCGAAGGACGTGGCTTTCTGGAGCGGCTGAGTGCCGCGGAACTGGTGGTCCGCCCCGCAGGTGTTGCAGCGCACGCGGATCACCTTGGTGCCCACCATGGCCAGAATGGTGTGCGCGAGGTTCAGCTCACACTTGGTGCACAGCGCGTCGACTTCACCTCCGACGCGGATCGGGTTGAGCGGGCGGGTGACCATGCGTGGAATGAAACGTGAAAAGCCGGAGCTTGTCGCGGCTTCGTTGACGCGCCGCAAAGTCTCAGGAGGCTTGCCTTGACTGCCTTAATCCCCGCCGGTACGTGCCCCGGCCCGCGTCCGTGGGGCCACGCCCCGTGGCGCGCCGACCGCATGTTCAAGGAGCTGCCCCGCCGCCGCGCGCTGGACCTGTTGATTCGCCCCACGCGAGTCGAGGTGTCGGAGCGCGCGCTCTGGCACAACGTCCGCTGGGTCAAGCAGCAGATCGGGGGCGCGGGCCTGCTCGCCGTCGTCAAGGCCAACGCGTACGGGCACGGCGCCGTCCACGTCGCGCGGGTGCTCGAGCGCGAGGGCGTGGCCATGCTCGGCGTGGCGCTGGTGGAAGAAGGGCTCGAGCTGCGCAACGCCGGCGTCCGCGCGCCGATCCTCGTCATGGGGGGCTCGTACGAGGGCGGCTACGAGCTGATGGTGCAGCACGAGCTGACCCCCACGCTGTTCCGCTTCGAGCACCTCGAGGGCCTCTCGCGCGCCGCGGCGAAGCTCGGCATTCGCGCGCGGGCGCACCTCAAGGTCGACACCGGCATGGCGCGGCTGGGCGTGCAGCTGTCCGAGCTGACCGACTTCCTGCGCGCGCTGACGGCCGCCCAGACGCACGTGGAGCTCGACGGCTTCATGTCGCACTTCGCGAGCGCCGACGATCCAGGCAACCCGTCGACCGAAGAGCAGCTGCGCCGCTACGGCCAGGCGCTCACGGCGGTGCGCGCGCACGGCTTCTCGCCCCGCTGGCGCCACGTCGCCAACACCGCCGGGGTGCTGTCCGGAATGGGCCTGCCCCCGCAGACCGACGTCAATTTGGTGCGCCCCGGAATTCTCCTGTTGGGAGTGGCGCCCGCGAGCTGGCTGTCGGCGAAGGCGCCGCTCGAGCCAGTGCTCAGCTGGAAGACCGGGGTGACACACCTCAAGACGATCGAGCCGGGGACGGCGGTGTCCTACGGCGGCACCTGGGTGGCTCAGCGGCGCACGCTGCTCGCGACGTTGCCGGTCGGCTACGCGGACGGGTTTGGGCGGAGCTTTTCGAATCGCGGCAGCGTGCTGATCCGCGGGCAGCGGGCGCCGGTCGTCGGGCGCGTCACCATGGACATGTCGCTCGTCGACGTCACCGACGTGCCTGGCGCGGCGCTGCACGACGAGGTGGTGCTGCTCGGGGCGCAGGGCGGGCTGCGGCTGGCGGCCGAGGAGTTGGCCGCGCTGTCGGACACGATCCCCTACGAGATCATGTGCGGCATCGGCGCGCGGGTGCCCCGGGTGCTCGTCGGCTGACCTGACGGCGTCTGAAAAGGCCTCTGGGAGAAACCAGCGCGAACCGGGCAGGGACGCCGTAGAGTCTCCAGCCGTCGCCATGACGGCCCCGATCGACACGAACGCGCCCCCCAAGCCGCCGAACGCGGTGAAGCAGGCCATCGAAGGGCTGGGGCTGACGTTGGGCCGGCTGGTCGAGGACATCGGCGGGCTGGCGGTGCTGCTCATCGACGTGCTGCGGTGGACGGTGCGGCCGCCGTTTCGCGCCGCCAACCTCTTCGCTCAGCTCGACTTCGTCGGTGTCGGCAGCGCGCTCATCGTCGCGCTGACGGGGATCTTCTCGGGCATGGTGTTCGCCCACCAGTCCGCGCGCGCGTTCGAAATGTTCAACAGCGAAGCGCTCGTCGGGCCGACGGTCGCGCTCACCATCACCCGCGAGCTGGCGCCGGTCTTCTCGGCCTTGATGGTGACGATGCGCGCCGGCAGCGCCATGTGCACCGAGCTGGGGACGATGCGGGTCACCGAGCAGGTCGACGCGCTCGAGACCATGGCCGTCAACCCGGTGCAGTACCTGCTGGTGCCCCGCGTGCTCGCCGGCCTCATCATGGTGCCGGTGCTCGTCATGTTGTTCGACGCGGCGGGGCTGGCCGGCGGGTACTTCGTGTCGGTGCTGGTCAAGGGCGTGTCCGCGGGCACCTGGCTGTCGCGCACGCAGCAGTGGCTCGACCCCGAAGACATCGCCGAGGGGCTCATCAAGGGCGCGGTGTTCGGCCTCTACGTGGCGCTGGTCGCGTGCTTCAAGGGCTACCACGCCAGCGGCGGCGCGAAGGGCGTGGGCCTGGCCACGACGCAGGCCATGGTCATGTCGGCGCTCGGCATCTTCGTGCTCGACTACTTCGTCGGGGTCATCCTGCACTGATGGCGGCGGCGGACCAGACCGCCCGGCCGATGATCGAGATCGTCGATCTCCACAAGTCCTTTGGGTCCCACACGGTGCTCAGCGGCATCAACCTGAAGGTGCCGCAGGGCAGCACGCTGGTGATCCTCGGCGGCTCGGGGTCCGGCAAGACGGTCATGATGAAGCACATGATCGGTCTGCTGAAGCCCGACCAGGGCCAGGTGATCATCGACGGCGACGACATCGTCCCGTACGGCGCGGTGCAGCTCGAGCAGCTGCGCAAGAAGTTCGGCATGGTGTTCCAGGCCGCCGCGCTGTTCGACTCGATGACCGTCTACCAGAACGTCGCCTTCCCCGTGCTCGAGCACCGCAAGGAGCTGTCCGAAGCCAAGGTGCGCGCGCTGGTGAAGGAAAAGCTCGCGGTGGTGGGGCTCAGCGGGATCGAAGAGCGCTACCCGGCAGATCTGTCCGGCGGCATGCGCAAGCGCGTGGGGTTGGCGCGGGCGATCATGCTCGAGCCGAAGATCGTGCTCTACGACGAGCCCACCACCGGGCTCGACCCCATCACCACGGACTCGGTCGACCAGATGATCCTCGACGCGAAGCGGCACCTGGGCGTCACGTCCGTCGTGATCAGCCACGACATCGCCAGCGCGTTCAAGGTGGCGGACAACGTCGCGTTCCTCTCACAGGGCGTGATCGTCGAGCAGGGGACGCCGGCGCAGCTGCGGCACAGCACGAACCCCGCGCTGCGGGCGTATCTGTCCACGTGGTTCGACCTGGAGCGACGCAGCTGAAGCCCCGACGTTTGGGGGCCCGAGGGGGAGGAGCAGCACATGCGCGTGGGGGTCATCGGCGGGGGCCTGGCAGGCATGGCGGCGGCGCAGGTGCTCGCCGCGGACGGCGCGGACGTCTTGGTCTTCGACGCGCAGGCCCTGGGCGGCGCGCGGCTGGGCATCGACGTGGCCGACGCGGTCGGGGTGCTCTCCCGCGTCGACGTCGGGGCGACGGATTACGCGCCCGAGCGCTGCCCGGAGCTCACGCGGCTGCTCCGGGCGCTCGGCGTCAGCACCCGGCCGATCGTCGCCGACACCACGGCGGTGCTGCCCGACGGCACCGTGGCCTGGAGCACGCGCGGTGACGAGCTGGAGCCGGGGCCTGCGGTGACGGACGCAGCCGGCTTCCTCGAGGACGTCGCACGCTTCCGCGAGAGCGCGCACGAGGTGCTGTCGTCTCCCGAGCAGTCGGCGCTGTCCGCGGCCCAGTACCTGGCGCGCCGAGGGTACGGCGCGGACTTCGAGCGGCTGTGGTTCGGCGCGCGGGCTCGCGCCATCACCGCCGTCGCCGGAGACGATCCGCTCGCCATCACCATGGGCGCCGCCGTCTCGGTCTGGTCGGCGCAGGGGCTGGTGGGGGAAACGCCCGCCGTGCGCCACGTCATCGACGGCGGCCTCCACCACGTCGTGGAGCTGTGGGCGCGTGGCCTCGAGAAGCAGGGCGTCGCGCTCCAGCCGCACACGCGGGTGATCGGGATCGATCGGACCCGAACCCACGTCGACGTGCTGGCGGTGGACGCGCTGGGTCGTCATGGCCGAACGCGGGTGGACGCCGTGCTCGTCGCGCTCGCGCCGCGGGAGCTGCTGCCGCTGCTGGAGCCGGTGGAGCCTGACGAGCAGGCGGCGCTCCTCGCGTGCCGGAGTCGGCGCGTGCGGCTGGTCGTGCACCGCGACGCGCGGCTGCTGCCTCGAGCGCGCGGGCGCTGGGGGACCTACACCCTGACCGCGCCGTCCCCCGAGCAGCCAGGCCCGCCGACGTCGACGCTGTGGTGCAACGCCGCTCAGCGGCTGTCGGCGGAGGCGCCCGACGTCTTCGTCACCGTCAACCCCCTCGTCGATCCCGACCCGGCGAAGGTCCTGCTCGAGCGCTTCAGCCTGTGCCCGCTCGACGGCTCGCACGCGGCTGATGCCGTGGCGGGGCTCGAGCGCCTGCAGGGGCAGCAGCGTATGTACCTGTGCGCGACGGCCATGGGGCCGCCTTGGCTCGACGAGACGGCGATCCACGCCGGGCAGGTCACCGCACGCAGACTCCTGGCGGACACCCGGAAGCCGACTCAACGAAAGGGGCGCCCGACGATCACCCAAGAAGCGCTCGCGCTCCCGTGGGTCGCGGGCGCTGGGCTCTTCCTGTTGGCTGGTGAAGAGCTCCACCCTCGCGGGGTAGCTGTGGTCACCGAGGTGACGAAGGACGGCGTCACGCTGCGCTGCCCCGGCGGGGTGCAGCTGCCCGCGAACGCGCTGGTGCGCCTGGGCGTGGTGCGCGGGGCGCACCGCAAGCTGACCGTCTTCCAGGCGGCGTGGCTCGGCGCGCGGCGCGAGGGCGGAGCGCAGCTCGTGCGAGTCGGCACGCCCGCCGAAGCCCTGAGCCCGCCCAGAGAGCGCCCCCGCTACGCCCCCCACCGCTGGCGCGCCACCGCGCG
>JALHOS010000001.1:65173-74508 GCA_022842905.1 Myxococcaceae bacterium | reverse complement strand
CGCTGCCGCCCGTGCCCGCGCTGCCGCCCGTGCCCGCGCTGCCGCCGGTGCCTGCGCTGCCGCCGGTGCCTGCGCTCCCACCTGTTCCAGCCGTTCCCGCGACGCACGAGCCGCTCTGGCACACCTGGCCGGCAGAGCACTGGGCGGTGCTGGTGCACGGCTGGCTCGTTGGACCACAGGCGATGGCGCCGAGCACGGCGAGGGGGACGAGAACGGCTGCGAGGCGCTTGATCATGTGCGGGTGAGCTCCTGAAGGTCGACGCCAAGGGCGGCGAAGGGCGCGCACACTACACGGCAGGCTCACAAAAGACGAAGGCCACCGCTCGCGTTGGGCGAGGGTGGCCTGTCGGCTCCGCGCTGCGTGGGCCCTTAGGCCGAAGCGCGCGCTTCTTCCCCCGGGACCGGCGGCGGCGGCGGGGCGGAGATGAACGGCGACTTCTCGAGCGCGAGGTTGAGCACCTCGTCGATGCGGCTGACGAAGAAGAACTCGAGCTCCTTCTGCACGGCCTCCGGCACCTCGATCAGGTCCTTCTTGTTCTTCTCACACAGGAGGATCCGCTTGATCCCGGCGCGGTGCGCCCCGAGGACCTTCTCGCGAATGCCGCCGACGGGCCCGACGATCCCGCGCAGCGTGATCTCGCCGGTCATCGCCGTGTCCGCGCGCACCGGGACGCCCGTGAACAGCGACGTCATGGCGGAGATGATCGCCACACCCGCCGACGGTCCGTCCTTCGGCGTGGCGCCTTCGGGGAAGTGCAGGTGCATGTCCGACTTCTCGAAGGACGCCGGCGTCAGCCCCATGCGATCCGCGTTCGCGCGCAGCCAGCTGAAGGCCGCCGTCGCCGACTCCTTCATGACGTCACCGAGCTGCCCGGTGAGGATCATGCCGCCCTTGCCCGGCATCTTCGTCGCTTCCACGAAGAGGATGTCTCCGAAGCCCAGCGGCGTGTAGTACAGGCCGACCGACACGCCTGCCTGGCCGGTGCGCTCCGCGACGTTCAGCTCGTACCGCTTGGGGCCGAGGATCTCGATCGTCTTCTTGTCGTCGATCGTCTGCTTCTCGGTCTTGCCCGACGCGACGTCGACCGCCACCGCGCGCGCCACCTCGGCGATCCGGCGCTCCAGGTTTCGAACGCCCGGCTCGATCGCGTAGCTGGTGATGATCTTGTCCAGGCCTTCCTTGGTCAGCTCGAGGTGCTGGTCGGTGATCCCGTGCTCCTTGATCTGCTTGGGGATCAAGTGCCTGCGCGCGATGTGCTCCTTCTCGATGAAGGTGTACGAGCTCATCTCGATGATCTCCATGCGGTCGCGGAGCGGCGCGGGGATCGGATCGAGCCGGTTGGCGGTGGCGATGAACATCACCTTCGACAGGTCGAACGCCACGTCCAGGTAGTGATCGCTGAACGTGTGGTTCTGCTCGGGGTCGAGCACCTCGAGCAGCGCCGCCGACGGATCGCCGCGGAAGTCAGCCCCGAGCTTGTCGACCTCGTCGAGCAGCATGAGCGGGTTGCGCGTGCCGGCCTTCTTCATGTTTTGAATGAAGCGGCCGGGCAGGGCGCCCACGTACGTGCGGCGGTGCCCGCGGATCTCGGCTTCGTCACGGACGCCGCCGAGCGCCAAGCGCACGAACTTGCGGCCGAGCGACTTGGCGATCGACTGACCCAGCGACGTCTTGCCGACGCCCGGCGGGCCCACCAGGCAGAGGATCGGGCCCTTCATGTCGTTCTTGAGCTTGCGCACCGCCAAGTACTCGAGGATGCGCTTCTTCACCTTCTCGATGCCGTAGTGATCGGCCTCGAGCTGCTTGCGCGCGTTCTCGATGTCGAGGTTGTCCTCGGTCATCTTCGACCACGGCAGATCGGCGATCCAATCGAGGTACGTGCGCGCGACCGTGTACTCGCTGGACGCGGCGGGGATCGTCTTGAGGCGGTTCATCTCCTTGTGGGCGACCTTCTCCACGTCCGGCGGCAGGCCGGCCTTCTTCAGCCGCTCCGCCAGCTCGTCGAGCTCCTCTTCGTCCTCGCCCATCTCCCCGAGCTCTTCCTTGATCGCCTTGAGCTGCTGGCGCAGGTAGTACTCACGCTGGGTCTTCGACATCTCGCCCTTCACGGCGGAGTCGATCTTGTTCGACAGCTTGAGGATCTCGCGCTTGCGGTTGAGCAGCTCGAGCACGAGCTCCATGCGCGCCTTGAGATCCACCGTCTCGAGTACCGCCTGCTTCTCTTCGATCGGCACGTCGACGTTCGCGGCGATGAGATCCGCGAGGTGGCCGGGGTGGGTGATCGACTCGACCAGCTCGGCGGCCGCGGCGGGCAGCTCCGGCATCATCTCGATCACTTCACGCGCGAGCTTCTTCAGGTTGATCGTCAGCGCTTCGATCTCGACCTTGTCCGCGCCGGTCTTGTCTTCCACTGGCTCGATGCGCGCCTTGAGGTACGGCGACTCCTGCACCAGCTCCAGCACACGGAAGCGCGCCAGGCCCTGCACGACGAGCGAGTAGTTGTCCTCGCCCATCTTCAACAGCTTCACGATGCGGGCGACGGTGCCCATGCTGTACAGATCGTTCGCGCCCGGGTCCTCTTCTTCGGCCTTGCGCTGGGTGACGACGCCGATCACCTGATCGTCGCGCACCGCGTCCTTGATGAGGGCGATCGTCTTCTGGCGACCGACGGCCAGCGGCAGCACGCCCCCTGGGAAGAACACCGAGTTGCGCAGCGGCAGGATCGGCAGCACCGCTGGAATGTCGTCTTTGTTGATCGTCCCCGGCGGGCTCATCGCCGCGGGCATGGCTTGGGCCGCCTGGGTCTTCTTTTTTTCGTCGGACATTCGGACTCGCTGGCTGGAGAGGGCTTGCTTTGAAAGCCGCGCCTCGTCGTTTCGAAGCGTGCAGGTAGGGTAGCAATCGTTTCTCCTTCGGCAAGGCATTCCTCCGCCGCAATCGTCGAGCTGTCCTGGCCGACCAAGCGGGAACCGTGGATCAGCGCTGGCGCTTCGCGCTTCGTCGTTCCGCCGCCGTTTCGGTCGGTTGAGCGGAGGGTCGGGGTCGCGCCCGATCAGACAAAACATGAAGAAAGTCAGAAACTTGCGGGATCGTCTGGCGAAGGCACCATGCCGCGCATGGACACCGCAGCGGCCAGCTCGAGCGTGACGTTCTTCTTCATGACGCAGGTCGACGCCACCGACCAGACGCAGGTGCCGCCGCAGCACCGGCCGACGTCGACCGGCGCGTTGACGCTGCTGGTCACCCAGGCGAAAGGCGAGCGCCGCGGCTGAAGCTCGCCTCGCGCCGACGAGCGCCGACGACCGCTACGGCAGACAGGCGCCGAGCACGCAGAACAGCGTGCACTGCTGACAGCTGGCGCCGCCGATGCCGCACTCGTCCTTCGTGGTGCCGCCGCGGCAGCTCCCCGTGGCGTCGCAGCACCCGGTCAGGCAGGTCGTCGAGCAGTCGCCCGACGCGCACGATCCGGCGACACACGTCTGGTTCCCGGTGCACGCGACGCAGGCGGCGCCGTTGCGGCCGCAGGTGGCGTTGGACGTCGGCGTAATGCACATGGTGCCCGAGCAGCAGCCGTTCGCGCAGTTGGTCGAATTGCAGCTCGTCCCACCGCCCTGGCACATGCCGCTGACGCACGCTTGGCCGCCGGAGCAGGCCACGCACGAAGCGCCGTTCGAACCGCAGGCCGCCGAGTTGGGCGTTCGACAGGTGTTGTTCGCGTCGCAGCAGCCGCCGCAGGACCCCGGCCCGCAGACGGCCATGGTGCCACCGCCGGCGCCAGCCGCTCCGGTGCCGCCGCCCATACCTCCAACACCTCCAACACCGCCGCCCGCGCCACTGGAGCCTCCGGTGCCCGTGCCGGTTCCGCATTTCCCGGAGATGCAGGACTGGCCGGCCGGGCAGCGCGTGCACGCCGCCGCGCCGACCCCACACGCCGCGGGGAGCCGCCCGTCCTGGCACTGGCCCTTGTCGTCGCAGCAACCGGAGCAGTTGGAGGTCAGGCAGCGCGGCGTCTTGCCGCACGCCGCAAGGAGCAGCAGAACCGTCGCAGCCAGAACGACGCAGCGAGCCATGACGGCGTGGCTTAGCACACCCTTGCTATAGCCTTCCGCGTGACCGTCGCCTTCTTCGACCTCGACAAGACGTTGCTCGCCGTGAATTCGGGCGCGCTGTGGGTCAAGCGCGAGCGGGCGTTGGGCTTCTTGAGCGCGTGGCAGGCGGCACGGGCAGCGGTGTGGCTGGGCCGCTACCACCTGGGCCTCGCCGCCGCCGAGGAGATGATCGAGATCGCCGTGGCGCAGCTGACCGGCCAGCCGGAAGCCCCCGTCGCCGCGCGCACCCAGGCGTTCTTCGAGGCGACGGTCCGGCGCGAGTACCGGATCGGCGGGCTTCGCGCGCTCGCGTCCCACCGTGCCCGAGGCGACCGTGTGGTGCTGCTCACGTCGTCGTCCAACTACCTCGCGGGCCACGTGGCGGCGGAGCTGGGGCTCGACGGGGTGCTCTGCAACACGCTCGACGTCGCGGCCGACGGCACCTTCACGGGGAAGGTCCGCGGCGGGGTGTGCTTCGGCAGAGGGAAGCTCGTGCACGCGACGGACTACGCGGCGCGCGCCCACGTTCGGCTGGCCGACTGCGCGTTCTACACCGACAGCTATTCGGACCTGGCCGTGCTCGAAGCGGTCGGTCGGCCCGTCGCTGTGAACCCCGATCCGCGGCTCCTTCGGCACGCGCGGCGGCTGGGCTGGCCGGTGGAAGACTGGGGACCTGGAACGTCACTTGGCGCGGGGGCTGGGGAGCGTCTTGAGCGGTAGGCCCCAGCCACGAAACCCCCGCAGCCGAATGTAGTTGAGCGCGTCGTGTTCGAAGGCCAGCCGCTCGACGCCAGTGGCCGCCTTGAAAGCGTCGTCGAAGGACTTGCCTTCCCGCAGCGCGGCGAGGATCTGCGGCACCGCGCCGTCGCCGTGCCGCCGGAGCAGGAACACGACGGCGTGGTGCGCCAGACCGTACGCGTGGCGGTAGTTGACGGACACGGATCGTTCGGCCCTGTCGAACGCCTCGTCGATCGGGACGGGCCGGAGCGCGCCTGCGAGCTCTTCGAGCGTCGGGAAGTCGGCGGCCTGGCCCGCCGTCACGGTGGCCAGCCCTTCGCGGAACCAGAAGGGGAGGACGCGCTGCTGCCAGTCCTGGGCGGTGCCGAGGCGCTGGAACGTCACGCAGTGGGTCAGCTCGTGGGCCAACAGCGCCCGCAGCTGCTCCACGTCGGCGCCCCACGACGCGGGGCTCTCGAGCAAGATCTCGTCGTAGCGCGCCCACGCGTGCAGGGTGGGCTCCGCGCGGCCCAGGGCGCGCTCGAACGCGCGGTGGTGGGGCACCACGTGGAGCGTGACGGCGGTGGACAGGCCGCCCCAGCGGCGCACCGCGGGCGTGGCCCGACTCAGCGCGTCGACGAGCAGTTCGACCTCCTGCGCGTCGGGGGCGTGGCGCAGCACCACCGGCACGCCGTCGAGCGGGGTCCGAGCGACTTCCTTCAAGTTCGCCAGCGGCCCGACGCAGCCGAAGCAGCTGACGGCGAGGGCGACGGGGAGGCGCCATGCCCTCATCGCGTCAGCTCCAGCCAGCGCTTGGTCGCGCGCCCGACGTCCGCCAAGGACCGGAGCGGATTCTCCGCCGCTGGCCCAAACGACAGCGCCGCGACGTCGTGGGTGGTGTGCTGCCGCACGGAGAGATCTTCCACGTTCCCGTGGTCGCTGCAGATCACGACCTGGACATCGGCCGGACGGCTGGCGAGGACCTCACGCGCAAAGGCGTCGAAGGTGCTCAGCGCGTCCTGCGCGGCGCGCGCGTCCTGGGCGTGCCCGGCCTCGTCCGCCAGGAAGTGTTCGAACAGCGTCAGCGCCCCAGCTTCGCGCCAGAAGATCTCAGCGGCCTCGGTGGCCGTGCGCGTCGGCACGTCGAAGCCGTGACTGCGGGCCCGCGCGCCGGAGATGTCGTGGGTGAGGGCGCGGCCTGCTTGGGCGTCATCGAAGGTTCGGAAGCGGGCGTGCCCCCGCATGGTCAACGTGCTCGCCGACGGCTTGAGGCGCTTGCGCCACCGCGGGGGCAGCGGCGTGGCGCCCTCCACGGGCTCGGTGAGCCCCAGGCCCTGCAGGTACGGCTCGGGGAAGGCGTTGAGGAAGCTCACGTCGAGGCCGCGGGCGCTCGCGTAGCCCGCCACGCCGTGCTGGTCGATCAGCGCCTTGAGCGCGGTCGTTGGGTAGCCCAGCACGTGCCGGCCGATGATCGCCGGCGCGTCGAGTCCGGTCAGCAGCGCGGTCTGGTTCGACGCCGACTGCGGCCGGCCTTCGACGCCGAAGGTCGTGTTCAGATCGTGCCGCACACCGCCGTAGGGCAGGGGCGTGCCGGTGCCGTCCTGGAACTGAGACAGCAGCCACGGCTCCTCGGACAGCGGGTTGTGGGGGCCGCGCGTGCCCACTCCCACGCCGTCGATGAATACGATCGCCACCCGCACACCGGCTTTTTCCCATAACCTGCCGCGCGTTCATGGCTTTTCACGGCGATCTGTCGAGCTACCCGCTGCCCGAGCTCTTGCAGTGGCTCGACACCTCCCGGAAGACGGGCGCGCTCTCGCTCCAGTGGCAAGCCGGCAGTCGGAAGATCTTCGTGCTCTTGGGCCAGGTCGTCGGCACCGCCACGCCGGGGCTGTGGGAGCGACTGGCCCGCGTGCTCGACCACGGCAACGAAGCGTCCGGTCAGCGTGTCATGGAATCCTTGCGCGGAGCGCTGCGGCTCGAGCCGACGGTCGACATGGCCCTGCGTCAGCTGGCCGAAGACGAGCTCATCGCCGCGATCGGCGACATCACCCAGACGCCGCAGGCGACGTTCCACTGGACCGAAGACCCTGATCGCGGCGGCGACGAGTGGATCAGCACCGAGATCTCCTTGCGCCAGGTGCTCTTCGACGCCCTGCGGCGACTCGACGAGTCCGTCGACGTCGAGCGCGTACTCCCGCACGACACGCTGGTGGTGAAGGCGGTCGGCAGCCCACCGCCGATCATCACCCTGCACCGGGTGATCCTCCACGTCGCGAACAAGGACGCGGGGGTCAGCCTGGGCCGGCTGTGGCTGCAGCTGGGGCTGGCCAAGAGCGTCGTGCTGCGCGCCGTGTACGATCTGCTGCGCAGCGGCCACGTCGTCGTCGAGGGCGCGCTGCAGATCGACGCCGATCCGATCTCCGACATGCTCGAGAAGGGCGCCGTGCTCATTCGTGAGCGGCAGTTCGACGCGGCGGGCTTGGTGTTCTCGGCGCTGCTGCAGAACGATCCCGGCGATCGCCGGGTGCGGGCGTTTGCGCAAATGGCCGAGCGGGAGCACGCCGCCGCGCTGTACCGAGAGCTGCCGCCGGTGACGACCTTCCACGTGACGCAGCAGCTCAGCGCGCTCGCGCAGCTGCGGCCCGAGGAGCGCCGCGTGCTCGATCAGCTGTCCGCCGGGTGGGACGTGTCGGCGGTGGTGCTGGCGTCGGGGCAGCGCGAGGTGGACGCGCTTCGCCTCATTCAGAAGCTGGTGCGGCTGGGGCTGGCGCAGCAGACGGGGCAGCAGGGCTGAGCGGACCGGCCGGCTCGACGTGCACCACGACGTCGACGACCTGCGGGTAGCGGGCCCGAATCGCGCGCTCCACCGCGTCCGCGGCCTCGTGCGCTCGGGCGATCGGCAGGTTCGGCGCCACGTCGACCTTCAGATCGACGTAGACCGCCGCCTCCACGCCTCGGCTGCGCACGTCGCGGATCGCCAGGACGTCGGGCACGCCGGCGCAGGTCTTCTGCACGTCTTCGGGCGCGAGCTGGACGGTGTCGGACAGGAAGCTCACCGACTGGCGAATGATCTGGAAGCCAGTGAAGGCGACGAAGCCCAGCACGCCGACCGCGACGATGCCGTCGACCCGCTCGAGGCCCAGCGCCGTCAACGCCAGCGACGCCAGCACCGCCAAGGTGACGAACACGTCCGACAGCGTGTGCTTGGCGTCGGCGAGCAACAGCCCGCTGCCCAGGCGCTTGCCCGCGCGCGCTTCGAGGCGGGTGACGACGGTGTTCACCAGCAGCGTGCCGATCATCACCGCGAAGGCCGCCGGCGTCGGCGTGGGGCGCACCTGGCCGCTCAAGGAGTGGAAGGCCATGCGGCCCAGCTCCAGCACGCCCATGCCGATCATCACGCCGATCGCCAGCGACGCGAGCGCTTCGAACTTCTGGTGACCGTACGGGTGCTCGTCGTCCGCCGGCGCGGCCGCGAAGTGCATGGCGACCAGCCCGATCACGTTGCTCCCGCCGTCGATGAAGCTGTGGAGCCCGTCGGCCTGCATGGACGTCGAGTCGATCCACACGCCCCAGACGACCTTCGCCGCCGCCACCGCCCAGTTGGCGAACAAGATCGCCCAGAGCACACGCTTGATCGCCTTGGCGCGCGCGGCGCCGGTCAACGGTGGGGTAGGCGCCGCGGTCATGCCGCTAGTCGTTGTAGCGGAACAACTGCATCGACGGTTGGCCAGACAGCTCGAGCATGAAGCCGAACTGGAAGCGCACCGTCTGATCCGCCGCAAGCAAGCCGGCCGGCGGGTTGAGGAAAGGCTGCGCCCGCTCGAACGCCTTGATCGCCTCGACGTCGAGGAAGTCGAGCCCGCTGCTCTTCTCGACGTAGGCGTCCTTCAGCCGGCCGTTCGCGTCGAGCACCACCGCGAGCACCGTGTAGCGATCGCGGGTGCCGAACTGCTGCAACGTCGGGTCGCGCTGCCGCATCTGCGGGGCGGGGTGCCACTGCTGCCCGACGCTCTGCTTCACCCGGTTGAAGAACGACGCGTACTTCCATTCCTTCGTCGACAGGTACGTGCCTTCACCCTCGGCGACGTCCTTGAGGTGATCGTTCGCCGCCGCGCCGATGATCTGGTCCACCACCGCCTGCGACGGCGTGAGGTTGATCCCGCCCGCGGCCCCTGCGCGCCCTTCACTCGCCGCCGTCTGTTCGCTGGCGCCGCCCAGCGACACGTTGAGCCGCTTCGAATTGCCGCGGATCTCCTCGGCCTCGAGGCGGTTGGCCAGGCTGATGCCCGGGCCTTCGGGCGCCGTCTTGAGCGCGACCTCCGTCTTGGCCTTGATGTCGGGGATCTCGAAGGCCGGGGCGGAAGGCTGCGTGCGCTCGAGCGGCCGCTCGTCGTCGCCGATCCCCTCGTTGCCCCCGCGGATCGCCCGGTCCACCTCGTCCGCGCCGGCGCCCTCGACCGCCTTGGGCGCCGTGCGGCGGCTCATGGCGTTCTTGTAGAAGGGCGTCGTCTCCTTGGCGCGCGTCT
>JALHOS010000001.1:4906-65163 GCA_022842905.1 Myxococcaceae bacterium | reverse complement strand
TTGCTCTCGGCCAGGTACTTCGCGTTGGGGTCGACCTGCTCGTTTCCCTTGGGCGTCGCGACGACCTGGCCCTTGGGCAGCGCTTCGGGAGGTTTGGGCGGCTTGGCAACTTCGGGCTTGGGCGCCTCGGCCTTCTTGATCTGCGGGGCACGGGCCTGGGCCTGCTCGCCCCGGTTCTTCGCGAAGGCCTGCGCGCTCAGCGGCCGCAGCGCGACGCCGGTCGGCACCTTGCGGCGAGCTCCCTGGGGCGGATTCGGACCGTCGGACAGCACCAGGATCGCGAGCGCCAAGCCGTGGGCCACGATCGTCGCCACGACCGCCCCGAGCAGGCGGACGTTGGGACGCTCAGAGCGGCGGCGCGGCGAAGACACGAGCGGCAGCATAACCACCAGGCGTCAGCCGGACGACACCCTGTCAGTACAGGCGGGCGACGCTGGCTCCCGTGAAGTAGTGGCCGAGGATCTCCCGGTAGCTCTGGCCGGCCTCGGCACGGCCGATCGCCCCCGTCTGACACAGGCCGACCCCGTGGCCCCAGCCCGCCCCGGTGAAGATCCACGTGGCTGGGCGGCCCTTGGCGTCCTTCTCCAGCCGCAGCTCGAAGAGGGCGCTGTTCAAGTTGCCGAAGAGCCTGCGGATCGTCAGCTCGCCGCGCACCGTCGTCGCCTGCTCCGATCCGGAGATGGTCAACAAGCGCACTCGGCCCGACACGCCGCGCTCGGTGGCCTGCATGGCGAAGACCTTGCCGACGCCCAGTGACGCGACCTTCTTGTCCAGCTCTTCCGAGCTGAAGCGCTTCTCCCAGTGGTACTTGGACTGCTGCGTCAACGACGAGAGCTTGCACGCGTGCCCGGCGTCGGCGGTGAGGAAGCCGTGGAGGTCGGTGGGCTGAGGCCCGCTCCGGTGACCCGGCAGCAGATCCGGCTTGCCCCGCAGCGCCGGGTTGGGGACGCCGCCCCAGACGATCTCGTTGTGCTCGGTGTGCCCACCGCAGACGGCGCTGTACACGGAGTCCACCAGCTTCCCGTCGTCGTCGAACAGCGCTTCTCCGACGGTGGCGTCGACGGCGGCGTTGGTGCTGGCCGCTTCACCCGACAGACCCTTGTAGACGGCGCAGTGTTGCTCGGTACACAGCAGGTAGGGATCCGCCAGGTGCTTGAGGCCTACCTTCGCGAGCACCTCTCCTCGGGCGGTGACGGCCTGCGCCTTGAGCGCCTCGGGGTGCGCCTTGGCGAAGATCTCCGACGGCACCAGGCCCTTGAGCAGCGCCTCCAGCGGCACCTGGTTCAAGACCGCCAGCTTCCCCTTGGCGTCGGCGGTCAACAGCAGCGCGCCGCGGTAGCTGCGATCTTCGAAGTTGTGGAAGTCGTACCCCACGCCGAACTCGACGCGGCGCACGTCGATTGGGCTGGTGTCCGCGGGCTCGACGCTGAGCCGATCGACCGCGCTGCCCAGCGGCTTGCCGGCCTCGTCGAGCACTTCCATGGTGACCGACGGCGGCGAGCGCACCTCTTCGAGCAGCGTGCTGCGGACGCCGTGCTGGGTGAGCAGCTGCGCCTGCTGGGCGGCGAGCTTCTCCGGCGGCTGCGCCGGCTGATCCACCACCAGCGCGTACCGGCGGTTGTCGACCACCTTCCCAGCGATGCCGAAGACCCCGCCCAAGGTTACCGGCTTGAGGCTGACGCCCTTGCCAGCCCAGTCCGCGAGCGCGGCGGCCAGCCCGTCCTTGTCCTTGAACGGCACTTCCATGAGCTGAATGCGTGCGACGACTGCCGCCGCCTTGCCGGCCGACGCGCGTACGCGAAACGTGGTGCCGGCGGGGGCCTGCAGGAGCTTCGGCGCTTCACCACCGTGCAACGTCAGCCGGAGCCGACCCTTGCTCCCGAACGCCACCTCCGCGTTCCCTTCCATCAACCGGACCGGGACCACAGGCTGGCCGCCCTTGAATTCCAGCTGCTTGGCGGACCGGTCGACCGGGGGCGGGAGATCGACCGGAGGACCCGCGAGTGCTGTGACTGAGACAACCCCGAGGGCCAGCGCGAAGAGTCGCATGCAGACACTCGAGACGTTCAAGGCGCCACCCGGATTCGAACCGGGGAATGAGGGTTTTGCAGACCCTTGCCTTACCACTTGGCTATGGCGCCGACTGCGGCGGGGCTTATACGCAGCCCCGTTTCAGACGGTCAATGGAACTGTGCGGCGCGGCGGCGACGAACAGGCGCGAGGGCGCCTGACGATCCGCGAGCGACTTCAGACGGCAGTGCTGGGCGCAGCGGCGGCGGCGTCGGTCGGCGGAACGGCCTCGGCGGCGGGCACCGGCACTTCGGCGGTGACGACGGTGTTCTTCGCCTGCGCTTCGGCCTTGGCAGCCTCGATCGCCTTCTGCTCGGCCTCGGCGTGCTCCGCCTCGAGCTCCGCGGCCTTCTGCGCTTCGAGCTTGGCGCGGGCTTCGTCGGCGACGCGATCTTCCTCGGCGTGCTTCTGCGCCATCTGCCGATCCGACTGGGCGATCTCGTCTGGCGTCAGCCCGACCTTCTCGGCGTTCATGCCGGTCTTCTTCTCGAGGTCGGCGATCGCCCGGCGCAGCACGTCGTTCTCGAGCAACGTGCGGTTGAGCCGCTGCTCCACCGCGCGGAACTTGTCCTTGTGCAGGTTCGCGTCGGTGAACGCGGCCTTCACGTCGCGCAGCTGCTTGTCGATCTTCGCCTTGAGGTTGCGCGTCTCGCGTTCGGACTCGGCGGCGCGGCGGCGATCGTTGGCCGACTGCTGCTCGAGGCGGGCGATGCGCTCCTTCTCGTGCTCGGAGAGCTCACGAATGACGCGCTGCGGAGGCGGCTCCGGCGCCCGCTCGATCTTCTTCTCGGTGGTCTCCGCGGCGTCGGGCTTGGGCTGGGCCTGCTTCTTCCCCCGCATCTCGATCTCGGCGCGCAGCTTCTGAATGTCCTGGTGCGCCTGGGCCAGCTCGGCGCGGGTGCTGTCCAGCTGCTGCGAGGCGTGCCGCTCGACCTCGGCGCGGGCCTTCTTGAGGTCTTCCTCCGACTTGTCGGCTTCCTTCTGATCGAACAGCTTCTTCTTGGCGGCCTTGAGCTCGTCCTTCAGCTCGCCCTGCGCCTTCTTCACCTCGTCCAGCTCCTTGCGCTTCTTGTCCAGCTCCGCCTCGGCCTTGGACAGGCGGCTGCTCACGTCGCCGTCGTCACGCGCGGCCTCTCGGGAGGGGGAAGGGAGGTTCGACTGGGCCTGCGCGGACGGCTTGGCGCCACCCAGGAAGCCCATGTTGAAGGCGAGGCTCACGAGGAGCGCGAGCGCGAGGATTACGATGGCGATGGTCATGTGTGGAAAGTCCTTTCAAAAAAGGCGGGCACCATACAGGCGGCGCCGAAAAAAACTCAATGGCATGGCGAAGAATCGCCGTGGGGCTGGCGTTCCAGCCGCGCGGTCGGAGGCGTATGAGCCGGCCCATGGACCCTTTCAAGACCCATGAAGTCCTGAACCAGCCGCAGCTCCCCGGGCCGTCCAACCTGTTCCTCACCAACCTGGCCCTCAAGGACGGCGTCGCGGCGAACGGCGCGGCCTGGGCGGTCGGCGAGCTGACCGAGCGGGGCCAGGAACTCGGCGCGGGCCCGCTCCAGGAAGCCGGCACGCTGGCGAACAAGTTCGTCCCCACGCTCAAGCTGTTCGATCGCTACGGCCGGCGCACGGACGAGGTGGAGTTTCACCCGAGCTACCACCAGCTCTTCGGCTACCTGAAGCGCACCGGCATGGACTCGGCGCCGTGGGTCGACGCGAAGCCCGGGGCGCACGTGGCCCGCGCGGCGCACTTCATCATGTACTCGTCGGTGGACAACGGGACCCAGTGCCCCACGACGATGACGTACGGCGCGATCCCCGTGGTGAAGCGGGAAGCGAAGCTCGCGCAGCGGTGGATGCCGAAGCTCACCAGCCGCGAGTACGACCCGCGCTTCCTCCCCGTCGATCAGAAGCGCGGCGCGATCATCGGCATGGGCATGACCGAGAAGCAGGGCGGCAGCGACGTCCGCTCGAACACCTCACAGGCGATCGAGCAGGGCGACGGCACGTTCCGGATCGTGGGCCATAAGTGGTTCCTGTCCGCGCCCATGTGCGACGGCTTCTTGGTGACGGCGAACTCGAAGGGCGGGCTGTCCTGCTTCTTCGTGCCGCGCTGGACGCCGGACGGCGCGCTCAACGAGCTGCGCATTCAGCGGCTGAAGGACAAGCTGGGCGATCGATCCAACGCGTCGAGTGAGGTCGAGTTCACCGGCGCGTACGCCACGTTGATCGGCGAAGAAGGCCGCGGCATTCCCACGATCCTCGAGATGGGCACCTACACCCGGCTCGACTGCGCGCTGGGCACCACGGGCCTGATGCGCTTCGCGCTGGCCGAGGCGCTGCACCACACCCACCAGCGCCACGCGTTCGGGAAGGTGCTGTCCGCGCAGCCGATGATGCAGAACGTGCTGGCGGATCTGGCGGTGGAGACCGAAGCGGCCACGGCCCTGTCGCTGCGCCTGGCGCGAGCCTTCGACAGCCCGACGGACGAGTACGAGAGCCTGCTGCGGCGGGTGCTGACGCCGGCGACGAAGTTCCTGGTGTGCAAGCGTGGACCCGCGCTGGCCGCGGAGGCGATGGAGGCGTTCGGGGGCATCGGCTACGTCGAAGAGACGGTGATGCCGCGGATCTTCCGGCAGATGCCGCTCAACTCGATCTGGGAAGGCTCGGGCAACGTCATGTGCCTGGACGTGCTGCGCGCGCTGACGAAGTACCCCAAGAGCATGGACGTGCTGCGGACGGAGCTGGGCAAGGCCGCGGGGAAGAACGCGCACTTCGACAAGTTCGTCGGGGGGCTGGCGGCTGGCTTCGAGGCGATCGCCACCGAAGGCACGGCGCGCGTGGCGACGACGAAGCTCGCGCTGGCCATGCAGGGGGCGCTGCTGCTGCAACACGCGCCGGCGGAGATCAGCGAGACCTTCTGCGCCAGCCGCTTGGGCGGTGAGCACGGCGAGGTGTACGGCACGCTCGGGCCCAAGGCGCCAGTCGCGGCGATCGTCAAGCGGGCCTGGCCGAGCTGAAGCTCGCGTTCGGCTTACAGCGTCTTGAGGTAGGCGAGGAGCCCGTCGAGCTCCTGCGGTGACACCGTGCCGTGGGCGGTGCCTCCGCAGCCGGGCTGGAACCGATCGCCCAGCGTCTTCGCGCAGCCGTCGTGCATGTAGGGCGGGCGCAGCAGCAGGCCTTTGAGGCTCGGCACCTGGAAGCGCGCGCCCGGAGCCCCCGAGCCCACGCTCACCGTCTGGCCGTTGGTGAGCAGCGAGCCGGCGTGGCAGGTGCTGCAGCTCTTCTCGAACGTGCGCGCGCCTGACGCGACGAGCGCTGCGTCATCACGCTGGCTGGGGGCGGGCGCCTTCACGGTGTCGAGGAACGTCTGGAGGCTGTCGAGCTCTCCTTCGTCGGGGCTTCGGCCACCCATGCGCGCGACGAAGGTCTGGTTCATGACGGCGCGCAGATCGGTCAGGTCGCCCTTCCAGTGGAACGGCGCGGTGCGGGACAGGCCGCCCCAGAGCGTCTGCGTGCGCCGAGGCTCACCGAAGAACGTCCACACGTGCCCGTCGTCGGTGCCTTCCGGGTGGCAGGACGCGCAGGCGAGCGCCGTCGGCGCGGCGTGGAAGAGGCGGGTGCCTGGCGAGTCGATGCGATCGCTGGCGAGCGGGACGACGCGCGGCGGCAGGGTGCTCCCCGGCGGCGGCACGATGGTGAGCTGGGCGGGGTCGCGGGAATGGACGATCAACGTCTCGTCCGGGAGGTAGCGCACGCCGACGACCTGGCCGAACTGGCTTGGAGGGGGATCGTTCGGTCGATCGGCGGGCGGGAGCGGGGCAGGGCGCGCGGGCAAGCCACACGCGCCGAAGCCGAAGACCTGGCCGGGGCTCGGCAGCAGCGCCTGCGTCAGCTCGAGGTTGCCGGCCGAGGCGATCGCGAGGATCCGGCCGTCGGGCGACACGTCGGCGTCGACCGGGAGCACGCCGGGGATCTCCGCGGAGGTGACGCCGCCGTCGCGTTCGAACACCGTCACCGCCGAGCGCACCACCGCCGTGTTGCAGGCGTTGACGTAGTACGGCACTACCACGGGTGGCGCGCCGACGGTCAGCGCCGATACGTCTCCGGCCAGGTGGCGCTGGTGCACCATGACGATGCGGCCCTGCGTCTCGAAGGTGCGCCAGGCGACCTGGGGTTCGAACGCCTGCAGGCCGCCGTCGAGCGCGGGCGTCGGAATGGACGGGGGCACCGCGTGCTCGGTCGAGTCCACGCCTTCGAGCCGGGCCGCGCGGAACGAGCTGACGAACGGCTTGCCGTCGCGGACCACCACGTCGCGCAGATCGAGGCCGGCGAAGGTCGAGCTGCTCGAGCCCAGCTCGGGGATCGACACGAGCTCCCCGCCGGCGCAGGCGACCAGGATTCTCCGCTGGGACTCGTCCCAGGTGACGCCGCGCGGCTCGGGGCAGACGGACTGGGTGCCTCGCAGCGAAGGGCCCTGGAGGCCGATGGTCGCGAGCTGCCCCGTTCCTCGGAGGACGACGCGCAGATCACCCCTGCCGTCGATCGCCGCGCGCCAGGGGAGGCTGCCCGCGGGGAAGCGCACGTGGCCGCGGACGGCGCCGGACTGCACGTCGACCACGGATACGCGGTGGCGCTCGGGGTCGGTGATCGCCACGAAGCGGCCGCGCAGCGCGACGGTGACGGTGCCGCCCATGATCGGGGCGACGGCGGACAGCGCGGCCTGCGCGCCGGACGCCGAGCCCTCACCCGCTGGACTCGTTGTGTCGTGGGACGGGCCACAGGCCGCGAGCGCGAGGGAGATCGAAGCGAGGGCGAGGGCGCGCATGGACGCTGGAGTATCCGTGGCTGGGTCCACCGGAGCAACCTGCCCGGACGGGAGTGACGAAGGCTGCGCGCGCTAGTGTTTCCGCCGCACGTGGCGAGTGTTAGGTCGCCGTCGTGATCGCAGCTCCCACCTCACCGTCCCCTCGGCGAGCGCTCCCGACGATCGTCTTCGGGCTGCTCGTCATGGTGGCTTCGGGCTGCCAGTTCGTCCGGAGCTGCGAGACGGACGGAGATTGTCCGGAAAGCGGGACCTGCCGGGCCGGGTACTGCGTGCTTCGACGCGCGAGCGATGCGGGCCGGCTCGATGCGGGCCGGGCTGATGGCGGCGTCGACGCCGGGGACGATGCAGGCCTACCGGACGCCGGTCCAGGTGACGCCGGTCCAGGTGACGCCGGTCCAGGTGATGCCGGTCCAGGTGATGCCGGTCCAGGTGATGCCGGTCCAGGTGATGCCGGTCCAGGTGATGCCGGTCCAGGTGATGCCGGGCAGCCCGACGGGAGTGTCGCTGACGGGGGCCCGGGCGGACTGAGCGCCGTGAGGAGCTTTGGCTGGGGGGCGGTTGTCGCCGAGCGGAATGGCGTCGTGCTGCGCTTGTGGGCTGGCGGCGCGTCACCGCAATGCACGCCCACCGGGTTGTGTCTGATCGAGGGAGGCTTCGAATGAGGTGGGCTGCGCTGGTGACTCTGTTCTTGGGACTGGTCTCGGTCGCGCAGCCGGCACCCACGCGCTACTCCGGCCAAGTGGCGTTGCTGGACGGTGGGCGAGCGCCCGTCGACGCTGGCGTCACCGTGGCGTTGGACCTCGGTGGCGGTCGGTTTTGCCAATCGGTCGGCGTTGGGCCGACGGAGACCGGTCATTTCTCGGTAGAGCTGGCGGAGGCCTGCAGAGACGACCTCCTTTCGGGCCGCGCGCGGTCGGTGAGTGTGACTGTCGCCGGGACTACCTTCCCAGGACTACCGGTGCCCACTGTCGCGTTCGCCGAACGCGCCGTGATTCGGGCAGGAAGCTCCGCGACGACGGCGTACGGTACGGTCTGCGGTGTGACCGCGCCGCTGCCGGGGCGGATCGAATTTGACGGCGGGGTCGTGGGCTACGCCGCCGCGAAGCGGTACTGCGAGGAGCTGTCCGGCTGTGGCCCGCTCGCGCACCTGTGCACGTTCGATGAGATCACCACCACCGCGTCGCTGCACGACGTTCGGCTGGACGCTGGCGTCGTCTATGGGGTGCGCGCCAGCAACTTTTGGTTCTCGCCGTCCAGCGCCAACAGCATCCTGGCCACGGACTGTGACGGCAAGTCGGTGGACTCGGTGCTCACGGTCTTCGACGGGACCGCCTTCCTCACTCGAGGCGCAGGCTTCCGGGTGGTCGATGCCGGACAGGGTCGCCAGGCGCCGGTACCAGCGAACTACGAGTGTCAGGTCCGGACCCCCTTGGCCTGCTGCCGCTGACGGCCACATCACCCGAGCCAGGCTGGGCTGAAGTCGCTAAAGAGCCCGCCCATGTCTGGGCTTTTCGTCAGTGACGAGCAGGTCGCGCGCGCACGTTCGCTCGCGCAATCCATCACCGATCCTCTCTTCGACCACATCGGCCGACACACGACGGTCTCCGTCGAGCGCACGGTGCTGCGCTGGTTCGGCGTCGACGGCGTGGGCTCCATGGGGGCGCCGCTGGTGAACTTGATGGTGGACCGCCTCAAGGCCGCCGGCGTCTTGGGGAAGGGCGCCGCGTACTGGTACGGCCGGGCGCTGCGCATGGGCGCGACGAGCCCGCTGGACGCCGTCGAGCGACTGACCGCCGCCCCGCTCGAGCAGCTCAAGGCGCTGCCTCCGGACGAAGAGGCCAAGCTCCGGGACGACGTGCGCGCCGAGGCGAAGGCGGCCGCCGCCGAGCTCAAGCAGCGCGTCGAGCGACGGAACGATCTGCGCAGTGAATTTCCCATGGCCGAGGCGCCTCACAAGTACGTGATCGTCGCCACGGGGAACATCTTCGACGACGTGGATCAGGCCAGGGCCGCCGCGCAGGCCGGGGCCGACGTGATCGCGGTGATCCGCTCCACCGCGCAGTCGCTGCTCGACTACGTGCCGCATGGCGCCACGACGGAAGGCTACGGCGGCACGTACGCCACGCAGGAGAACTTCAAGATCATGCGCGAGGCCTTGGACGACGAGTCCAAGCAGCTGCGGCGCTACGTGCAGCTGACGAACTACTCGTCGGGCCTGTGCATGTCGGAGATCGCGTTCTGCGCGGCGTGGGAGCGGCTCGACATGCTGCTCAACGACGCCATGTACGGAATCCTCTTCCGCGACATCAACATGCGGCGCACGTTCATCGACCAGTACTTCTCCCGACGCATCTGCGCGTACGCGGGCCTGATCATCAACACCGGCGAGGACAACTACATCACCACCGCCGACGCCTACGACGCGGCGCACACGGTGATCGCCAGCCAGTTCATCAACGAGTGCTTCGCCAAGCGCGCGGGCCTCAAGGACTGGCAGCTGGGCATCGGCCACAGCTACGAAATCGACCCGCACCGCCCGGAGACGCTGCTGCTCGAGCTGAGCCAGGCCATGCTCGTGCGCCGTTGCTTCCCCGACGCGCCGCTCAAGTACATGCCGCCGACGAAGCACAAGGAGACCGACATCTTCTTCAGCCACGCCTACGACAAGCTCGCCGACCTCGTGGCGATCTGGACGCGGCAGGGCATTCAGCTGCTGGGCATGATGACGGAAGCCATGCACACGCCGCTGCTGTCGGACCGCTACGTGGCGCTCAAGAGCGCGGCGTACATTCACCGCGCGGCCCGCGGCATCGACGAAGAGTTCACCGTGCGCGAAGACGGAAAGATCGCGAACCGCGCCCGCTTCGTCTTCGGCAAGGCGATGGAGCTGCTCGAGGAATGCCAGCGCGACGGCATGGTGGCGGCGATCGGCCGCGGCCACTTCGGTGACGTGAAGCGCACCGAGACTGGCGGCAAGGGGCTCGACGGCGTGCTCGAGAAGTCGCCCGACTACTTCAACCCGTTCCTGGACATTTTGGAGGGGCGCGCATGACGGCTTCGGCGTTGGTGGTGCTCTTGGCGCTCGCCGGCAAGGGCGACGCGGTGCGCATGGCCGATCAGCAGTACGAGCGGCTCAAGTTCAAGGCCCCGGCGGAGTGGAAGAAGGCCCCCGCCGAAGACGGCAGCGGCGCGGAGTGGGCGAATGAGGACATGCGCGTGTCCATGTCCGTCTTTCCGGTCGATCCCATTCGCCCCGCCAAGGCGTGCCTCGATCAGATCGTCGAAGCGCTGAAGTGGGAGTCGCCCATGGTCATGTCCGTGGGCCTCGCGCCGGCCGCCAAGCGCGTCGAGCACGACGTGGTGAAGGAAGCGAAGGAGGGCGGCGAGCCTGAAGAGAAGAAGGTGACGACCACCACGTTCGTCGGCTGCGACGGGCGCACCAAGTGGGTGCTCACGATCGTCGGGCCGACGGCGCAGGCGGTGAAGCTGGGGCAGGTCGTCAAGCGGGTCAGCGAGTCAATCAAGTACGGGAAGAAGTGAAGCCATGAGCCACCCTGGATCCAAAGAGCGGCAGCTGCTGCGGGCGTACGGCGATCGGCGGGACGACGGCATCATTCAGCTGTCGTTCACGCTGCCGGTGATGGCGTCGGAGAAGGCGAAGGAAGCCGCCAAGGTCTACTGCCAGAAGCTGGGGCTGACCGACGTGAAGGTCGCCGCGGTGGAGCGGGCCGCGGATCAGTACACGTTCTTCGTCGTCTACGCGCGCTCGCCGGTGGTGCTCGACTACGGCGAGATCGACGTGCCGGAGATCGTCATCAAGAAGCTCGGCTTCGGAGAGCTCAACAAGCTCATCGAAGAGAAGATCGCGCGGCGCGTCGTCGTGTTCGGCGCCTGCACCGGGACGGACACGCACACCGTCGGCATCGACGCGATCCTCAACATGAAGGGCTTCGCTGGCGACTACGGCCTCGAGCGCTACCCCTGGTTCGAAGCGTTCAACCTGGGCAGCCAGGTGCCGAACGCGGAGCTGATTCGCCGCGCCAAGGAGAAGAACGCCGACGCGATCTTGGTCAGCCAAGTCGTCACCCAGCGCGACGTGCACAAGGAGAACGCGCGCAGCTTCGTCGAAGAGGCGAAGAAGGCCGGCGTTCACGGGAAGATGACGCTGCTGTTCGGCGGGCCGCGGGTGGATCACAAGCTGGCGGTGGAGCTGGGCTTCGACGCGGGCTTCGGGCCGGGCACCAAGCCGTCGGACGTGGCGAACTTCGTGGTGCACCAGGTGCTGCAGCGGCTGGGCAAGGAAGCGAAGGGCACGCACTTCGAAGGAGAGCCGCATGTCTGAAGGCCTGACGGTGACGATCCGCCTGCGCATGAGCAGCCATGACGCGCACTACGGCGGGAACTTGGTCGACGGCGCGCGCATGCTCGGCCTGTTCGGCGACGTGGCGACGGAGTTGCTGATTCGGCTCGACGGCGACGAAGGGTTGTTCCGCGCGTACGACAGCGTGGAGTTCTTGGCGCCGGTCTACGCCGGCGACTACATCGAGGCCGTCGGGACCATCAGCAAGGTCGGCAACACGTCGCGGGCGATGACGTTCGAAGCGCGCAAGGTGATTCGCGCGGCGCCGGAGATCAACGACTCGGCCGCGGTGGTGATCGACCCGCCGATCGTCGTGTGCCGGGCGAAGGGCACCTGCGTGACGCCGAAGGAAAAGCAGCGCCTGGGAGCCAAGGGGTGATCGACCACCTGTCGGCGTACACCACGAAGTTCGACGCGGCGAAGCGGTTCTACGACGCGGCGCTCGAGGCGCTCGGCTACGGCGTCGTCACGCAGATGGTGACGAGCTGGGACGCCGCGTTCCCGACGGCGCGTGTCGTGGCGTACGGGCCTGCGGGGAAGCCGACGCTCTGGCTCATCGAGAAGAAGGAGCGGGGCAGCAAACACCACACCGGCTTCGTGGCGCGCAGTCGCGAGGCGGTGCAGGCGTTTCACAAGGCTGGGCTCGAGGCCGGGGGCACGGACGACGGTGCTCCCGGGCCGCGGCCGCATTACGGCACGACGTACTACGGGGCGTTCTTGCTCGATCCCGACGGGAACTCGGTCGAGGCCGTCACGCACCGGGCTTGACGCGTCGCTGTGTGATCCGCTGTAGGGTGCGCCCATCATGTCCGCGCACCCTCCCATGGTCCTCACCGCCGCGATGGTCGGCGCCGAAGTCACCCGCGAGCAGACGCCCTACCTCCCGATCACCGCCGACGAGATCGCCGAAGACGCCGCGAAGTGCCGCGAGGCCGGCGCGGCCATGGTCCACATTCACGTGCGCACCGCGACCGGCGCGCCCAGCCAGGACACCGAGCTGTTCCGCGCGGCGATCCGCGCCATTCGCAAGCGCTGCGACATTCTCATTCAGGTGTCGACCGGTGGCGCCGTGGGCATGAGCGCCGACGAGCGCTGCGGCCCGCTCAAGCTCACCGGCGACGATCGTCCGGACATGGCCACGCTCTCGACCGGCACCGTCAACTTCGGAAACGACGTCTTCAGCAACCCCCGGCCGCTCATTCGCGACATCGCCACGCGCATCAAAGCCATCGGCCTGAAGCCGGAGATCGAGTGCTTCGACGTCGGCATGATCGACGAAGCCCGCGCGCTGGCGAAGGAAGGCTTCATCACGCTGCCCGCGCACTTCGACTTCGTGCTCGGGGTGGGCGGCGCGCTGGCCGCGTCGGTCGAGGCGTTGGACTTCATGCGCAGCTACATTCCGCAGGGCAGCACCTGGACCTGCGCGGCCATGGGGCGCCACCAGCTGCCCTTCGTCGAGCTGGCGGCGGAGCGGGGTGGCAACTCGCGCGTCGGGCTCGAGGACAACATCTACCGATCCAAGGGCGTGCTCGCGAAGGGCAACTACGAGCTGGTCGCCGCGGCGGCCGAGCTCGCCCGGGCCAAAGGCCGCACGCTGGCGACGCCGCAGCAGGCCCGCGAGCTGCTCCGCCTGTCGTGATGCGCTGGCTGCCGGCCGCGTGCATGGTGCTGCTGGCCGCTTGCGGGCCTCCCGCGCTGCCGGCGTTGTCCAAGGTCGGCACCGTCAGCGGCCCGGTGCGCGCGCCGGTGGTCGGCACCGCGTGGGCGTTCTTGAGCCGCGTCTCGGGAACGGCGCCGGCGGTCGGTCCCTCGATTCCTCAGTTCGCGACGGCGGTGCCTGCGCCGCGCATCGCCACCGGTGACGCCCGCTATGTCTTCGGCGCGGTCGAAGCGGATCCGTACGAGCTCGGCGGCCTGCTCGATCTGCAGGACAACTTCGATCCGAACGTCGACGTGCTGGCCCAGGCGTCCGCCGGAGATCGGCTCGCCACCTCCCTCCGGCTCGACGTGCAGCCGGGCCGCGACACCGAGGCTCCGCTCGACTGCGCCCAGCTCGTCCAGCGCGAGCCTCCAGCGTTTCGGCTCGAAGGCGCGACCGGTGCCGTGCCGCTCGATCCCCACCTGGCGGTGGAGAACCCGCTCGTGCTGATCGCCGACGACGTGGGGGTGTTCGACTCGCGGCGCGGTGGCTTCGCCTTCGGGCTTCTCGACGCCGATCGCGACGGGCGCCCCGACGACGCCGAGGGCGACGGGATCCCCGACGTGAGCCTGCGCCTGTTCCTTCGCTGGCGCCCGCGGCCCGGACCGCTTCAGCCGGGGGAAGAGGTGATCGCCGCGCTGGTGCCGGATCTCGTCGACGTGCTGCAAGAGCTCGAAGGGCAGCTCGGTCGCGTCGCCGTGCGGCAGCGGCTGACGGCGTACGTCCTGCCTCGGGCGCAGTTGGTCCGGCTGCAGGGCGGCGCACTCAGCGTGTCCGACTATGGAAGGCTCCCGACGGGTCGTTACGAGCTCGTCGCGCTCGGCGAGCACCAGGCGTTCTGGCGGCTGCCGAACGATTTGGCGGCCCGCGTGCCGAGCCAAGCCGCCAGCGTCTTCTTGAACCAGTCGCCGTGAGTCGGCGGGCGGAGCTGGCGACCGCCAGGTGCGGGGCTGTGTGTGGGCGCGGACGACGACGTGGTCAATCAGCTGCCGTGACGTCTGCGTGCACCCGCGCACAGGTCGCGTAAGCTGCTGCGCCTCGACATGGGTTCGCGGGAAGCTGATGGCGGCGTTGGGGCCCGGCTGCGGTCCGCAGGCGTGGTCGACGCGTGGGCGCTCGAGAAGGCCCAGGCCCACGGCCAGGCCACCGAGCGAGGCCTCATCGACGCGCTGCTCGAGCTCGAGTTGGTCAAGGAGCAGGACCTGCTCAAGCACTTCGCCGAAGCCCACGGTGGGCGCTTCATTCGCGCCGAGAAGCTGAAGTCCGCGAAGGTGGACGCGGCGTTGCTCGAGCGCGTCGGCGTCCGCGCGGCGCAGCGGCTGCGCATGTGCCCCATGCGCTGGGTCGTCGAAGGTGGAGAGCTTCAGGTCGCCGCGGCGGTGCCGATCTCTCCGGCGCTCGAGGCCGATCTGAAGCAGTCCGTCGGCGCGCGGACGGTGACCGTGCTCGCCGCGACGCCCGGTGCCGTCGCAGCCCTGGTCCGTAAGTGCTTCCTGGAAGAAGCCAAGGCCTTCGACGAGGTGACACCCAACGGCGCGGGCCCGAGCATGCCTGGCCGCCCGGACTCGCCGGGGAATACCCTGGTCGAGCCGGAAGCCGCGCCCGTCGCGCTCACCGGGCGCAACGCGGTGGCCACCACGGTCGGCGGCGCGCTCCCGTTCGACGTCGCGCAGGAAGACGAAGCGCCGCCCCAGCGCGAAGGGAAGACCGTCGTCGTCAAGCTCAACGATCTGGACGGGGTTGCTGAGCTGAAGAAGGAGAACGCGCGGCTCCGAATCGCGCAGGAATTCCACCGTCGCGTCACCCTCGAGCGGTCGCTCGACGCGGTGATCGACCGAATCCTCGAGGTGCTGTTCGAGTTGCTGCCCGCGGCCGACGGCGTGGCGCTCTGGCTCACGCAGGGCTCGCTCAAGACCAAGTCCCGGAACCAGGACAAGACGATCGACGTGCCGCGGGCGGTCCTCGATCAGACGATGACGGCGACCCACGCGCTGTTGACCCACAACGCGCTCACCGACGAGCGGTTCGATCGGTCGCAGTCCGTCATGGTGCGTGGCGTGCGCAGCGTCATGTCCGCGCCGCTGCGGACCCGGAGCGGGACGCTGGGCGTGCTCTACGTCGAGTCGCTGTCGATGAGCGCGGCGTTCTCGAGTGACGACGTGCCGTTGTTCGACTCCATCGGCGCCCAGGCCGCCACGCTGCTCGACAACGCGCAGTTGCTCGCCCGCGTGCAGCAGGAAGTGGAGCACCGGGCGAACCTCTCGCGCTTCCTCTCGCCGGCGGCCGTCGAAGAGGTGCTGTCCGGGCGAATGCAGCTGTCGGTGGAAGGGCAGACCGCGGAGATCACCGTGCTCTTCGCCGATCTGCGCGGCTTCACCACGCTCTCGGCGCACATGAAGCCGCCGGAGGTCGTCGCCTTCCTCAACACCTTCTTCTCCGAGGCGGTGCAGGCCGTGGAGAAGCACGGCGGCGTGGTGGACAAGTTCATCGGCGACTGCGTCATGGCCATGTGGGGCGCGCCGCAGGCCAAGGAAGAGGACGCGCGCAACGCGGTGAAGGCCGCGCTGGAGATGGTGGAGCGCGGCCGGAAGATCACCGCCGGCGGCGAGATGTTGGAGATCGGCGTCGGGATCAACACCGGCATGGCGGTCGTCGGCGCCATCGGCAGCGCACGTCGGTCGGACTACACGGCGATCGGGGCGACGGTGAACACCGCCGCGCGGCTGTGCGGCATGGCCCGCGCGAACGAGGTGCTGATCACGTCCGACACGCTGCTGCGCTGTGGGCCGGGCGTGGAGGCGGTGGGCAACGAGCCGGTCGTGCTCAAAGGGTTGGACGTCCCGACGGTGCCGTACACGGTGAAGTCGGTGGCGCAGCCGCTGCTGCTGAGCCAGCCGTTGAAGATGGCGCGCGTCGTGCCGCCAGCGTCTGTCAGCGGGAAGCGGCCGTCCGTGAAGAAGTAAGCGCGTGTCAGGACCCGCGGAAAACCTGCTACAGCGCGGCGGCCATGAAGAGCCGCGTGCAGCTGTTGTTGTGCGAAGCGTTGAACGTCCTCAAGGCCCAGGGCGTGCTCGACTTCGAGAGCCCCCCGTCCTTCAACGTCGAAGTGCCCCGCGCCGCGAAGCCAGGCGACACGCCGCGCGGAGACTGGGCCAGCAACGTGGCCCTGGTGGTGGGCCGCGTCGCCAAGGGGAAGAAGCCTCCGGAGGTCGCGCAGGCCATCGCCAAGGCGCTCGGTGACGTCGACCGCGACGGCTACGTGGCGAAGACCGAGGTGGTCAACGCGTTCCTCAACTTCACGCTGAAGGACTCGGCGTTTGGCGACGTCGCGAAGGACGTGCTCAGCCACGGTGAGCGCTTCGGGCGGACCCCGCCCAAGTCCACCGGCAAGAAGGTGCTCGTCGAGTTCGTCTCCGCCAACCCGACCGGCCCGGTGCACATCGGCCACGCGCGCGGCAGCTTCATGGGCGACGGCATCGCCCGGCTCATGGACGCTGCGGGCCACGACGTGACGCGGGAGTTCTACATCAACGACTCGGGCAAGCAGGTCGAGACGCTCGGGCGCACGATCTACAAGCGCTACCGCGAGCTGTTCGGCGAAGCCGTGACGCTGGCCGAAGGGGAGTACCCGGCGGAGTACGTGATCGAGATCGCCAAGACCTGGAAGGCGGAGGTCCAGGACTCCTTCCTGTCGAAGCCCGAAGCGCAGTGGCTGCCCGCGGCGATCGCCGTCGGCATTCGCGAGAACATGAAGGCCATTCGCGCGACGCTGGCCAAGGCGAACATCAGCCACGACGTGTTCTTCAGCGAGCAGTCGCTGCACGACGGCGGGAAGGTGCTCGGCATCGCCAAGGAGTACGTCGCGGCGGGCGTCACGTACGAGGCCGCGGAGCCACGGCGCAAGGACGATCAGGACAAGGTGCGCGACGCGGATTCGAAGGCCGCGAAGTTCGCCGATCGTCAGGCGGGCGGCACGTTCCTGATGACCACGAAGTGGAAGGACGACAAGTCGGTCAAGCAGAGCCGGTACAAGGACGAGGAAGATCGGATCCTCCTGCGGGCCGACGGGACGCCGGTCTACCTGACGGCGGATCTCGCCTACCACCGGGCCAAGTTCGAACGCGGCTTCGATCGCATGGTCGACGTGTTCGGCGCCGATCACTCCGGGCACGTGCCGCGGATCGCCACCGGAATGAAGCTGCTCGGCCTCGACGCGGACAAGCTCGACTTCGTGCTGGTGCAGATCGTGCGGATCACCCGGGGCGGGGAAGAGGTGAAGGTCAGCAAGCGCAAGGGCACGCTGTTCGAGCTGGCGGACCTCATCGACGAAGCCGGGCCTGACGTGTGCCGCTTCATCTTCTTGATGAAGACGGCCAACGCGCAGTTCGACTTCGATCTGGACGACGTCGCGAAGCAGTCGAAGACCAACCCCGTCTTCTATTTCCAGTACGGGCACGCTCGCTGCGCGTCGATCTTGAAGAAGGCGCTGGAGAAGGGTCAGCCCTTCGTCGGGTTGGCTGCGCTCACCCCTGCGCACCTGGCCGCGCTTCAGCTGCCCGAGGAGAAGGCCCTGCTCAAGAAGATGAGCCAGCTGCCGGAGGTCGTCGCGAGCGCCGCCGATCGCCTCGAGCCGCACCACGTCCTCTACTTCTGCCAGGAGCTCATCGGCGACTTCCACGCGTACTACACGCAGTACAAGTCGGACCCGGTGATCAACGTGGATCCGGTGAAGACGCAGGGCCGCCTGGCCATGGTCGCCGCCCTCAAGCAGACGCTGAAGAACGCGTTCGCGATCCTCGGCATCTCCGCGCCCGAGCACATGGACGCGCCCGAGGCCGAGGACGCGGCGTAGCCGCACCGAACCCGTCGACCGACAGCGCTACAGGCCAGCGACCTTCGCGGCCGCCGACAGCCGCCACGTGAAGACCGCCTGCTGCGTCGAATTCGGCGGCAGGCTCAGCGCGATCCGCGCGATGCCTTCTTTGCTGACCTCACTCGGGGCCGGCTTGCAGTCCTTCGTCAGCACCTCGATCTCGACTTCCTTCACTTCGCTGACCGGGACCCGCTCCTCGAGGATGATCTGTGCGGCCGACGCGCCCGCATTGGACACGAAGTGGGTGACGCTGTGCACCGTGTGCTTCCGGCCGGTCAGCACCGTCTCGTCGGTCTTCTCGGTCGCCTTGCGCACGACGCGCAGCGCGTCCTCCGAGCCGAAGGGGATCTTCAGCGCTTCGCCCGGCGCGGTGAACTTGAGCTGGGTTCGGCCCACGTACCCGCTGGCGCGGACGAGCTGCACCGGGCCCGCGAGCAGCACCTGGCCGCTCGTGTTGGTCAGCCGCGCCACGAGCGTCACCAGCGGCGACAGCTCCACCGGGCAGACGCGCTCGAGCTGAGCCGGGGCTTCGAACGAGAACAGCGGAATGCGGTGGGGCTGGCCGTCGCTGGGCAACGACGCTAGCCCCTTCGCTTCGAGCAGCCGCGCCTCGCCACCGTCGTCCAAGCCCGGCAGTTCCTCGGCGCCGCTCCCACCGCGCTCGCCGGACGACTGGATCACCTCTTCACGCACGGACACGTCGACGACGCGCTTCTCGACGTCCATCTTGGGGCGAGTCGAGAGCCGGTCCTCCATGAGCGACGGCGGCGCGGTCCCCAGCGTCGGTCGCGCGGTGGACAGCGACAGCTTCACGTCGGACCACGCTTCACCCGTGCGCTGCCAGACGACGGCTTCGGCTTCGACGAGCACCTTGCTGCCGTCCGCCGCGAGCGTCGCGCGGTACGCCGGGCGCCAGACCGCGCAGGGCACGAGGTAGCCGACCTTCACCTGCGCCTCGCCGTTCCCGTCGATGGTGAGCTGGAGCACGCAGTCCAGCCGCTTCTCCGGCTCCTGAGCCGCGGCGCGCGCGACTCGGGCTTCGTCCAGGCGGAGCGACGTGTGGTGCAAGGCGCGCCGGGCCACGAGCTGCGCCTCGTCGCGCTTGGCCACGGCCTGCTCGAGCGCGTCCAGCTCTTGGCCCCAGCGCTCGATCGCGGCCTGCCCGGCGCCCGCCTGTTCGGCGATCGCGCGCAGCACGTCCTTTCGCGCCAGCTCCAGCTGCGTGCCCTTCGTCTCGAGCCGCTGCACTTCCTGCTGCCCGGCTTCGACCTGGAGCTCGAGCTCGTGAATGCGGCGATCGAGGTCGCTCGCGTCCTGGGCCAGCCCGCCCTTCGGCTCGGCGACCCAGCGGCGGACCAGCTTCGCGTCGACCAGGCTCGCGCCCTGCACCTCGACGCGGAGCGTTCGGTCCACGGCGACCAGCGCCACCCCGGAGACCTCGAAGCGCGTCAGCCCAGCGACCGTCAGCGGCCCGGCGCGCTCCACCTGCGCCCGGTCCTCCATGACCACGACTCGCTTGATCGGCAGCGTCACGTTCAGCGTCATGGGTCAGCCTCTCCGGTTGCCGCCGACGAGCATGCGGTCGGACGGAATGCGCACCGCGTAGCTCGCGTGCAGGACTTGTTTGGTGGCCGGGGGAACACTCAAGCGCCACCGCCGCTGGCCTGGCACGTGCCGGCCTTCGACCAACCCGTCGGCCTTCTCCCAAGGCGGCTGGACCTGCGCTTCTTCGATCTTGATGTCCTTCTCGTTTGGCTCGGCGATCGGCACGCGCTCGCGCACGTCGATCTTCGCCGGTGTGCTGAGCCGGTTGTTCAGCTCGATCTCGATCTCGTGGGTCAGCACCGTCGTGCCGCCGAGCAGCCCGCCGGTCGACTCGCGGTACTGCGTCTTGCGCGACACCTTGATCGCTTCCTCGACGCCCAGCCCCAGCCGCGTCGCCGACGAGCCCGGAGCGGTCGCGGGCAGCTGCGCGGTCAACAAGAACTCCTCGCCGACCATGACGTCGACCGGGCCGGGGAGCAGCGCGTGCGGCGAGGTGTTCGCGATCTGCAGCGTCCGGTAGACCTTGCTCTCGACCGACGGCACGCAGACGTACTCGGGGGTCAGGCCCACGTCGCAGCGCGTGACCGGGACCGTCGTCCACGCGGCGACGGACGGGACGTCGACCGGCGCGGCGCACTCGAAGCGGTAGTCGAAGGAATCGAGCGAGGTGACGCCGGTGCAGTTGGCGGGCAGCGGCAGCCCGTGAATGTGCGTGGCGCGCTGCTCGGCGATCGCGATGAGCCCGACGACCACCTCGATCTGCACGCTCACGCCCGCGACGAACGCGAACTCCCAGGCGCCGGCGGGGCGGAGCCTGCCTCTCCCGTCGCCCCCGTCGAAGCCGACCATCATCAGCCGGTCGTAGTCGAAGAGCGACTCCTCGAGGCTCCAGCCCGGAATCGCCGACCCGCCGACCGGAGCGAGATCGAGCAAGGACTGGCGGACGCCCGCACCGGTGTCCTCGTCTTGGTCATAGCCGCCTTCGAGCTCGGCGAACTCGTCCACCATGGGTGCGGCTTCGTCGTCGAACGCGCGCTCTTTGGCCCTGGGGGACTGCGCTCTGTTGAAGCCGCCTCCACCAGGTTGCATGGGCGCGCCGCCGCTGCGAGCACGGCTGACCATGGCGGCGGGTTTGGGAGCGGCCGAAGGCGCAGGAGGAGGCGGGGCCGGCGGGGGGTACGCCATCACGGCCGCCGGCTCAGCCACGCGCGCCAGGTGCATGGACGCGTCCGAAGAGCGCGCGGCGCGTTCTCCGGTGGGCTTCGACTTCTTCATCGGCGCCCGGAGCTGTTCCGCCAGCACCGGCGGCGTGGCCGGGGGCTCTTCACGGTGGCGCCCCAAGCCGTCCAGGCCTTCGAACAGCGAGTCGAGGCCCGCCGGCGGTTCACGCCAACCGGAGCGCGGCGGGGCGGGCTGGGTGCGGCCGATCTTCAGCGCCCTGAGCTCCGGCAGATCCGCGCGCCGCTGCAGGTACGCGGTGGACAGCGACAGCTTCACGCCCTTCCAGTCCTCGCCCGTGTCCTGGGCGATCTGCGCCCGCATCCGCAGCGCGCCGCTCGCACCGCCCGCCGCCAGGCGCAGCTCGTAGCTCGGCGTCCAGCGGGTGCCGGGGACCTCGTAGTCGATCAGCAGCTCGGTCGGCGCCGTCGGCGCTTCGCTCAGGACGACGACGGCGCAGCGCGTGACTTGGGCGCGCTCGGTGCGCGCCGTGGCGCTCGACGCTTCGGCGAGGCGCTGGGTGTGCATGTTGAGCTCGCGGCGGGCGTCGTCGAGCCGCGCGACGAGCGCCCGGCGGCGCGTGTGCAGGCCCGCGACGCGCTGATCGACGAAGTCGGCCAGGCCGATCATCGCCGCGACGGGCGCTTCTCGCGGCGGCGCGCCCTTCTTCGGCTCGCGAAAGGTCGGGGTGAGCTTGGTGGTCAGCGCCAGGTCTCGGTCGAGCCGCGCGAGCTCCTGTTCGAGCTTGGCGACCGCGTGGCGGCCTTCTTCGACGGCCTTCACCTCGGCCGGCACGTCGGTCTCGGCGGCGAGCTGCACGTCGAAGGCGGCGCGCACGTCGAGCACTCGCAGCTGGCCGGACGTGGCGACGCGGGCGCGCAGCGAGCCTGGGTTCAGACACAGCGGCAGGCCGCCGACGCGCACGCTGGCTTCAGTCCCGGGAGCGACCTGGGCGCGGCGGGTGACGATCGCGGCGTCGCGGTACAGGGCGACGGCTTCCAACACCGACTGGGCGTTCATGAGGCGCGGGACGCTAGTCGCTTTGCTTCCTTCGGGCAGCAGCTTGCCGGCCCGGTCGGTCGTTTCCGTTCTTGCGGGCGCCCGGGCGCGCAGGTTGGGCGTGGAGTGCCGACCCGAACGCCCGAACTCGCGTCGAGTGCTGCGTTCGTCGAGGAATGGCGCGAAGAAGAGGGACCGGGCTCGTGGGGAGGGGTCGATGGCGAGGATGATCGCCGCGCACGTCGTCGTCCTTGCCTCACGGCGCACCAAGGCAGCGCTCGCAGCGGGCTCGACGAGCCTGGGCGGCACTGCTCGGGGCCGAACCCATGGTGACCTGCGCGCCCCGCCTCGAAAGCCGTTGGCTCAGGCCGAGGATGCGGACGAAGACCTGCGGGGCAGATCCTGCTCTCGACCGTGGTCGGCGGCTCGCGGAAGCGCCCACGCGCGAAGACCTCGGGGGCCGAGTACGGCGCTCGGCTGTGGTCAGCAGCTCGCGGCCGATGCTCAACCGCGAGGCCCTCGACGCTCGCCAGCTTCGGGACACCGCTGGCCCTGAAGCCGGTCAGCCCCGAGCCGACGCCCACGCCCACGGCCTCGCTTTCCTCGTGCACCGCGCCCGCGCGTCGTGCATGAGCGCGCGCATGAGTCCCTCCGAGCAAGAACCGTCCGCCCCGGCCGACGCGCCCAAGGCCTTCGCGGCGCTGGGCCTGCGCGACGATCTGCAGGAAGCGCTGACGCGGCTCGGCTACGAGGAGCCCACGCCGGTGCAGCGCGCGGCGATCCCCGCACTCCTCGAAGGCCGCGACGTCCTCGGTCTGGCGGCCACTGGCACCGGCAAGACCGCCGCCTTCGCGCTGCCCATGTTGCAGCGGCTCGAGAAGCGCACCCGCATCGAGCCGGGCCGGCCGCAGGCCCTCGTGCTCGCGCCGACGCGTGAGCTGGCGATGCAGGTGACCGAGGCGATCTCCAAGTACGGGCAGGTGCAGGGAGTCCGCGCGATCGCCGTCTACGGCGGGCAGGAGATCATTCGGCAGATGCGCCCCCTCGCGAAGGGCGTCGACGTCGTCGTGGCCACGCCGGGGCGCGCGCTCGATCACCTCAAGCGGCGCAGCTTGGTGCTCGATCAGGTGCGGCTGGTGGTGCTCGACGAGGCCGACGAAATGTTGGACCTGGGCTTCGCCGAAGATCTCGAGGCGATCCTGTCCACGCTGCCCGCGCAGCGGCAGACCGCGCTCTTCTCGGCCACGCTGCCGCCGCGCATCGCGCAGCTGTCGAGCAAGTACCTCAACGACCCGGTGAAGGTCCGCATCGAAGCCAAGCAGACCGACGCGGGCTCGCTGCCGAAGATCGAGCAGGTCGCCTTCCTCGTGCCGCGCGGCAAAAAGGACCTGGCGCTGCTCCGGGTCATCAGCGTCGAGCAGCCGAAGACCGCGATCGTCTTCTGCCGCACCCGCCTCGAAGTCGAGCGCGTCACGTCCATGCTCAACACCCGCGGCGTCGAAGCCGTCGCGCTCCACGGCGGCATGAGCCAGGAGCAGCGAGATCGCGTGCTGGGCAACTTCCGCAGACCGGCGCCGGAGCAGGGTGAAGCGCCGCCGCGCCTGCTGGTCGCCACCGACGTCGCCGCGCGCGGGCTCGACGTGCGCGATCTGACCCACGTCATCAACCACGATCTGCCGACCTCGCCGGAGGTGTACGTCCACCGCATCGGCCGCACCGGTCGCGCCGGCAAAGAAGGCCGCGCGTTGAGCCTGGTCGAGCCCAAGGAGACGCGCTTCGTCCGCGTGCTCGAGCACGTGGCCCGCACGAAGATCCCGCTGAACCAAGTGCCCACGTCCGACGACGTGCTCGCCAAGGCGCTGGAGCGCACCACGCGCATCACCACCGAGGTCGCGGGTGGAGACGTGCCGGCGCCCATGCGCACCGCGCTGGCGGCGTTGGTCGAGCAAGGGCGGTCCTGGGAAGAGCTCGCCCTGGGCGCCTTCGCCGCGCTGCACGCGCAGCTCAACCCGCGGCAGGCCGGAGACGACGAAGCGCTGTCCGTCGTCGCTTCCGATCGTCCGCGGCGGCCCGAAGGTGAACGCGGCCCGCCGCGCGAAGGCCAGGCTCGTCGCCCGCGCCCAGACGGCGATCGTCGCGCTCCGCGGGCCGAGCGTTCGTTCCCTGAAGTGCCGACGGTCACGCTCCAGATCTCCTTGGGTCGGCAGGCCGGCGTGCGCCCGCAGGACATCGTCGGCGCGATCGCCAACGAGGCGGGCATCTCCTCGCGCGAGGTCGGCCGCATCGACGTGCAGGACCGCGCGTCGTACGTGGACGTCGCCCAGGAACATCAGGCCAAGGTGCTCTCGGCGCTGCGCGACACGACGATCCGCGGGCGGCGCTTCCAGGTGAGCCTGGCCGAGGCGGGCGCTTCCGAGCCACGCAGCCCCAAGCCGCGGCGCGAGGGACGGCAGCCGTTCGACGGTGGGGCGGTCAGCGATCGCATCGAAGGGCGGGGTGGCGCGAAGGCGTTCGGCGCCGCCAAAGACGAAGACGAAGCTCCGCCGCCGCCGAGATCGTCGGCTCGGCGCCCGAAGCGGGAGCCGGAGGAGGGCACCGGAGCCGACGAGGGTTCAGCTTCGGTCGAGGCGATCCCCGCGCCGCGGCGCTCGGCCAAGCGACCGGCGCCTCCGGCCGTGGCGAGCGCTCCGAGGGCGAAGCCACACAGCGACGAGGGCGGAGAAGGACGCCACGACGCGCCACCGCCGCGACGCTCTGCTGATCGCCGTCCGCGGGCCGACGCGCCCGCCGCCGAGCAGGTTCCGGTCGTTCGTTCCGAGGTCGTCTCCGAGCGACACGAAGGCGGTGCTCGCTCCGTTCCCGTCCTGCGCATTGGCCAGGCCCCGCCGGCCAAGAGCCCTGAGGGCCACAAGCCAGCGCGTCCTCCGAAGCGTGGCTTCGGGAAGCCCGGCTTCGGCGGCGGCCCACCCAAGCGCGGCTTCGGTAAGCCCGGGTTCGGCGACCGTCCTCCCAAGCGGAGCTTCGACAAACCGGATCGGCCGTTCGGCAAGCCGGGCTTCGAAGGTGATCGTCCTCCCAAGCGGAGCTTCGATAAGCCGGATCGTCCGTTCGGCAAGCCGGGCTTCGAAGGTGATCGTCCGCCCAAGCGCAGCTTCGACAAGCCGGGTCGTCCCTTCGGCAAGCCCGGTGGCGGCGCCGGCGGCGATCGACCTGGCAAGCGGTCCTTCGACGGGCCTGGCCGTCCGTCTGGAGGCCGCCCGTTCGGCGGTCCACGCAGCGGCGACGGGTTCGGTCGGCCGAGCAAGCCGCGCAAGCCGTAGGCAGGAGTTCGTGCGAGGCGCGCCACTCCGCGCCTCCACCCGTTGGCGAGCGCGCTCACGCGCCAGCGCTCGCAGTGAAGCCCGTTCGAAACGCCACGCCGCGCCTCCTCACCTGCAGGAGAGCGCGGCGTGCGGACCAACTCGAACCTCGGCCCGTGATCCTCGGCCTTACGCCGGGCGCGGCCCGAAGTGCGGCTTGAGGCCCAGGTCGAACCACTGCGGCTTCGCGCCCGGCGCCACCACCTGCTTCATGGCGAACAGCTTGTCGCCCACCGGGAACAGGAACACCTTCGCGCCCAGGCCCGTGCTCACGTCGATCGCCTGCTGGCCTTCGGGCAGCGCCGGCGACTTCTCCATGGGCTTGGCCGTCTTCAGCCGCTCGAGCGCGATCACCGCCAGCTCGCGATCCTGGCCTTCGACCTTGCCGATGAAGGGGCCGTTCTTCGACACGGCCTTCTTCAGCGCTTCCATCGTCTTCGGGCCGACCAGGCCGTCAGCCTTCATGCCCTGCGCGGCCTGGAACTCCATGACGGCCTTCTTCGTCATCGGGCCGAACTTCCCGTCGGGCGTGCTGTTCAGGTAGCCGGTGCGCACCAGCTGCGTCTGGAGCTCACGCACTGCCGGGCCGCGCGATCCTTCGGACATAACGTGCGGCCGGTGTGGCCCACCGTCGATGACGACGAGGGGAACGGGCAGGCGAACGGGGATTCCAACGCCGACGTGGAACGAGATGCGGGCCATGGCTGGCTCCTTCAAGGGGGCTGCGGGTTGAGTAAAACCACTGCGTGCACATGTTTTCGACGCTGCGCGGCAGTTTGTGTTGTGACGAGGCGTTACGAGCTGGCCGACTGGTAGACACCCGCGCGCCGGCACCTTGGAAGTCGAGAGCGAGCACCCCGGTTGACGCAGAGCGTCGCGGCTCGTAAGCCGGCCTGTCAGTCAAACCGGAGGTGCCGGCATGGCACGGGTCGCAATTGTCGCAGGGCTGCGGACGCCGTTCGTGAAAGCGGGGAGCGCGTTCCAGGATCTGACCGCGCTCGACTTGGGGCGGATCGTCGTCCAGGAGCTGGTGCAGCGCAGCGAGGTGGATCCCGAGGAGATCGATCAGCTCGTCTTCGGGCAGGTGATCCCCACGCTCACGGCGACGAGCATCGCGCGGGAGGTCGTCTTGACCGCCGGGCTGCCGCGCAAGGTCGAAGCGCACACGGTGGCGCGCGCCTGCGCGACGAGCATTCAGGCGATGATCGCCGCCGCCAACGCGATCGCGCTGGGCCAGGCGCACGTAGCGATCGCCGGCGGCACCGAGTCCATGTCGGATCCGCCGATCTTCTCGAGCCGGCCCTTGGCGCACGCGCTGGTGCAGGCGTCGCGGGCGCGGAACCTCCCCGAGAAGCTCAAGCCGTTCCAGAAGCTGTCGCCGAAGGATCTGCTCCCGGTGCCTCCGGCGATCGCCGAGTACACGACCGGCCTGTCCATGGGCGAGTCCGCCGAGAAGATGGCGAAGGAGAACGGCATCACCCGCGCGGAGCAGGACGAGATCGCGCTCAAGAGCCACCAGCACGCGGCCAAGGCCTGGCGCGAGAAGTGGTTCGACCAAGAGGTCATGCATGTGCCCGTGCCGCCGCGCTTCGAGGCGACGGTGAGCCGGGACAACATCGTGCGCGAAGACACGTCGCTCGAGGCGCTCGGGCAGCTCAAGCCCGCGTTCGATCGCAAGTACGGCACGGTGACGGCGGGCAACGCGTCTCCGCTGACCGACGGCGCGGCGGCGCTGCTGCTCATGAGCGAAGAGCGCGCCAAGGCGCTGGGCTACACGCCGCTGGGCTTCCTGCGCAGCCACGCCTTCGCCGCGACGGATCCCGCCGATCAGCTGCTGCAGGGGCCGGCCTACGCTGCGCCGATCGCGCTCGATCGCGCCAAGCTGACGCTCAAAGACATCGACCTCATCGACATGCACGAGGCCTTCGCCGCGCAGGTCGCCAGCAACGTGCAGGCGTTCGAATCGAGGTCCTTCGCCGAGAAGCTGGGGCGCAGCCAGCCGCTGGGCGTGGTCGATCGCGCGCGGCTGAACACCACCGGCGGCTCGATCGCCATCGGCCACCCGTTCGCCGCGACCGGAGCGCGCATGGTGCACCAAGTCCTGCGAGAGATGGCCCGCCGCAACGCCGCCACCGCCTTGCTCACCGTCTGTGCCCAGGGAGGCCTGGGCGCCGCCGTCGTCCTGGAGCGCACATGAGCCAGCCTTCGAAGAACTTCTCGTACGCCGTCGAAGAGCAGGTGGCGATCATCACCTTCGACATGGAAGGTGAAGCGGTCAACACCCTGGCGCCGGACATCAGCCACGAGTTCGAAGCGCTCATGACGCGCGCGGCGTCGGACTCGGCGACGAAGGCGGTCGTCTTCGTCAGTGGCAAGAAGGACAGCTTCATCGCCGGGGCGAAGATCGACTTCCTCCAGCAGGTCAAGACGGTGGTCGAGGCCACGCAGCTGTCCAAACAAGGGCAAATGAGCTTCGACCGGCTCGACGCGTTCGAAAAGCCCGTCGTCGCGGCGATTCACGGGAGCTGCCTGGGCGGCGGCCTCGAGTGGGCGCTCGCGTGTGACTACCGCCTGGCGTCCGACAGCCCCAAGACGTCGCTGGGCCTGCCCGAAGTGCAGCTCGGCGTGATCCCCGGCGCAGGCGGCACGCAGCGGCTGCCCCGGCTCATCGGCGCGCAGGCGGCGCTCGATCTGATCCTCACCGGCAAGACGCTCAAGGCGAAGAAAGCGCTCAAGCTGGGCGTGATCGACGAGCTGGTGCCGCAGCCGATCCTCCGGCAGGTCGCCAAGAAACGCGCGCTGGAGCTCGCGGCCGGCACGCTCAAGGTCGATCGTTCCCGCGGGCTGCCGTCGAGCGTGGGCAAGGCGCGGTCGCTGGCCGGGCTCTTCAAGGGGCTGACCGACAAGGGCGCGTGGACCGAGCTTGCGCTCGAGGACAACCCGCTGGGCCGCAAGGTGCTGTTCGATCAGGCCAAGAAGCAGCTGCTCAAGAAGACCAAGGGCAAGTACCCGGCGCCGGAGCGCGCGCTCGAGGCGATCCGCGTCGGCTTGGACAAGGGCATGAAGGCCGGGCTCGAGGCGGAGGCGACGGCCTTCGGTGAGCTCGTCATGTCCGACGTGTCCCGGCGGCTGGTGGAGATCTTCTTCGCCACCACCGCGCTCAAGAAGGAGAACGGCACGACGGACCCCACGGTCAAAGCGCGGCCGGTCAAGCGGCTGGGGATTCTGGGCGGCGGGCTCATGGGCGGCGGAATCGCCTACGTGGCGTCGGCGCACCAGCAGGTGCACGTGCGCATGAAAGATCGCGACGACGAAGGGGTGCAGCGCGCGCTGGCCCACGTGCGCGGCCTGTACGACGAGCGCGTCAAGCGGCGGTCGCTGACCTGGCGCGAGCGGGACAAAGCCTTGGCCCTGGTGTCCGCCACCACCGACTACTCGGGCTTCAAGCGCGCCGACGTGGTGATCGAGGCGGTCCCGGAGGATCTCAAGCTCAAGCACCAGGTCCTCAAGGACGTCGAGCGGATCTGCGGCCCGGAGACGATCTTCGCGTCGAACACCTCGTCGCTGCCGATCACCAAGATCGCCGAGGTCGCCGGGCGCCCGCAGAACGTGATCGGGATGCACTACTTCAGCCCGGTCAACAAGATGCCGCTGTTGGAGATCATCACCCACCGCGGCACCGCCCCCTGGGTCACCGCCACCTGCGTGGAGATCGGCAAGAAGCAGGGCAAGACCGTCATCGTCGTCAACGACGGCGTGGGCTTCTACACGTCGCGGATCCTCGCGCCGTACATGAACGAGGCGGCGTACCTGCTGGCCGAGGGCGCCGACATCGCCGAGGTGGACAAGGCGCTCATCGACTTCGGCTTTCCCGTCGGGCCCATCACCTTGCTCGACGAGGTCGGCATCGACGTCGCGGCGAAGGTCGGGAAGATCATGCACGAGGCGTACGGCGATCGGCTGCTCGCGCCGGGCACCACCGACGCGCTCGTGGCCGAGGGGCGGCTGGGTCGCAAGGCGCAGAAGGGCTTCTACCTGTACGAGCACGGGAAGAAGGCCGGCGTGGACGTCAGCGTCTACGCGACCATGCCGCACGGCAAAGATCGCAAGCGCATGGACCGCCACGAAATGGCTGAGCGCTGCGTGCTGCAGTTCGTCAACGAGGCGGTGCGCTGCCTGGGCGAGGGGATCTTGCGCAGCCCTCGAGACGGCGACATCGGCGCGATCTTCGGGCTCGGCTTCCCGCCGTTCCTGGGCGGCCCGTTCCGCTACGTCGACCAGCGCGGGCTGGGGCGCATTCTGGAGCGCACCGAGCACTACCAGGATCGGTTCGGCAAGCGCTTCGAGCCGGCGCCGCTGCTGTCCGAGTACCTGAAGGCGGGCAAGAAGTTCTACGCGTGAGCGCGATCCCCTCCTGCTTCGACGCGCTCCCGCTCAAGGAGCGCTGGTTCGTCCGCGCCCGCCAGGCCAGCGCGCCGATCGTCGAGGTGGCCGAAGCGGCCGTCGGCGAGTCGATCGTGGAGATCGGCTGTGGCCATGGGCTGGTGCTGGCCCACGTGGCGCAGCGGCTGCCGCAGGCGCGGGTGCTCGGGGTGGACGTGGACGACGCGAAGATTCGCTGGGCGCAGGCTGGGGCAGGGCGCTTGCCCAATGTGGAATTGCGGGTGGAGGCCCTCGAGGCGCTGGCCGCGCGGCAGCCGGGAGCCTTCGACTGTGCGCTCGTCTGCGACGTGCTGTACCTGCTGCCCGTCGAGACGTGGCGGAACTTTCTGGCGCACACCCGGACATTGCTGCGCCGCGGCGGGCGCCTGGTGCTCAAAGAGGCCGAAGATGACGGCTCGTGGAAGGTGACCAAGGCCTTGCTCCAAGAACGCTTCATGGTGTCGGTGCTGGGCAAGACGCAGGGCAGCGGGGGCCTGCAGTTCGCTCCGAGGGACGTGCTGACGCAGGCGCTCTCGTCCAGCGGTTTTCGCGTGGCGTCGGCCCGGAGCTTCTCGGGCTACTCGACCCCGCATGTGCTTTTGGTCGCTGACTGCGTGTAGTGTGCGCGACGTTTTTCGTTCGTTTTCGCTTGAAGGGAGCCGTCCATGAAGAACCACGTTTTTGCGCTCGGACTTGCCGCGGTCGGCGTGCTCGCCGCGTGTGGCCAGACCGTGCAGCAGTGCACCACCACCGCGCAGTGCCCCGCCGGGCAGGTGTGCACCATGGGCGAGTGCCGCCAGGCCAGCAACCGGACCTGCGCGAACAACACTGACTGCCCCGCGGGAGAGACGTGCCAGGCCAGCGTGTGCCGAGGCTCCGGCGGCGGCGGGACGGGCGGCGCGGGTGGCGCGGGCGCCGGCGGCATGGGCCGCGTGTACACGGGCTGCGACATCAGCAACCCCGCCAACCCCATGCTCGACAGCGACTGCGACGGCCTGACGGACGCCGAGGAGTACGCGACGGACTACGGCGGTGGGGCCAAGACGAACCCCTGCGCGTCGGACAGCGACGGCGACGGTCTGGGTGACGGCCAGGAGATGGGCAAGAGCAGCACCATCGTCACCTGCATGGGCTTCGTCGCCGACACGGATCCGCGGTCCAAGTCCAACCCCACCAAGGTGGACAGTGACAACGACGGCCTGGCCGACGGCGTGGAAGACGCCAACAAGAACGGCAAGCGGGATCCAGGGGAGACCGATCCACTCAAGGGCGACAGCGACTGTGACGGCTACAGCGATCAGCAGGAGACGATGGGCGCCGCGGGCTGCAACACGGACCCCAGCAAGCGGGACAGCGACGGCGACGGCCTGCCGGACGGCGTGGAGGGCGGGCTGACGCCTCCGGGCCACGACGCCATGGGCTGCACGTACACCACCGCGTCCTTCGACGCGGACATGGGCAGCCGCACCAACGCGTGCAGCGCCGACAGCGATGGCGACGGGATCATGGACGGCGCGGAGGACACCAACTTGAACGGGCGCACGGACATGGGCGAGCTCAACCCGGGCAACCCGGCGGACGCCATGGGCCCGGCGACGCAGGCCTGCGCCACCGCGAACCTGCGCCCGGTGAAGTTCGAGAAGAACGGCTTCGCCGACGTGAACGTGGCCCTGGCGCCGTCCTTCACCGAAGTGTCGACGCTGACGCAGGGCGGGCAGGAGCGGGGCCTCATCTTCTATGACGGGACGAACCGGGTCGCGGGCTTCGCGGTCGTCAAGACGGTGGCCGCGAGCGCGACGGCCGTCGCTCAGGAGCAGGCGGGGCGCGCGGCGCTCGGCGGCGCGACCAACCCGCTGGTGCAGAACTTCACGAGCTGGGACGGCTACGCGTCGATCCGCGCGACGTACGACGTCAGCGGCACGCAGGACTTGAAGGCCAAGCTCAACGCCGTCGCTGGCAGCGTGCTCGGCAGCGGCACGACGGGGACGCTCATGGGCGCCGCCGGGGTCAGCGGGCCGTTCCGCGCGCAGGTTCAGTACACGGTGCGCACCGCGCCCGGCGCGACGGACGCGCGGCTGGTGGTGGTGGCGGCGTTCATTCCCGCCGCGTCGGCGAGCCAGCAGCCGGTGCTCTTCACGCAGGACGACGTGGCCGGCGGCAGCGCGGTGGCCCAGTTCGGCGACTTCGACGGCACCCAGTGTGAGGTGTTCCAGGCGCAGGTGAACCAGACGGTGGATTTCCTGTGGGTGGTCGACGACTCCTGCTCCATGGAGGACTCGCAGACGGCGGTCTCGCGCGCCGGCAGCCTGTTCGGCGGGCGGCTGACGACGGCGGGGCTCAACTGGCGGGCGGCCGGGGTGTCGACGGGTTGGTACTCGAGCGCGTGGGACGGGAAGTTCTTCGAGTTCACCGATCAGGTGGCGACGCTCACCAGCTGGTTCACCGGCACGACGGCGTTCGGCATCACGGGCAACGGCAACGAGCAGGGCTTCTCGGGGCTCTTGAGCTTCTTGAACCGCAGCCACCCGTCCAACAACCCGGGCATGTTCCGCATGGGCGCGCTGGCGCACATCATCTTCCTGTCGGACACGCGGGATCAGTCGGGGACGACGGCGAGCTCCATCGCGACGACGATGAACACGCGCTTCGGCGCCGGCAACTGGTCGGCGCACGGCATCGTCTGCACCGAGGGCACCGACTGCGGCGACGGCACGCCGGAGGTGAACCCGGGCAAGTACCACACGCTGATCCGCAACGTGGGCGGCGTGCTCGGCAACATCGAAGTGTTCAACCCGGCAAGCCCGACGACGCAGCAGCTCGCCCAGCAGGAGCAGACGATCGACGCGATCTTGCGCGCGGTGGTCGGCAGCACCGGGCACCGGCTGCAGCGCCCGCCGATCAACGCGACGATCAAGGTGGCCATGGCCGCCGGCTCCACGCGGGGCACGTGCAACACGGCCGACGTGCCGCGGGATCGGACCAACGGCTGGGACATCGACAGCACGACGCGGCGGGTGGCCTTCTTCGGCAACTGCATTCCGAGCGCGTCGGGGGTGCAGGTGGCGGTCAGCTACCGCTACTGGAACGACGCCATGACGCGCTTCGACGGCGACCCCTGCGGCATGATGTGCGTGGCGCCGCTGGTCTGCGACGCGATGACGCGCATGTGCGTGTGCCCGAACAACTGCGGCGGGTGCTCGGCGGGGCTGACCTGCAACCGGGCCACGTGCTCCTGCGAGCCCCAGATCAACTGACGCCGCAGAAATCTCTCCGGGAAGCAATTTTTCATTGTGGCGCACGCCCGAGGCGATAGGGTCCGCGCCGCAGTTTTTCCTCGGAGGGAGTCACAGCATGAAGAGACTGATTGCGCTGGCAGCGCTGGGGGCATTGGGCCTCTCTGCGTGCGCCGGTCCTCGAATCATCACCAGCATGTCCACCACTCGGGACAGCAAGTTCCGGCTGCTGTTCTACCGAAACCTCGGTTGGGGCAATACGGAGCAGGGCGTCATCGATTGTGACGCCGGCGCCGACGGGGCGCTGAGCAACTGCAAGCCCCTCACCCTCACCTTCGTGGAGGAGAAGTGATGAAGACCTTCCGGAAGATGGTGGCCGTCGCCGCGCTGGCGACGCTGGCCGTGGGCGGCTCGGGCTGTCTGTGGAGCCGGAGCCTGAAGTCGGTGATTCAGTCGGGCGACAAGAACGTCACGGTGATCCAGACGGTGGACACGTACGGGATCTGGTTCTTCCAGATCTTCCCGACGAGCATTCGGCATCAGTTCTGGAAGTGCTCGGAGCAGCCGGGCGCCATCTCGTGCAAGAAGTCCTGCACCGAGAAGGGCGTCGATCTGGATTGCCCGGACCTGATGCTGCCTGGCTCACCCGCGACGATCTCGGGTGGCTCGGTGGGTAACTCGGTGAACTGAGGAGACGACACCAATGACCAAGAAGATTCTGATGCTCGGTGCTTTGGCGCTCGTCGCGCTCGGTGCGTGCCGTCGACCGCAGTACCTGGTCGACGACAGCTTCGTCGGCGGCCGCGGGACGAAGACGATCTACGTGCCCATGACGTCGGTGGGGAACGGATCGAACAACCAGGTGGTGCTGTACGACTACCAGATCCGCATGTGTGACTACGACGCGAATGGGACCGAGAGCAACTGCGCGACCTCGACCATTCTCACGAACGTCTACACCGGCCAAGTGCAGTTCTAAGGCGCCAAGGAGACATGACCATGAAGAAGACACTCTTTGGATTGCTGGCGCTGGTGGCGGTGAGCGGCTGCATGAACATCAAGTTCGTGACGGCGCGGACCTGGGTGGGCGGCGACACGCTGTACGTCGCGTACACCGATTACAACAAGGTCATCTTCAGCTCGACGTACGACGCGAAGGTGCTCAAGTGCCTGCGGGCGCAGAACAACGCGATGGCCTGCTCGCCTGAGGAGCAGATCAACAAGCTGCTCAACGAGGGCAGCTGGACGTCGTCGAAGTAGGCGTTCGGCGGGTTGTCGGACGAAGCGCGGCGGCGTGTCCCGAGGGGTTCCTTCGGGCACGCCGTCAGCGTTTCGACGCCGTTGCGTCGGCCGGCGAGTTTCGGTACACGGCCGGGGCGGTTTCGCGGTGGTAGCTCAGTTGGTAGAGCACAAGCTTCCCAAGCTTGGGGTCGAGGGTTCGAATCCCTTCCGCCGCTCAGGTGAGCCGGTTCGCTGTGCTGGGGCCGGGGAGTGAAGTCGAGTTGCTGAAGGTGCTGGTGGAAGTTGATTTCAGTGAGCGTGTGGCGTACTCACCGCGCGCGTTTTGGCCCTGTCGTCTAGTGGCCTAGGACGGTGCCCTCTCACGGCATAAACCCGGGTTCGAATCCCGGCAGGGTCAAAAAATCCTCGCTCGTCCCGAGGTACGAAGGCCCCGAGGTAACTCCTCGGGGCCTTTGGTGTTTCTGGGGTCGGAGCAACAGCGCCCACCGCCTAGTGCTGGGTGGCCGGTCGGTCCGTCTCCAGAATGTCTCCAAGCTGAGAACCATTCCGAGCTTGGTCGAGGAGCCGGATGGCCTGCTCCTTGTGGTCCGGGCTGAGGTGCATGTACCTCATCGTCGTGCTGAGGCTGCTGTGCCCGGCCAGCTCCTTGATGGCGAGCACGGTGGCTCCCCTCATGGCGAGGTGCGAACAGAAGGTGTGCCGGAGGATGTGCTTGTTCCCGGTCTCCTTCAGCCCAGCCCGTCTCTGCGCGGCTTTCATCCACGTCGTTAGGGTCTGCTTCGACGTCGAAGTGCCGTCGTCCCGGTAGAGCACCCGAGGCCCACGGAGGTGCTTGAGGGCCTTGAGGGCGGCCGTGAGCTTCTCGGTCATCGGCACCTTCCGAGACTTGTTGCTCTTCGGGATGCTCACGTTGCCGTTCCACTCCGACCGTCCGACGATGATGATTCGTCGCCGGAAGTCGATGTCGGACCACTCCAAGGCGATGATCTCCCCGGTGCGGAGACCGGCATCGCCACCAAGGAGGACCAACACCAGCGAGCGGAGATCGAGCTTCTCCGCCGCCTCCACGAGCCGCGCGTACTCCTCGAACTCGTAGAACCGGACCTCGGCCCCAGCTCCTTTCAGCGGTTCAATCTGAACGGGCATGGCGGTGAGACCAGTGCTCTTCTTCCACTTGATCGCCACCTTCAGGGCCTTGGAGAGAATGCAGAGCACGTTGTTGATCGTCTTCGGCTTGCAGTCCTTCATGTCGGCCTTGACGCGTTGAACCTGTTCCTCGCCGATCTCGTCGAGACGGAGCCCACCAAGCAGCGGCAGCAATCGCCCATCGAAAGTCGCCTGCTTGCTCTCGATGGTGCTGGGTTTCTGCTTGTTGGCGACGCAGAACTCCTCGATGTACCGGGGCACGAACTCCTTCAGCGTCGGAATCAGTGCATCGGCGCGCTTCTTCCCGTTTCGCAGCAGCTCACCCTCCCGCTGCTCCGCCCAGAACTTGGAGCCCGCCTTCGAGGTAACCGGGCTCTTCCTTCGCTCCCGGAGTTCCTCGCCGTCGGGCAGGGTCAACACGACGTCCACCTCCCAGCCTTCAGTGACGCGTTTGCAATCCGGACTGCACCTGCGTTTGGCGCAGTCTTTGACGTGGTTCACGGCCACCACGTAAGGCCTGATGTAGACCGTCATCGAGATCTCCTCGGCGACGGCGCACGCCCTTCGGCAACGAACGCTAGCAGGTCAGTCCGACGGAACCTGATGCTTCGCCCGATCGTCACCGACTTGATCTGGCCGCGAGCCCGTCGCCCGTAGAGCGCCTTCAGCGTCAAACGCAGGAACGCTGCGGCTTCCTTCGGCGTGCAGAGAAGATTCGGAAGCTCAGTGCCGCCTTCAGGTGCCGACTTTCCCGGAACCTCGTCCGCCTGCGCGCCGAGTGGCTTCCTGACCGTCTCCCGGCGTTGAGGATTGTCGCGACGAGCGGAGTCAGCTTCCCGCTCGACATGGCTCTGCCCATCTGTCTTCCCCGTCGGGGAAGACCCATTGTCTGCTTTCATGTTGGGTTCTCCTCGCGAAGTGGCGTCCCCCGGAGCGTTGCGACAGCGCCGCGTTGCGCTGGCTACTTGAACCGGGTCGTCCTCCATCCGGGTATCTGCTGCCGTCTCGGAACCCCGAGTGGGGGCTCCCCACGCATTCCGAGATCGTTTGCTGCCTTCTGGTTACGGCTTGCTTTGAGGCGACCGACGCGACGACGTCTTGCTCCGCCCCGCCTGCCTGATTCGCGTTCCGGGAACTGGTGGCGGCCGCTCACCAGCGCGACTCTCGATGGCGAAGTGCTCCCTCAGGAGCCGCGCCCAGCGACGCGGGGTTTGCCGAGACTCGCGGCTGCGATCACCTCGGCGCGGAAGCCCCGCCAGAAGTGCGGTTCGAGATCCTCAATGAACTGGCCGGGGGTCAGCATCGCGACACCGTCGAGGAAGTGGCCCTCAGGACAGGGCAAGTTCGAGCTGTCATCCGAGGCGTAGGCCCCGGCAGGGAAGAACATCGCGAGTTCGTCACCCAGTTCGTCGAGCACCTGCTCCTCCATCGTTTCGTACTCGTCTGGGTGCTCGGCTCGAATGCGTGCCGCCGCGATTGCGCCGCACGTCTCGGCCAACGCCTCCGCGTCCTCAGGGTCGATCGCCTTGAGTCCGGGTGAGAGCACCGGGCAGTCCTCGTTCCTGCTCACCAAGAAGCCGTCCGGCGAGGTGACATTCACGCCGTTGCGACCGAGGTCGTTCACGACGGAACGAATCGAGACGAGGTCCTTCCCGAGTTCGCCGTAGCTCATCACCAGCACGGTCTCGAACTCGGCTTCCTCGGCGGCGGCGATCAGTTCTGAGAGGCCGCTCCGCGCGGAACTGGCAGAGGCGACATCTCTGTACTCGCGCACGACGACACCCTCCGCAGCAGCCACATCACGGAGCGCGGCCAACTTCTCGTCGATGCGCCTCCGGGTCGGGCCGGACGCATAGAGGGCAATCGCCTTGGCGTTCGGGTCGGAGTCGTGAAAGGCCTCGATCTCGAATCGTGCTCCCTTCACTTCACACGATGGGCATGCGGTCTCCCACGCCACCTCGTCCCCAACCTTGGCGAAGGGGTTCACGTCCTCTGCCGGGGCGAGCTTCCCGCCGCGACCACAAGAGCTGCACTTCAACTGCACGTACTTCGCGTCTCCGGTTCTCATCGTTCAACTCCATGCCGCCGTGTGGTCCCTCGCGCGCTGGCGGCCGCGCCCGAGGGCAAGATCCGTCCTCCGTGGCCCTCGCTAGTTCAGGGGGCCGATCACATCCGGGTGCTGCTCGTCAGCGTTCGGGCGCTACGGTGGGCCGCCGTCGGTCACGCGGCTGAGGCCGCGTTTCCCTCTGGGCACCCAATGCCCGGACCATCCTGCCGTCCGGTTCTGCGTCGGGGTTCTGTCAATCACGCTGCCCATGCTCATCTGGTAGCAGGTGACCTCCGAATTGTAATTTGAGTGCCCGGATTCCCTCGGCGGCACGGGAGGTTGCGCAACTGGTCGAGGAAATGGTCGGCGAAATTCGGGTGGGCCATGAACGCGTTGGGCGTCGCTGGCCGAAAACGCGTCGTTTCTGATTCCGAACGCGTGGGGGTTCTGGCGCCAACGTGTTCGAGCGAATGCCCCAATGCGTTTGGACGCGATGCCCAACGCGTTTTGCGCGCTGGCAGACGCGTTGACGTGACTCATCCTTCGAGGAGCCACTTTCGCGAGGGATGCCGCAGGCATCGGGCCTCCTCGGAAGTCCTTAAGGAGAATCAGTGGAAGGAGAACCCTAAGAAGAATCCGAAGGTGAACCTTCCCTAAGATTCGGGGGGCTGGGAGATGATGGCTGGCGGGGAACAAGAGCGCGTTCATGGCGACTCCTCGGGCGTCGCTGACGGCTTTCGCCGGAGCCCTCCCAGCGGGTTGGTGCTGATGGGGGGCGAGAGCTTGCGAACCTTCGCGCTGAAGTACCGCTTCTCCTCCAGTCGAAGGAGGCACGCCGTTGCCCGCTTCGGCCCCATGGGCATCACCGACAAGATGGTGGCCATGGGCATGTTCATGTACCCCGTGCGGGGCAGCAGCTCTCTCCGGTGGTCCTTGGCGTCGCCGCCGCAGGCAAGCTCGTGCAGGTCGTGGAGGGTTGCGAGCACGAAGAAGTCGAGCGGCTTCAACTCGAAGACGGCCGCCGACGGCACGGGCACGTAGTCGCACGTCGCCTCCTTATCCGTGATGGGCTTCGCGACCTGCCAGTGCCTCCGGCCGTCGCTTGAGGTGGGAGTTGTCCTGCTGACACCTCGCGCCGCGAGCCACTTGGCCGCTGCGTGCAGGCGAGTCGGAGACACCTTCAGCTTCTTCGTCAGGTACTCCGGCCCTGCGAACGCGCCTTTGCCTCGGTCCATGAACCTGAGGGCGGTGTCGAGCTGGAGACCGAGAAGGGCATCCGCTGCCACACGAGGCCGAGGTCGCTCGCCCTTCGTCCTGTCCTGCGTGCTGGCATCGGCAGCGCTGGGCGCAGGGGTCGCAGCCTTTGCTGGTCGCGAAGCGAGCGCAGCTCGCCGTCGAGCGGTGGAGGCATCAAGAATCGCTGCGACCTCACCAAGGAGCTGACGGGAGACCAGCGCCGTCGTGGGCGGCGGGCAGAAGGCGGGGGGCTCCCCCACCCACTCAGGCGCAGGTGGGCTGGTGCGGTCACGTTCAGGGGCTCTGGTCGCCATCAAGGAAGCGACCTCAGGCGTCAACTGCGGCAAGGCCGCCGCCATCGCCTCCGCCACCTTGACGTAGTACTCGTCGTAGTACTCGTCGTAGTCGCCCTTCTCTTGCGCGAGCAGGTCTGAGAGGTCGCCACCCTTCGTCTCAACCAGCGGGGACACCCAGCGCCAACGCCGCTTCATGTCGGTGAGCGCGTTCGCGGCCTTCGCCATCAGGCGCATTCCGGCCCCATCGTTGTGCGGGAAGAGAAAAAGCTCTCCCTCGAAGTCGCGGAAGACCTTGGCCAGTGCTTCCTCGTCGAAGCCGCCCGTCGAGTTGAAGCCGATGACCGTCGTCTCCGTGTCGTCGATGAACACGAGACTCGCCGTGAGGTAGTCGGTGAGGCCCTCGACCAAGAGAGCCCGCCGATGACGAACGACGTTGCGCGGCATCCCGAAGAACGCCTTCGCCGGGGTGCCCAAGAACCGCACCTTGGGGCGAGCATCTCGATCGACGTTCCTGAGCGCGAGCGCCACCGTCTTCCCGCTCACGTCCTGCATCGGTACTGCGACGCGGAATCCCACCCGAGCCAACCAGCGCAGGTAGTTGTCTGTCGCGGTGCTGATGCCAGCGAAGTCCTCGGTCAGGAACTTTGCCAGATCCACCTCGGGCGCAGTGCGAAGCCACCTCCTGTTGAGCGCCCTCCGCCCCCGAAGGTCCTGCGTCGAGAGCAGTTCCCAGATGCGAGCCGCGTTGCACTGACTGGCCTTCGACGGCTTCTTCGCCGCAGGCGAGCCTGCAACCGGGACGACGGGGACATGCTCCTGCTTCAGGATGCGTGCGAACTCCGGCGAGCCGCCACCACGCTCGCACACGAAGCAGTTGAACTCCTGCGTCGCGGCGTTGAGGGAGCAGCTCGGGTGTTCGTCTTCGTCGTGACCCGGCAACGGACACGTCACCAGCCACTCATCACCGTAGTCATGTGTCGGCGCCAACCCGGCCGCTCGCGCCACCGCGAGAATGTCTGGCACACGTTCATCGGGTCCAGCTCCAGCTCTGCGTTCGTAGGACATGGCTCTCCGTTCGGGAGCACCCAAGTGCTCCTGCCTTGTGCTTCTCGGCGTTGCTCGCGCGACCTTGCTGCTACGGTTTCAAGGGCGCCCTAAGGAGCGAGGCGGGCTCCACCCCGAGTGCCGCCCCGAGCTGCTCCGCGAGGTCAGCAGGACCGGGGTGACGTCCCTCCACCCAGCTCGACAAGGTCGTGCTCGGCCGGTCGATGGCGCCTGCCAGTTGAGCCAGCGTCCAGCCCTTCGTCACGAGGGCAATCTTCAACTTGGTCTTGTCGATGTTCATCATCAGCTCCGAGTTCCCGCCGCCGCACCGACGGCGTACAAGCGGGTCATCTGCCGCTGGTGGGTGGGTGTTGCGGCACCGAGGCCGAGATGGTTTCCCTTGTTGATACGAGCACTCGTTGACAATCGCGCACCCCAAGCCGCTGCGAGATCGGAACTGGCGATGAGGGCTGCCGGACCCCCTTGCCTCGTCTGTCGGGCGCGATTGGCTCTGTCGAAGCCAGTCGCGGGGCTCATAGTCGGGGCTCTGGATGGCGACGGGGTGTTCCGCCCGCGCGAGGGACGTCCTGATCTCCGGGCGCTGGTCCACTCACATTGCATCGAGCGAGGGCTGATAGGTGCCCCCGCAGTAGCTGCGCTGGCAAGGGAGGCCTTGGTCGGTGGAGTTGACTACGCAGTCATCTCCCAACCTCCATCGAGAGAGCGCAGGCATTCGCCCACGGCGCTTCGGTGCAGTGCGTGTCGGCGGCTGCTCCACAAGCCGGAGGTGGTCTACGCGTTGGTGTTGGTGAAGCTCGACAGCAGACGACCAGCCGCCCGTCGCAAGGTGCTCCATCACGCGCACGCGAGCTGCCTGCTCGGCGGTCCGATCCGAGTGGGTGACAGGCATCCTCGACGACGAGGGTAATCTTCTCCGCGTCAACGCCAGCCGATCACGCGCTTGCTCTCTTGCTGGCTCGCGGCCCTGACGATGACGATGTCGGCGTCCCACACAAACGAGCGGGACCACATGGTCCCGGTGCGTGTCCCGCTCGCGTCGAACTGCCCGTGTAGAATGGCGCGGTCATGCCTCTCCATCTTCGCTTCGAGAAAATCGCAGAGAGGCATCGCCTCACGACCAAGAAGTGTCGGCCTGCATCCGTTCACTGGCGTGGGCGAGCCGTTGATGGAGACCGCAAGCGCCACATCCTGAACGTCCAGCACCCAGTGGTGCCGGAGGAAATCCAGCCGTTCCTCGCGGAGGCCGAGCTGGTCCTTCAAGACATGGGCGCGACGGCGCCCGCGATTGCCATCGAACTCGACAAGGCCAAACGGTTTCTGAAGGCGCGCCTTGCGAGGACGAAGGCTCCCAGCGTCGTCAAGCCCGAGCCCGTCGCGCATGCGAGTACACCGGGGACACGTCGCTACCGGAAGGCCCAGAAGTTGGCGCGAATCATCGTCAAGCGGCTCGGTCGCTGACTGAGGCTACCTGCTCTCGGTGGCGGTCTCGTGTACGCTGCTGGTAGGAGCCACCTCGTGAGCTACACGAAAGACATCGTCTGCCTCGCCAACTCGCGCAAGCCGCCTTCGGGGCGTTGCATCGCCGGAAGAGAGCATCGGGCGGGTGGGTACGGCGACTGGGTCCGGCCAGTGAGTGAGCGGCCGACACGAGAGGTGTCCGAGGAAGAGCGGCGCTACGAGGACGGCACCGACCCGAAGGTGCTCGACATCATCTCGATCACTATGAAGCAACCGGTGCCCCACGACCACCAACAGGAGAATCACGAGCTGGACGCGGGGTACTACTGGGTGAAGACCGGGCAGGCCTCTTGGGAGGAGCTGCAACCTGCGGTTGACAGCCCGCAGGGTCCACTGTGGGTGAACGGCTTCTCGACGCGGCATGGGCTGAATGACCAAGTGCCCGAGGGCCAGCTTGGCGGTATCTCGCGCTCGCTCTACCTCGTTCGACCCGAGAACCTCGTTCTGGTCGTTCGGATCGAGGACAACGGGATGTACCCGAGTCGGCGCAGGCTTCGGGCGGAGTTCAGTCTGAACGGCGTCAGCTACCGTTTCGGCGTCACCGACCCGCCCATCGAGCGCCAGTATCTGGCCCTTGCTGATGGCAGCTACCCGACCCCTCGCGCGCTGCTCTGCGTGAGCCTCGGAGAGGGCTTCAACGGGTATGTCTACAAGTTGGCCGCCGCCGTCATCACGCCTGAGCGTGCTGGGGGGACGTGATGGGCGCGGTCGTCTTCACGATCGGGCACTCCACCCACTCGTCGGCCAAGCTCATCGAGCTTCTCCGTCGCAATGAGATCACGGCGGTCGCCGACGTGCGCTCGCAGCCGTACTCGCGCATGAACCCCCAGTTCAACCGCGAGCCCCTCAAGGACGCCCTTAAGGGCGCGGGGATCTCCTACGTCTTCCTCGGCCGCGAGCTTGGTGCTCGCAGCGAAGACCGGAGCTGCTACGTCGATGGAAAGGTCCAGTACGACCGCCTCGCAAAGAGCGCCCTCTTTCAGGAAGGGCTTACTCGGGTCGAGCAGGGGGCCGCTCGTTACCGGATCGCGCTCCTGTGCGCGGAGAAGGACCCGTTGACCTGCCACCGAACGATTCTCGTCGTCCGCCACCTCGTTGCGCGGGGCCTTCGAGCCGCTCACATCCGCGAGGATGGCCGTCTCGAACCGCACGAGGATGCGCTCGACCGTCTGCTGAAGGAGGTCGGTGTCCGAGGTGACGACTTCTTCAAGCCCCGGCAGGAGCTGGTGGACGAGGCGTATACGAAGCGCGGGAACGAGATCGCCTACGTCGAAAAGCCCGCCACGGTGGGTGACTCAGGGGCGGAGCGGTTCGCACCGTGAAGGTCTTCACCATCGGCTTCACCAAGACCACTGCGGAGGGCTTCTTCGGCAGGCTCCAGAAGGCGGGAGTGAAGAAGGTGCTCGACGTCAGGTTGAACAACGTCTCTCAGCTTGCCGGGTTCGCCAAGAAGGAAGACCTCCGCTACTTCCTCAAAGCCATCGGCGGCATCGAGTACGCCCACGAGCCGGTGCTGGCGCCGACGCAGCCAATGCTGGACGGCTACAAGAAGGACGGCGGTGACTGGGGCGACTACGAGAAGCGCTTCCTCGCGCTCATGGCTGAGCGGCGCATCGAGCAGACGATTCCTCGCGCATCACTCGAAGGCGCCTGCCTCTTGTGCAGCGAGGACAAGCCGCATCACTGCCACCGCCGTCTCGTAGTCGAGTACCTCAAGCAGAAGTGGGGCGACCTCGACGTGCAGCACCTCTGACGCCCCCCCGGAAAACTCCGACGGGCTACTCAGGTTTTCCGGCCTTGTCTCGTGCGCGAGGGCTCAGCGTGCCCGACGCCTCGACTAGCGGGGCGACGGCCGCCTTCTCGGGCTGCGTGTCCCAGTAGGCCTGTAGGACGCCGACGAGGAGTTCGTTGAGCGGCACCCCTCGGAGGCGCGCGAGCACACCCAGCTCAGCCCAGAGTCGCCGTGGAAGCCTCAACGAGAAGAGCTGTGGGTCGGGCCGGTCCCTTACGCCTGTTCGCTTGGGCATGAACATCGTCCTCCGGCTCGTATCCTATTGATTCAACTATGACTGACCATCGCTATCCCACCTGCTAAATGCGATGTACTATCATGCTATCACATGGCCGCAATTCCCAGAATCCAGTTGGCGCAGGGGGTAGCGGTCCCCAAGGTTGCCTTGGTGGTGACGGGGCGTCGTCGAGGCGGTGACCGACGTCTTGTCGATGCCGCTGCCACCCACGGCGGCGGTCAGTGCCTCGTTGTCCGAGGGCGCGGGCGCAGGTCGGGGGCAGCCGAGGCGCTGGTCTCCGAGGTGCTCAACGCGGGCGCCTCGACGGTGGTGGTCGCCTCGCTCGCGGCTCTCCACCCCAGCGCGACGACCGCGCTCGGCATCGCTGGGGCGCTGATGACCGCTGGGATTCGGCTCGTGAGCCTTGCCGACTGTTGGACCGCCACGGTGGACCCCCACACGGTCGTCGCCATCTCGGTGTACCTGTCCGCCGACCAGCAGCGGCGGGCTTCACGGCAGGGCCGCACAGTCATTGCCAGCGTGAGGCAGGCGGGGGCGAAGGTCGGCCGCCCCTCCCGACCACTGCCCGTCTCACCCGATGAAGCGCGGCGGCTCGTCGAGCAGTTCGGTTGGCGCAGCGGGGCGAAGAAGGTCGGCGTCTCCGCCGCCTCCATCAGAAGGGCACTCGCTCGCGCCGGACTTCTCCCCGTCGCGCCCGCTCGGAGGACGACATGAGGAAGGCCCCAACGAGGAAGCAGATTCAGGCGGCGCTCACCCCGCCGCTCGTAAGGGCCATCTGCGACCTCGACCCGCCGCAGGACGCGACATCACTCTGCCGGGCGGTACGCGCCCTCGTGGAGCTGGCCTTCGACCTCGCTGAGGCCGGGAGTTGCCCTCCGTCGGTGATGCTGGCGCAGCTCCAGCGGGTCGTCCGCAAGCGGCTCCCACGCCTGAAATCCGGACCGGCCGTGCTCATCATGAAGGCGGCGAGGGCATGAACGCAGCCATCGAACTCGATGTTGGTGGCGTGCGACTCCGGGTCTTCGGCATTTGGCGTCTTGGGGACGTCCGCCTCGACGCCTACGCGGGCAGCGACGTGCGGTTGATGGTGGTCGCCTCGACCGACGACCTATTCGAGGAACCGGGGGCCAACCTCTGCTTTGAGAAGGCCCTTGGACGCCGTGGATGGCTCTCCAGCGTCCGCTGCGACCACCTGCCCGCATTCTCCCTCGACCTAGCTCCCGTCGCTCATTGGGGCGCGGAGAAGCTCCAGCAGGGGTTCCCGCTCGATGTTGCGTGCCTCAGGCCAGTCTCCGTCTCCTTGACGGCGGCGGCCATGCTTCTGGGCTCCGGCCTGAAGTCATCCGAGGCGGTGGACCGCGTCCGGGCGGTCTTCCCCGACACCCTGACGGCGCCGGATGAAGAAATCACCATCAGCCGGGCGCAGGAGCATCTCGTGGCTCACCGCGACCTCCAGCGACGCCGAGCGGCGCTGCGTGCAGCGGGTCGCTCGCCTTGGGAGGCGCAATGAAGAAGACCCTCGATGTGGGCGCCGAGGTCGGCGAAATCCGAGCAGCGGTCGATGGGGTGCGGCTGCTGACGGACATGCTGGCAACCAACGCCGTGTCAGACGACGAGGCCGCGCGTCAGCTTCCAAGGTCCGCGTCCGCCCTGCTGAACCTCATCGGGACACGGCTCAAGGCGTGCGCGCAGGCCCTCAACGGCAGCAAAGACGCCGCTGAGCTGGTCGAGCACTTCAACCGCTCCTTGGGGGACGGCGGCACCGCCGTCGCGGAGTGGAGCGCCGAGAAGCGGCAGGGGGAGGCCCAGCGTGAACTCCGGCGTGTCGCCCATGAGCGACGTTCGCGGAGGCGGGGGTGAAAGCGATCTACGTCCGAACTAGCGTCAGCGACGCTGACGGTGCTGCACAGCTCCACCAGCTCCGGCTGGCGGCGAAGGCTCGCGGCTGGAGTGACGTGAAGGAGTTCATCGACCTTGGCCAGTCGGGAGGCAAGGCGTCGCGGCCCGCGCTCGACGAGCTGCGCGCGGCCGTGAAGCGCGGCGAGGTGACCGAGGTGATGGCGACCGAGCTGTCGCGACTGGCCAGAGACCTTCGTCACCTGCTGCTCCTGCTCGACGAGCTGGCGGCCGGAGCGTGCGCGGTCATCGTGCTGAGGGAGGGCATCGACCTCACCACCCCGACCGGCAAGTTGATGACCGCCATCTTCGGCGCCCTCGCCGAGTTCGAGCGGTCGCTCATCCGGCAGCGCATCGCGGCGGGCATCTCGAAGGTGAAGACCACCGGCCAGAGCAGGTCAGGCCGTCCACTGGGGCGACCTCGGCGCGAGGTGGACCTCGCTCGGCTCGCAGCACTGCGGGCGCAGGGCCTCTCGTGGCGCGACTGCGCGGTGTCGATGAAGGTGCCGCGCCGCACGCTGGAGCGGGCGCTCGCAGCGGTGGCGCAAAATCCCCCGCCGAAATCGACCAGCGGCTCCACTCGGAAGCGTGCTGCCTGAGCTGGTCGCCACCGACCCTCGCCAGAAACTGAAGGTTGTGCGCCGCCCTCTCGGCGGTCACTCAAGGAGAGTGACCAGCGACTCGACCGACTCGCGCTCCTCGAACTCGGGACCATGGATGGAGGAGCTACACGTCGAAGCGGGCGTGGTCAGAGGTACTGTCGCGCGCGGCGCTGGACATCGAGGCCAAGAACTTCAAGGCGCGCACGGCGGAGTCGCTCGGCGCGAACCGCGCTGCGCTCTATGGCGACATCTGGTTCCCGCTCTTGAAGCTTCAGCGCGGCACAACAAATGCGTGAAGCCACAGGAGGGGCGACGGTACGCTGAGCAGCGATGCGTACCCTTGCCTGTACCGTGCGGTTCTACGACTGGCTCGATGAACTTGCCTTCCTTGGTCACGCCCTGTCGTTGGGCCTTGAGCGGCTCCGTCACGACGCGACAACGATTCGGGCGACGCTTCCGAGTTCCACTCAGCGCGACAACCAAGTCCTTGAACGACTGAGGGCTGGCTTCCCGCACTCCGAAGCGGTGAAACGCGGATTCTCCCCTGACCAACTCGTGGACGGGGACGCAGATCAACATCGTCAGTCGCTGAACCAGCTCCTGCTGTTTGAGGTGTGCGCGGCGTTTGAGCGCTGGGCCACCGACATCTCTTCGGTGGTGCTGTTGCCTTCTGTAGTGATCAAGCCCCTTCGGAAGCGATTCAACTGCAAGACCTCGGAGGCGGCCTTGGAGAAGGCCCTCCAATTCCCCGACTCCGCAGATGTGGTTGTTGCCGCGCTCGCGAAGGTCGCGCCGAAGGGAACTCCGCCCGGCCTGCCCCCGCTACGCCAGTCATTCAGGAAGGCCATCATCAGGGCCAAGGGCGGTGATGCCGCTCGGTTTCAGACGACTGTGCGCTTCCGAACGCTTCTTCGTGGCCACTTGACGGTCTATCGCGCGCACAAGGAGCTTCGGAATTGCCTTGTTCATTCCTCCAAGCACGTTGGAGACCGGTTCGCGACTGCCCGCGCCGCGCACGACGGCGTTGATGCAGCGGGGATTGGGCTGAAGGAACTGCCCAAGCTCGGCCCAGTCAATGCCGGGGACGCAGCGACCGTGTCGCTGCGTGGGGTCTTTGGACTCATGCAGGTCGTCAGGCGCGCCGCCGAGATCATCGACGGCTACGCCAACTGACCTTCGAGAGTTGGCGCCAAGCCTGAAGGGTGCCCGAGCCCTCGCACTGGAATGCCCAAGAGAGCAAGTGAGCGGCGGGATGAGAGGTGTGAGTCCAGTGCTTCGCCCTTCGACGATCGTCACGCCGTAGAGGGCGTCTTCGCCATCACCGGGATGTTGATGTGGCGGTAGTGCACGCCCCCCTCCAAGATGTCCTTCGGCATCACGAGGTCGCGCTCTGACACGAAGACGAGGTAGCGGAACGAGCGAAGCTCGACGCCGCCGAGAATCCCAGCGGCGTATTTGCCTGCCTGCGACCGCGCCCTTGCTGCGTGACTGGGGAGGTCTTTCGGGTCGGTGACACGCTTCCATTCGGTGAGCACGAGCGCGTCGGCGACGGCTTCGACATGGTCATCTGCTTCCAGCGGGGAGCCCAGAATGAGGTCTGTGGCAGCCCCCGCTTCGCTCGCCTTGAACGCCCACAGACCGTGCGCGAGGAGATGGACTGCCCCCAGTTTCTCGCAGTGGGTCTCGTGCTTGTCGAAGGCCGCCTCCCAGCGTGTCGCAAGCTGCTCGTCCACGATGAGGCTTCGCTTCAGATGCTCGAAGGCCCGCTCGACTCGCCTGTGCTGGGCGAATTCGAGGTCAGTCATGTAGTGCGTGACCTCCGCCCGGATCGACTGAAGGAGGGCGACCATCCCCTGCAACGCGGGGAAGCCGGTCGGCTTCTTGTCCTTGAAGAAGCCCCCCTGAAGATGGATGAACCGTTTCAAGGCCTCGCCTGCCCTTGGAGGGAGACTGCTCTCGTGCGCCGTGTGGAACTGCTCAAGCAGCATGAAGGTCTCTGCCGCGTTTGGCAGAACGACGCTGTTGAGTACCCCGTAAAAGTCAGCCCCAACTGCTGGTGCAGTTTGCACGACGAACAGCCCCGCCTGCGCGAGACCGTCGATCCTCACGCCCAACGCGTCCCAGTCTTGACGGAAACCCATGGCCCCTCCGACCACCACCATAGTCGTTGGCCGAGTTAGGTTCGCGCAGTGTCCGACGGCACCCCTTCGCCACCTCCCAATTCCGCGCCCGATCGCCAGCCCTCTGCTGTGGGCGACCCGGTCGAAGGGCGTGCACCGAGTTCGGTGTCAGCGTCGGCTCAGACGCCTCTAGCGACGAACAAGCTCGCGGTCGCGGCACTGGTCGTCGCCATGGTGTCTGCCGCGATCTCCATGTTCGCAGCGGCGGCCAACGTATCGAGCGCAACCAACGTCGCAAGAAACGACCGCCGCGAAAACGAGGTGGTTCTCGGCGAAGCCGTTCGAGCGCAGGGCAAGCTCGACGCGCGCGCGCTTGAGCGAATCATTCGCCGGTTCGTCTCAGACCACCGTGAAGAGTTGGTCTCCATTGCGTCCGCGTCGCCCGAGGACGGCCCGAAGCGGAGGCTGGCGAAGCGACTGGGTGACGACCTGCTCTCCCAGATCGAAACACAGCAGGTGAACGCTGTCGGACAGTGCCGCGAGGTTCTCTCGCTCATGAACCGAGCGGGAGCAGCGAGTGATGGAACGGGCCTCGCGGCCGTGCGCCCGCAGCTCCGGCAGGCGGTCGAGTCGTTCGCAAGACAGGGACTCATTGCGTGTCTCGTGAGTACCGAAAGCAACACCACGCGCACGGGGTGGTTCATTGCCCAGTATTTTTTCGGGCCTCAGGTTGAACGGCCGTTCGACGTCCTACATTTCTCCGAAGACTACGGCGGGTTGGAGGCCGTCGCTCAGCGAGTAGCCGTGCAGCTCCCAGAACGGTACTCGCCGCCAACCCCGAGCGGGGAACTCAAGCTGACCGGGGGGGAGCTGCGCGGCTGCGACGGCATCATCAGCAAGGTGGCCTACGTGAGCGGCACCTTCGTCAGCGGGCGAGCGACCTACAGCATCAGTCCGGGTTGGAAGCCGACGGGCGGAGAGGCCGCGAGGGTTCCGTGCTTCAACCTCGTTTCGGCTGATGGGCGCGACCACCTCCAGATGGGGGCGGCAACGGATGGGTCAGTCTTCGCCATCATTCGCACGCGCTTTGCCGAGCCGTTCGTTGTGGAGATCCCGAGCGGTCAGGTGGACTGGTCCGGGGGGGCGCTCGCCTACGACCTTAGCTGGGACTTCGAGCGGATCGACCGCGACGAGGCGGTTAGGCTCACGGTGAACGGGGCTTCCGCTTTCGGGAGCCCTGAAGCTCCACCGCCAGCACTCTAGAACTGAGTTCGATGAAGATCGTGCGCGCGAGGCGTAGTCTCCGGCACCATGTCGAAGCCGGACATCCTCCCGTCGAAGATCCGCCGTCAGGCCCTTGCGACTCTCGCTCGTGACCGCCTCTCCTCCCTAACCGAGCACTTCGACCTCGAAGTCGGGGACCGTCGAGTGCTCGAACAGCACGTTGACGCCCTCGTTCGCTCGCGCTCGGTGGATTTCTCCGAGGTGTTGGGTCTGCTCAGGCGGGAGGAGCTTCAGGGCATCTGCGAAGCGCTCGAACTCGACCGCTCCGGCAAGGAGAAGGACGTCCTCATCGCTCGCATTCTCGGCGGTGACGTGGCGGCTCCCGTCGCCAAGGTGACGGCGAAGAACGATGTCGCGCCGCCCACGGGGGAACTCACCGCAAACGGCAAGCTCACCGTGGACCAGCTCGAACGCTACCTCTGGAGCGCCGCTGACATCCTTCGAGGCAGCATCGACTCGTCGGACTACAAGGGCTTCATTTTCGGGCTGCTGTTCCTGAAGCGGCTCTCCGACGTCTTCGAGGAGGAGGCCGAGAAGCTCGTCGCGGCGGGCGAGTCGGAGAAGGTTGCGTGGAGCGACGAGGACCAGCACCAGTTCTTCGTGCCGACGCGCGCGCGGTGGTCAGAGCTTCAGAAGGTCTCCACCGGCATCGGCGAGGCGCTGAACAAGGCGTGCGCGGCGCTGGAGGAGAAGAACGAGTCGCTGGAGGGGCTGCTCGCGCAGATTGACTACAACGACGAGCGGAGGCTGGGCGACGCGAAGAACCGCGACACCGTGCTCTCCAAGTTGGTGCTGCACTTCTCGAAGGTGAACCTGCGGAACTCGTCGCTGTCCGAGCCGGACATGCTCGGGAGGGCCTACGAGTACCTCATCGAGAAGTTCGCCGATGACGCCGGAAAAAAGGGCGGCGAGTTCTACACGCCCCGCAAGGTCGTACAGCTCATCGTCGAGTTGCTCGCTCCCAATGAAGGGATGCGCATCTGCGACCCGACCTGCGGCTCAGGCGGCATGTTGGTTGAGTGCGCGCATTACGTGCGGAAGCACGGCGGCAACGCGAAGAACCTCACGTACCACGGTCAGGAGAAGAACCTCGGGACGTGGGCCATCGCGAAGATGAACCTGCTGCTCCACGGCCTCACCGACGCCCGCATCGAGAAGGGCGACACCATCCGCGACCCGAAGCTCGTGAAGGACGGCGGGCTCATCCTCTATGACCGAGTGATAGCAAACCCTCCGTTCTCGCTCGACGAGTGGGGCGTCGAGGTTGCCGAACACGACGGATTCGGTCGGTTCCGCTATGGCGTGCCTCCAAAGTCGAAAGGCGACCTTGCGTTCGTGCAGCACATGGTCGCGACGTTGAATGCCACCGGCCAGCTAGCTGTAGTCATGCCCCACGGCGTCCTCTTTCGCGGCGGGAGCGAACGGGACATTCGCAAGGGACTCGTTACGGATGACCTCGTGGAGGCCGTCATCGGGCTGCCATCGAACCTTTTCTATGGAACTGGCATCCCGGCCGCCGTGCTGGTGCTCAACCGCGCGAAGCTTCGCAAAAGGCAGGTGCTCTTTATCGACGCCTCCCGTGAGTTCATGGACGGCACCGCCCAGAACTTCCTGCGCGACGAGGACGTGAACAGGATCGCCGCCACGTTCCGGGCATTCGCCGACTCGGAAGGGTACGCGCGCGTGGTCTCCATTGAGGAGATTGAAAAGAACGACTTCAACATCAACATCAGTCGGTTTGTCGATGCGACCGAGTCCGAAGCGGCCGTCGATGTCGCCGCAGCAGTTCGGCGGTTACGCGTGCTGGAGGCCGAACGCGCCGCAGCAGAAGCACGGATGAACGCCCACTTGAAGGAGCTTGGGTATGCGTAGCCCAGAGCAGGGCTGGTCCACAGCCTCGTTGGGCCAACTCTGCGCTCAGTTCAAGGAGATCAACGCTGCTGGCGCGGATCTTCCCCCACTGTCGGTTACGAAGGATGTTGGCGTTGTTCTTCAATCGGAGAAGTTCAACAAGCGCATCGCGACCGACGTTACGAGGTACAAAATCTGTAGGCACGGTGACTTCGTTTACGACCCGATGTCGCTCTATTACGGAGCGATTGGTTGGCAGCGGCGGGTGCCTGCTGGACTTGTGAGCCCCGCGTACATCACGTTTCGACTGAGGGAAGGGATCGACCCGTCGTACTTCTGGTTCCTCGTGAAGAGTCCCCGAATGCAGGCTGCCTTCACGCGAGCAACTCAGGGCGGGAACCAACACGGAAAACGAAAGAAGACCGATTGGGAGTCGTTCAGTGGCCTTGAGGTTGCGGTGCCGCCGCTGAATGAACAACGGCGAATCGCCGCAGTGCTCGGAGCTGTTGATGACGCGGTCTCAAAGACCGAATCGGTCATCGCTCAAACGAAGGAGGTGCGTTGGGCGGTGATGACTCAGTTGCTGACCCAAGGTCTTCCGGGGCGGCATACAGAGTTTCAGGACACGGAAAGCGGGCGAATGCCCACTATGTGGCGCTTGGAATTGCTCGGCAGTGTCGCCGAGCGCGGCAGCGGCCACACCCCCGACAAGAAGCACCCGGAGTACTGGGGGGGATCAATCAAGTGGTTATCGCTCAAGGACTGTTCCCACCTCGACCGCCTCTACATTTCTGACACGGCCGCCAAGACAACCCCGCTGGGGATCGCAAACTCGTCGGCCGTTGAGCACCCTGTCGGAACCGTCGTGCTGTCGCGAGACGCGGGAGTTGGGAAGAGTGCGATCACAACCGACGTGATGGCAGTGAGCCAGCATTTCATGGCGTGGAAGTGTGGACCTCTCCTCGACAACCACTTCCTCTACTACTGGCTTCAGGCAAGAAAGCCCGAGTTCGAGAGAATCGCCGTTGGCAGCACCATCAAGACCATTGGGCTCCCCTACTTCAAGAGCCTGAAGATTCCCGTGCCGCCCATGCCGGAGCAGCGAGCAATAGCCGCGTGTCTGAAGGATATGGATTTCCGGCTCTTTGCTGAGGAGGCCACGCTTGACGAACTGAAGGCCGTGAAGCGCGCTCTCTTGGATGCGCTGCTCGCGGGTCAGTCTGGTGCCCCCAACACGACTGGGGCTGCTGCGTGAGCCCCGCCACGCTCGAATGGAACGAAGAACACCAAGCCGAGCGGCCCGCCGCTACCGCACTTGAGCGCCTTGGCTACACCATCGCTCCCGCCGATAGCCTCGATGTCGAGCGCGACAGCACACGCGATGCCGTTCTGACTAAGCGGCTAGCAGCGGCGCTGAAGAAGCTGAATCCGTGGATCTCCGACGACAACGTGTCGAAGGCCCTGCGCGCGGTCACCAACATCGCCGCCTCCGGGCTGCTCGACGCCAGCGAGAAGCTCCACACAATGCTGACGCACGGCTGGAGCGTCGAGCAGGACGTTGGGGCCGGAAAGAAGGGCCAGACCGTTCGTTTCATCGACTACGAGAGCCCGTCTGCAAACGACCTTCTCGTCACGCGCCAGTTCGCAGTGCTCGGCGGCAAGAAGAACATCATCCCGGACATCGTCGTCTTCGTGAACGGCATCCCGCTCGCCGTCATCGAGTGCAAGTCGCCGACGCTGGGCGACAAGTGGTTCGAGGAGGCGGCGCGGCAGGTGCTGCGCTACCAAGAGGCCGCCTCCGAGTTCAAAGGGATGGGCGCGCCCAAGCTCTTCGAGACCGTCCAGCTCGTCATCACCTGCTGCGGGCAGGCGGCGAAGTACGGGACGGTGCTGACGCCCCAGCGGTTCTACGCCGAGTGGAAGCAGCCGTACCCGGTGTCGGCGGAGGAGCTGGAGAAGAGACTCGGCCACCCGCCGTCCGCGCAGGACGTTCTGCTCTACGGCCTCCTTGAGCCGAAGAACCTGCTCGACATCACGCGCAACTTCACCGTGTTCGAGTCGGAGCGCGGGAAGACCGTGCGGAAGGTTTGCCGCTACCAGCAGTTCCGCGCGGTGAACAAGGCGCTGGAGCGCATCGACGTAGCCAAGGAGCCCACCGCTCGCGGCGGCATCATCTGGCACACGCAGGGCAGCGGCAAGTCGCTGACCATGCTGTGGCTCGCCTTGAAGCTCCGGCGCGCGCGCTCGCTCGACAACCCCACTATCGTCATCGTCACCGACCGCATCGACCTCGACACGCAGATTTCCAAGACGTTCGCGAACTGCGGGTTCCCGAATCCCGAGAAGGCGAAGAGCGTCAGGGGCCTTCGTGAGTTGCTGACCGGCGCGACCGGACGCACGGTGATGACGACCGTGCAGAAATTCCAAGAGGTGGCCGAGACCGGGTCCGGCGACCGCAAGGAGCGCGCCGAGCACCCCGAACTCTCCACCGCTGACAACATCTTCGTGCTCGTCGATGAGGCCCACCGCACTCAGTACGCCAGCCTCGCCGCCAACATGCGCAAGGCGCTCCCCAACGCCTGCTTCTTGGGCTTCTCGGGCACGCCCATCGACAAGAACGACAGGAGCACGCCGCGCATCTTCGGCAGCTACATCGACACGTACACCATCGAGCAGGCCGTCGCCGACGACGCCACCGTGCCCATCTTCTACGAGTCGCGGCTTCCGCAGGTCCGCATCGTCGGGCAGACCCTCGACAAGGTCTTCGACGCCGTGTTCGCCGACCGCTCAGAAGAAGAACGCGAGGCCATCAAGAAGAAGTACGCGACCGAGCAGGCGGTGGCGGAAGCTCCGAAGCGCATCGAGACCATCTGCCTCGACCTAATCGACCACTACCGGAAGTTCATCCAGCCGAACGCCTTCAAGGCGCAGGTGGTGGCGGTCAGCCGCGAGGCGGCCATCACCTACAAGGAGATGCTCGACAAGCTCAACGGCCCGGAGTCGGCCGTCGTCATCTCCGTCGGGCACAACGACGACAAGCGGTTCGAGCCATACCGGCGCACGAAGGAGGAGAAGGTTCAGCTCATCGAGCGGTTCCTGAAGGAGGAAGACCCCCTCAGCATCCTCGTTGTCTGCGACATGCTCATCACCGGGTTCGACGCGCCCGTTGAGCAGGTCATGTACCTCGACTCGCCGCTGCGCGAGCACACGCTGCTTCAGGCCATCGCGCGCGTGAACCGCAAGGCCGACCGGAAGACCTTCGGCCTCGTGGTGGACTACTGGGGCATCAGCGAGTCCCTGCAAGACGCCCTCGTCATCTTCTCACCCTCCGACGTGAAGGGGGCGATGACGCCGAAGGCCGACGAACTGCCCCGGCTCCAGACCCGTCATGCGCGCGCGATGGGGTTCTTCGCCAAGGTGAAGAAGAAGGACGACCTCAACGACTGCGTCGCGGTGCTGGAGCCCGACGACGTGCGCGCCGAGTTCGACGATGCATTCAGGAAGTTCTCCGAGTCGCTCGACATGCTCCTGCCGGATCCGAGCGCGCTGCGTTACGTCTCCGACCTCAAGTGGCTCGGGAAGATTCGCTCGGCGGCGAAGGCGCGGTTCCGCGACGACACCTTCGACATCTCCGACTGCGGCGAGAAGGTGCGGAAGCTCATCGAGGAAGCCGTCGTCGCCGACGGCATCGAACTTCTGGTGAAGGAGATCTCCATCTTCTCGAAGGACTTCGATGAGAAAGTCGAGAAGCTGCGGACGCCGGAGGCGAGGGCTTCAGAGATGGAGCACGCCATCAAGCACGAGATTCACGTCCGGCTTGAGGAGAACCCGGCCTTCTACGCCTCCCTGCGCGAGCGGCTGGAGAAGCTCATCGAAGACCGACGGCTCAAGCGCATCGACGCCGCGAAGCAACTGGAGTTGCTCAAGGAGTTGGCGGGCGCGGTTCGCGGTGAAGCCAACGCGGCGAGCGACGCTGGGCTCAACGACATGGCCTACGCCATCTACGGTGTCCTCCTTCCGTCCGTGGGCGAGCGGCCCATCGAGTACGACACCTCGACGAAGGAGTTGGCGTCCCTGCTCGACGAGGCGGTGACGCCGCACACCGGCATCGTTGACTGGACCCAGAAGGCCGATGTTCAGCGGGAGATGCGCGTGCGCATCAAGAAGCACCTGCGCGCCGCGCGCTACGACGACGCGAAGATCGAGAAGGCCACCGACGCCATCATTGACCTCGCGAAAGCGAGGAAAGGACGATGAAGGTGCAGATCAAGAGCCTGAGGGAGCCTCTGGAGACCGTCTTCGCCCGGCGCGGAGCCAAACCGCTCGGTGCGCTCGTGACGTGGGCGCGCGCAGGTTCGACTTTTCTCACGGGTGTCGCGTTGTTCATGGACACCAAGGGTAAGCCGCGTCGGTCCGTGGACTACGGCAGCGTGCAGCTAGAGGAGCAGTGGCTCCCACTTGGTACTGCGATCTCCATGCTCGACGCGACGGTGTTCGGGAGGAATGCGAAGCGAAGGTTCGACTTCGGGAATTTCCACGAGAGCCACTGGCTGGAGCGACGACTGCCCGATGCGTTTGAAAATCTTTCGGGTTGGCCCGAATGGGTGATTGCCGCGCGGCACGCAGACAACGCAGTGCAGGCTCCGCAGGGGCCTGCCGTCGGTCATGGGCTACCGCCGTTCGAGACCGTCAGCAGAGCGGTCGAGAACTGGACCCTTGGCATGGAGCGACAGGGAGGCGGGGATGCCGCTCATCTTCGAGAGTTTCTGATTGTCGTGTCCGACACGCGGGGCGCGCTGAAGAGCGTGAAGTGGGCCGGGAGCAAGCTCTCGGGGACGATTCACACCCTCTCCGAGCATGCCGAACTGGAGCTTCAGGTAGTGCTCGACACGGAGAGCGGGAAGCGGATGCTGGACCCGATTCGCCCTGTTCCTGCGGCCTTCATCTGGGACACGCCAAAGGACGCGCGTCTCGCGGATGTCTATCTGGTCCACGCATCAAAGGACCTGATGGGGCACGTCCGCGTGACACCGGGGGCCGAGGTCAGCGCGGAGGCGTTGGCCCTGACCGTCGCCGAGCAGGCACGGAGAGACTTGCTGGATTGGGAAAGCGAGAACGTCGAGTTCAAGCCGTTCATTGACCGAAAGGATGCGAAGGAGTCAGAGGTCATCGAGTCGGCCGTCGCCTTTGCGAACACGAACGGAGGTCGCATCTACGTGGGCGTGGGCAAGGACCGCGAACCCGAGGCGGAGAAGGCCCTCAAGCGCGTTCTTCAGAGCGACAGGCCTGAGGCGCTCACCGACTACATGAAGCACCTCGACGAGGTGATTCGAGAGCGGGTTAAGCCGGTCCCTTTCATCAAGGTCGAGTCGGTTCATCTCTTGGGGCGACAGGTCATCGTCATCACGGTGGAGACCGGCCGCGACAAGCCGTACTCCACGGTTCCGGGAAACGACGTGTTCATTCGGTCTGGCGCGGCCAACCGACGACCAGACCCGAAGGCTGAGCTACCTCGCCTATATGAGAGCACGGGCATCCCGTTTCCAGCCGTTCATCCTTGGTCGCGGAATCCGTACTGATGATCGTCGAGCACTCCGAGGTTCAGTTCGGCCGGACCCTCATCGACTACGGCATCCGACGAAGCTCTCGACGGAAGACGGTCGCGGTCACCGTGCATCCCACCGGGAGCGTCATCCTGACCGCCCCAGCGGGTGCGTCGGTCACGCGGCTCGACTCAGTGGTGAAGAACAAGGCGCGGTGGATTGCTGGGCGGCTGCGGCTCGTGCGCCCCGTTTCAGGGCCGTCGCCAGTGAAGGAGTTCCTGAGCGGCGAGAGTTTCCTCTACCTCGGGCGGCAGTACCGCTTGCGTGTGCTCGCCGGGAAGTCCGAGAACGTGAAGCTCGACGCGGGGCGTCTTGTCGTGGAGACCGACAGTCCCCTGAGCGAAGCGGCGCGGGCTACTCGGGTGCGGGCGCTGCTGATCGGCTGGTACAGGCGGCGGGCGGCGGAGCGGTTGGCGGCGCGTGCCGTCTACTGGGCTACGCGCATCGGCCTACCCTCTCCAACCGTGCTCGTGCGCGAGCAGGAACTCCGCTGGGGAAGTTGCAGTCCCAGTGGCGTCCTGCGGTTCAACTGGCGCATCGTGCAGGCGCCCTCGCGGCTGGTTGAGTACGTCGTGGCGCACGAGGTGCTTCATCTTCGCCACCCCGACCACACGAAAGCATTTTGGGCGGCACTCGGGTCGGTCTTACCCGACGCCGAGGCGCGAAGGGCATCGCTCCGAGAGTTCGGCAGCCGAGCAGACTGGTAGTCACGCTCGCTGGACGTTGCGGGTGCCGGACACAATGACCGCTCCGCGTCTCGCTGCACGCCGAGCGCGCGCCTTCTCGTGAGCAAAGATGGTGGCCCCCGCGTACCACATGGCAGCTTTCGCCAGCCTCCCGAGGGCGAGAACGTCCGCCGCGAGGCGTTCACCATCTACGACGGTGAAGTACCGCGACGTGACCGTGTTCGCAGCGACGGTGACGTGGTGCTCGGCTTGGTTCCGCAGGTCGCGAAGGCGATGGTAGAGACCGCCGTCGTCCTGAAGTGACCGCGAGAGCCAATAGAGCGCGGAAAGTGGCGGCAGTGCCTTCCCTCGAAGCGACGTGTGCAACTCCGACGGAGCGAGTACGCCCTTCTGCGCGGGTCGCTTGCCTCGTCGATACCAGACCGTGTTGAAGGTCACGTTCTTGGGCGAATGGCCGAGGTGAAGGTAGGCGTTGAGCCCGAAGGCGATCTGGTCGAAGACAGCGTGAAAGCCGACGGCAGCCTGCAAGAGAAGGCCGGTCCGGAGGTCTGGCGTCTTTCCTCCACCCCGCAGGGCGACCACATGGTCATTCGGGAGGGGGTGCTCCACCTCCATCGCGCCCATCACTGTCCACCGCGCCGCGCTGAAGGTGCGGTGCCAAGCACTGACAATCTCTGCGACCTCATCAGCACTTGGGCGACGCCCACGATGATCTAGCAGGCCATCAAGAACAAGAACGTCAAAGGCCGTCGGCGAGCTCTCACGGCATCGAACGCAGGGATTCAGCGCGAGACCTGCTTCCCACATCCAAGAGAGCGGCCCCGGTGCCTCGACTGCTTCGCCGTGAGGGCTCGCCTGCTTCACGCGCCCCCTGAGTCGCGTGACGGCGCTCTCGCAGCCGTGCGCATACTCCGGGAAGGCGCCCGCGCGCTCCTGAGCCGCGAGGGCATCGCGCAACGCGGAATCCAGAACTCCCCCGCGAGGGTGCATCCAGCCGTGAACGTGCTCCAGCGCGATGGCCCGCTTGAGCCGTGGCATTGGGTGCGAGGGGGCGACCGCAACCACCATGGTCAGCAAGTCGATCGCCTCGATGGACCTCCCTTGCTGGAGGAGTGCGCTGGCGAGGTTGATGCGTGCCTCGTGGAGGTCCGGCTTGAGTTCAGCAGCCTGCGCGAGGGCGTTCACCGCCAAAGCAAGTGACTGGGCGTTCCGAGTGGAGAGCGAGCGGCCTTTCCGCAGTTCCGTGGCGGCGAGGTAGCCGTTGCCGAGGTTGTAGTGGACGCCCCCGCTGGCTTCTGCCGGAACCTCCGTGAGCACCGCATTCAGCAGGCCGATGCCCTCGACGACCCACGGTCGCCGCCTGCCCTGCGCGCCCGCGTCGATGAGCACGCCAGCGAGGTTGTGGCGAGCTTCCCACCGGGGGCCGAGCGCTGCCGCAGCCTCTCGCCCCTCGCGCACAGCCGCCGCGAACTGTCTCTGGGTGATGTGGTCGAAGGCAGTCTTGAATGAAGGCATGGTCACCAGCGACTGCGAGAGGTCGAACTCATTCCGCGTAGGAATTCTGGGCAACCACTCGCGGGACGGTGATCGGCCAGCCGGATCAGTGCATCCCGTCCACGAGCTTGAGCAGCTTCGCGGTGCGCTCCGCCGATGAGAGCAGGTGGTCCTCGGCGAGCCCGACCGCCATCTCGACCTGCTCCTTCACGGTATCGAGCAACATCTCGATGAGGGCGATGCGCTCCAGCGCCTCGGCCGTGGTGACCTCGACGGCACTCGACCCCCAGACCTCCTTTCGGTCCGGTCGCAGTCCTCGTCGCTTCCGCTCCTCGCGGAACCCCTCGCGCTGAACGAGCAACAGCCTTCCGCCCTTGAGCAGGTAGATGCGCGCGCCCCAGAGGCGCAGGCGGCCGAGCTGGCCGGTGCCGTCCTCGCCCTCGTGCTCGTGGATGAGCACGCCCTTCTCCGGGTAGTCCTCGCGGTGAAACTGGTTCAGCGAGGGCTGCGCCTCGGAGGTGAACTCCTCGCGCCGGGCGATGATGATGTCGGCGAGCTTGTCGAAGTGCGGGGCGAGCAGCTCGACGACGCGCTCCAGCACCTTCAGCTCTGCCTGCCGCTCGACAGCGTCAGCGGCGGCGACGTCGGCAGCGGAGGTCGGCACTTTTGTGAGGAGCTGCTCGATGGCGGTGAGGGCCTGCTCGTGGTCGGGACGCATGGGAGAGATCGACCACGACCGCGCCGGGGACGTCAACGGCGACGGGTGCGAAGTTCTCCGAACGGAGGCAGGGGCAGCCTTCCGGGGCCTCCCCTGTGCTTCGGAATCCTCTGGGAGTCTGAGGGGGGAGGGTTTCATACCTCGCGTGCGATGTACCGCGCGGCGCTGCGACTCGTCGAAGACGCGGACTTCGGCGATCATCGTCACCATGACCGCCACCGCCGCCCAGTTCGCCGCCAACCGCACCAACGCCGCCAAGTCCACCGGCCCACGGACTTCGGAAGGCCGCGCGGTCTCCGCCCTCAATTCTCAGCGGCACGGGCTTCGCTCCGAGGCCGTCTCGCTCCTGCCCTCGGAAAGCCGAGCCGAGTGGGAGGAGCTGTTCACCGACCTTCGGAACGAATGGCGTCCGGAGACGCCTACCGAGTCTCTGCTCGTTGAGAAGATGGCTGCCGCTGAGTGGAAGCGCCGCCGTTCAGAAGTCTTCGAGGCGGGCGGGCTCCAGTACGAGGGGGCCTCCGCTCAGGACGGCGCGGGCATGGCCTTCGTGCGCGACTGCAACAAGGGCCAGACCCTGAGCCTCGTCATCCGCTACCGAAGGGCGGCCGACGCTGCCTTCATGGCGGCGAAGCACGAACTGGAGCGCCAGCAGGCCCGCAGGAAGCTGCCGGAAGGGGCCTCGCTGCCCGTCCCGCTGGCAATCGACGTCACGGTGACCGGAGAGGCAGGGGAGCCCGCCGAGGAGCCCTGACGGGCGCCGAGGACCCCGCAAAGGCCCACCCTCGTTCTCCCTCTGAGCCCGTTTCGGCGGCTGGGGAAATTT
>JALHOS010000001.1:0-4896 GCA_022842905.1 Myxococcaceae bacterium | reverse complement strand
GTTCGTTCGGCAGGTCGTAGCTGAGGGCGTGCCCGGCACGTTTCGTCCCGCCGATGCCCTTCGGAACATCAGGAACACCGTCGTGGGTCCGGCCAGCGGGATTGGGGTTGCGGCCCATCGTCGGGAGCACACGACCCCATCACGTCGAGGGCACCGACGTTCGGAAGTTGAGGGTGCCGCTCGGGGGCGGCTTGCCACCTTCCGAACACCCGCGCCGCGCCCTTCCGAGGGCCCGGCTGGCGCATTCCGAAGGGTCGGGGGCATCCGAGGGTCGGCCCCAGCCCGACCGAGGCTCCGATCCTGAAAACGAGAGCGTTTCGGCGGCCCTTTCAGAGGCTGTCAGGGGCTGGTCATCGACGGGGCGAAGCACTCCGATTCGCGGTGAACTCGGAGTCGTCGCCGTTCTGAACGAAGAGGCGCCCCCTGACGGAGCCGTCCGGCTCAATGGTCGCCCAGCCGCGTCCGTTGGCTGCCTTGCCTTCGGCGTGCCCGCTCCATGAGAACTCGACAAGAGGACTTCCGTCGCGCGTGCCGTAGTCGCACGCCAACGTGGCCTTGATGGTCGCGAACTGGACCTTGCCCGCGCTCTGCTCGAAGGCGATGAACGCCGGGCCACGGTGCTCGGTCGTCTCCGGCTCCCACCGCGCCATCCAGTCGATTCGCCACCGCCCCAGAAACTGAGTCGCTGGCGTTGCGGGCACGGCAGGGGGGACTGGCTCTGCGGGCACGCTGGGTTCAGCCGCCCTTGTTCGTCGCGGTCGGCTGCTCGATGGAATCTTGATGTTGATCTCGTACCTCTCCTGAAGCGAGAAGCGGTGAAGCTCCCGGCTGTTGACCCGCATGACCTCATCCTTCGTGCGCTCCAGCACCTTCGCGGAGACGCCTGCGCAGTCTGCGTGCGCATAGCCCTCGACCCGCATCACAAAAAGGTCGCTGGTAGCCGACCGACTTCGAGCACTTGAAGCAGTGCGTGCTCGCGAGAGCGCGGTGAGTCGCGCACTCCTCGTGGGCGCACCTCCGAGCGCAAGCGGCGCCGGGTTCTCCCGGTCCAGCAAGGCGTGTCGGGGGCGACCGGCCCGCGAGCACCTCCTCAAGCTCCTGCTTCAGGATGATGTTCTGCAGAGGCTCCAGACTCCTGTCAACGGCGTCAGCGATGCAGTCAGCATGCCCCTGCATCGACCTGTACCAGTAGATGGGCCGTCGGTAGCCGTTGGGCTGGTGGCAGACCATGCACCCTGCGCTGGCTGCCGCACGTACCAGCCCGCATCGCTTGTGGTCACACGAGTTGATGCAGTGAGCGCCGCTGCCCGGAGGCAGCAGGCATATGGCACCGCTCAACTCGACCGAAGCATCGGGGTCAAACGCCGCCGCTTCGACGAGGGGGGCGCCAACGGACGGACCCAGAACCCCCTTCACCGGGTCAATCATCGAGTTGCCTCCGCTCGTCCGCCTGCTTCGCTACCTCGACGGTGAGCGTTGCTAGGGGTGAAGCTCGACGTGGACGGCCTTCACTTCGAGCAGACCATCTGTTGTGCGTAGACGTCGGCGCGGTCCTTCAGGTCAGCGGCCTTGCTCATCACGTCCCACACGACTGGGCCGACCTTGTTCGACGCTCAGCCATCGACCAGTACAGCGACGCCCGGCGCCACCCACGCCTTGTCGATGACCTTGAGGACGTTCTCGGTGCGCACGTTCTCCCACTTGATGCCCTTTGCTTTCGCACGGGACACGGTGAACTCGGCGGCCTTGATGGTCTTCTCGTTGCCCCGGACGTCGTTGTACTTCGCGTACTCGATGACGGTGATGGACATCACCTCGGGCAGCTCGAACCAGAGCGCCGCATTGCTCTTCAGGGTCGAGTGGCCCGTCACCGTGATGTCGCCCAAGCGGTCGGCTGGAGCCCCATCCTCGGGTCCCTCGGTCACCACCAAGCGTCCCTGCACCAGCTCGCAGTCGCAGGTGATGACCTTCTCCCGCGCCCTCCGTGCCGCGACTTCCTGCTGGAGCTTCTTCGCCTCTGTCATCTCGGGGGCTGGCGCAGCGATGGCGGCGAGGTGCCGAAGAGCACCTTCGATGTCACCGCCCCATTTCCGCTTCGAGTCGTAGCCGTCAGCGAGAGCAGCCTTCGCCGCCGCGAGGTGCTCCTTGGCGTTCATCGTCGCGAACGCGGCCTGCTCGGCGGCGGCTCGCTTCTCGGGGTCGGCCTTCATGAGCACCGCCTCGATCTTGCCCTTCAGCTCCGTAAGCGTGGCGTCGTCGGCTTTGACCTGAAGCCCGACAGTGACCTGCTTCTGCGCGTCCTTTGCCGCCGCCAACGCCTTCGGGAGGTTCTTCGCGGCGACGGCGTCCTCGGCGCGCTTGAGGTCCGTCGTCGCGGCCTCGGTGGCGACCGCGACCTTGGCGTCATTCAGTGCCGTCTGCGCCTCGTCCTTCTTCGACGAGAGCTTCGCGGCCTGCTCCAGCAGGAGCACAGCGTCGGCCGCCCGCTTCGCGGCGAGGACGACTTGACCCTCAGCGAGAAGAGCGTCGCCACACTTCACCGCGTGCGCTGACGGGACGCCCCCGGCCTTCGCAACCGCCATGCAGGTAGTGACGAGCTGCGCCGGGGCGAGGTTCGTGCCCAGCGCAGCGACGCCCTCGTCGAGCTTCACCTTGTTGTCGGCGGCCTGCCTCTCCGCCGCCGCCTGTGCCGCTGCCTCCCTCTCCGCCTTGTTCTTGCTGCCGATGATGGAGCTGATGATGCAGAGAGCGATGAGCCCGCCAATTGCTCCGAGTACCAGCTTCAAGATTCGCTTCATGGTCGCCTTTCCGCTGCGCCTTCAGGTTCGGTTTGCTTGATGTTGTTCGCGGCGCGGACGGAGGTCAACGAAAGGCGTCCCAACAGGACGTGTAAGCGCAATGCGCCGCGACCTACTCAAGCGCGATGGCCGGTCGCGCCGACACATTCACGGGATACGTCGGCGCGCACGTCCGACGTCTTCGCGAGCGCCAAGGTCTTCGGCAGGAGGACTTGGCGGTGCTCTGCGGCTGGGACTACCGGCACATTCAGCGCATTGAGGCTGGCGACGTGGAGTCGATCAGTGCGCTCGTTCGCGTGGCTGATGCGCTCGGAGTTGCGCCGTCGGCGCTGCTGCGGCCGACGAAGCCGGTCGAGCGCAAGGCGGGGCGGCCACGAAAGCGCAAGCTACGGGCTGCGACCTCGAAGCCCGCGCGAACGTAGCGCCTGCGGGAGCGCGTCGCAGCCCGTATCTCGACCTTGGCCAGAGTCACCGCAAGGCGCGCGCACCCCGGTCCCTGATCCGGTATCAAGGTCGGATGGGCACCAAGCGCCTCTATGTGTTCCTCGACACGAACGTGATTCTGCACGCTCGGCCGATAGAGCAGATTGACTGGCTTGCAGAACTCGCCGCCGAGGAGGTGGTGCTGGTTCTCGCCATCACCGTCATCAACGAACTGGACGAGCACAAGAACGGCTCCAAGGGGCGCTTGGCGAGCAAGCGGGCCCGCGCCTTCTTCTCCCGGTTCACGAAGTACGAGGAGGAATCGGTCGGCGAGCCGGGCGCGAAGCTGCGGGATGGGGTCTGGCTTCGCGTGCTTCCGTGGGAACCGAAGGCGAGCACCGACCCCGACCTGAATCCGCAGAAGGCTGACGACCGCATCATCGGCGCCGCGCTCTCGTTCGTCGCGAACGGCGAATTGCTTCTGGTCGCTCGTGACACGGGTATCTTGGTGGGGGCACGCGCCAAGGGGCTTCGTGTCCTCCGCCTCCCCGAGCACCTTGAGCTTGGGGACGAACCAGATGAGACGGAGCGTCAGCTATCAACGGTCCAACGCGAACTCGCGGAGATCAAAGGTCGCCTGCCTCGCTTGAGGGTCGAGCTTCACTCAGGAAAGGCCGTCGGTGGCCATATTGCGCTGAAGCACCTGCGGGTTGTTGCTCCGAGCGTGCAGGACATCGAGGCGGCAATCGAGGCCGAGCGAGCGCGACACAGTGGGAAGTTGGCGCTTCCCATCTTGACTGCTCCACTCGGACTCACCGGGGCAGACCTCGAAAAGCACATGAAGTCGTTCAGGGCCTATCTCTCGCAGGTTGCGCACGTCGAGGAGGAGCGCGGTCGAAGGTTGTGTCTCGGGCTCCTCGTCACGAACGAGGGCACCGGCCCCGCCTCTGCGGTGGAGATCGACCTCTTTCTGCCGGAGGGCCTTCAGGCAGCGCGCCGTCACTCGGGGCCTGAGTTCCCAGAGCGCCCGAAGCTGCGGAGCCAGTTCGATCTCCTAGTCGGACCCGATCGGTTTCCGAATCTGGCGCACCTGATGCGCAGCGAGTCCGTCGCGATCGCGGAGGAGGAACCCGAGGTTCATGACGCCGAAGTTCGCTACGTGTTCTCAAACCTGATGCACAACGCCCCTCGGAGACTCTTCAGTTTCGACATCATTCTTCCCAAGGGCTGGTCGTCCGATGGCTTCGCCATCAAGGCCATCGTTCGGACCGCCGAGCTTCCAAAGCCGGACGAGATCACGCTCCACGTAAGGACGACCGCCGTGCCACGTAGTGCTCTCGCGGTCGAGACGCGGGAAGATCGTGACGATGCTGCGGATGAGAGCACGAGCGACGAGGAGTGACGCGGTTCGTGCCGCCCCCTCAGTCCGTCTCCAGAATGTCTCCAAGAATCCTGTGGACTCGTGGGAGTTGCGGGCACTGGTGAGACCGCTGGCCGAGACTCGAACCCATCGAGACCACTCGAAAACGGCAAAGGGCGTGCGCCGTCGCATGGTTAGGGTTTCACTTCTCTACGGGTTCGAATCCCGGCAGGGTCACAAAGCCTGTCCCGTCCGACAGGTCGAAGCCCCGGAGGAAACTCCGGGGCTTTCGTGTTTTCGGGCAGGGGCGTCAGG